>NZ_JASATU010000058.1:0-400912 GCF_032906605.1 Leptothoe sp. LEGE 181152
TCAGCTGCTGGATGCAGACAATACTGATGATGAGTTGTGGGCCGATAGTGCCTATCTCTCGATAGCGATTGTCACGGTGTTAGAGATGATGGGCTTTGAGAGTCATATCAACGAACGGGCCTATCGCTATCGCCCCCTGAGCGAACAGCAGATAGCGGATAATCGTGAGCGCTCAAAAACGCGGGCCAAGGTTGAACACGTGTTTGGTTCAATGGTCAATGAGATGGGAGGTAAAGTCATTCGAACCATTGGGTTAGCGAGAGCCGAAATCATGCTCGGTCTCAAAAACTTGACCTATAATTTCAAGCGCTATGTCTTCTGGCTAAAGCAAGACATGGCTGAAGCCACGGCCTAAGCGACAGGATAGCCAGCTCTAAAACAGCCCCCATGAACAGATTTTGTCCGTTTGGAACCCTTCAACATCTAAAAAAAGGGGAGGATAACAGTCTCAGATGAGACTCGATTTTTCAGAAGCCTAATAAATAGAGGTGCCCTAATGCTAATACAGCATTTGCTGAGGGTTCTCTGTCAGATGCCCTGGCTCAGCGGGATACTCTATTCACTAAGCGAAGTGTTTTGGAAAACCTAATCCAAGCCGCCTCCATTACCCATGATCGGTACAGCCGTTCAGAAGTGAGATTTGTGAGTACAGTAGATATTGGCAGTCTACAGCGTCAGTTAGACGGTATCTCACGGGATTATCGTTTGCTAGATGCCCAGATTCAATCGCTGAACTGGCAGATTGACCTGTTAGGTGGTTAAAACAAATAGTCGGTAGCTAAATTCAACAGAAGCGAACACAACCCGCCAACTGGGCAAGTTGGAAACGTCGTATACCAAACGACCCTTGGATGCGCTGGGGCAGTGCAAATGGGTTCGATTCCCGTTTATAAATTACGCCCAGCATTGTGACAAGTGCACATCCTATTGTGACTGCTTACTACCTTGTGTTGATCGGTTGAATTTAGTGAGGGTGGGTTCGGGGACTATTGCTGGTGTAGCTCAATTGGCAGAGCAGCTGTTTTACCCACAGAAGGTTACGGGTTCGATTCCTATCGGGACTACCACTTGCTTCCATAGCCCAGCGGATTCAGAGCAGCGCCCTTCGAAGGCGATGGTCCTAGGTACTTTTCGAGAAGGTAAAGCCTACAAAGGCTAGTAGAGGTGCTTGTTATTAACCAGTAAGGAGGTTGTTTTTATTGAAGTTTATGTTATTTAGAAATTACCCTGAAGAGACGTTCCATAGAACGTCTCTTCAGGAGGCCAGGATCATAATGCGTGCCCTCACGGTTAGAGCCTACATACTTTAAGGACGAGAGGAACGGTAATACCAAAACGATGTGCGTTTGCAAACAGGGATCGCGAAGAATCTGAAAGGTCGGCTTTAAAGTAGCCATCCTCTAAGGAGTGTGTAAAAACTCATCACAAGATTCTGCAACAGGGCAGGCACAAGGCGTTGCCCCTACAAGGATTTCCTGAATGAAGGTGGAGGTTTTTATGACGATTTATTTTTATAGCAATCGCGAAGAACCTTACGGGTGTTTCTCAAATTTTTCGAGACATGGTGTGTTGTTAGATGGTCGATGGTGGCCGACAACAGAACATTACTTCCAGGCTCAGAAATTCATAGAAACCGATCCAAGCTGGGCCGACAAAATTGGCAATGCGAAAGCACCCAAGGATGCGGCTGTGATGGGTCGAAACCGAAGCCATCCCCTTCGTCCTGATTGGGAACAGGTCAAAGATGACATTATGCATCGAGCCGTGCTCACTAAATTTCGCACACATGCGGATATCCAAGCTATTTTGCTAGGGACTGACAATGAGACATTGGTTGAAAATGCTCCTGGAGATTACTATTGGGGGTGTGGAAAAGATGGCAGCGGTCTGAACAAATTAGGTCAAATTTTAGAAGTTGTGAGGTCAACAATTCGAGCAACAGCTTAGCAAGGGAGTGTCGCCTAGAGGATGGGCATCGATCTTCTAACTCGATCTGTGTAGGTTCAAATCCTACCACTCCTGCCACTGCAAACAATGGGCCTGTAGCTTAACTGGAAAAGCATCTGCCTTGCAAGCAGAAAGATGTCGGTACTCTAGCGAGAAGGCTTACGCCTACAATTCCGACCAGTGTCCACCCAATAATCTCTTCGAATTTATTATGTTGGCCGAATCCGAAGTGGACGAGGAGCTGGTCTGTGAAACCAGTGTTAACGGGTTCAAGCCCCGTCGGTCAACCCAAGGGGAGGTAGCCTAAATTGGACAAGGCAGCCGTAAAAACGTTGGAAGACGGTTCCCATCAGGACGACCAGGTTTACCAAAGTAGGGTTCATAGTTGCATCGCGACGTTTCCCGAAAACCGTAAACGGATAACAGGTTGCAGAAGCACTGAAAGGAATTCATTGTCCGAGATGGGGGAAGTTCCCATCTGCCTGCGGGTAGTAAGGAAGCGCGTTTCCTGAAAGTTATCGTTGGTCGATGCGGGTTCGAGTCCCGTCCTCTCCATTAGTTGTTATCGTTGGAGGCCGAAATGGCCCATATTCGGTTGAAAGTCTTACCTGGCATGGGTGTAATAAAAAATGCCCAGAAGGAAAAGCCTTACATAAGATTGTTATTGAGTTTGCATTATGAGCGAACATCGACTGAGTGAAATTGTGATTGAGCGTCCCCGAGGTGGGATGCGTATTAGTTCTAAAAAACTCAAAGGATATCGCAAAGAGCTGGAGCAGATTACGCGGGTAGCAACCGAAGATGGGTTGCTGAGCCCATATCTGATTAAGCCACGACGGAAATCGAAGTGGTTATCGGATCATCTAGGACCGTTGCGTAAGTTGTTGCAATCGCAAGTGGGTCAACCCTGGGACCAGGTGTATAGTCGTCTCTGTCGTGATCTTAATCCTCGTACCATGGCTGGTCAGCATGTGATTGATCACCTTTGGGATTTTGTAGAACAGCATGTGGAAATTATTGATGGTCTACCGTATGCCAACAATAATCGTTGGTCCTGGCGTGGCGAACGGCCTTCTTTAGCAGACAGCTATGGAACAAAATTCTATGTGCACCCTGAAACGGGATTGCTGTGTGTGGCTCCCCTGACGTGCCGTAGATTGGAACCTACCCCCCCTAAACGTGAGATTGAAATCAGTGCTTATGAACAGTATCGTCAAATAAAGAATATCTGGTATCGCATTACCTTTGAGGTACTATCATCTTCCTTTGTCTGGGATATGTTACTCAAAGAGACAATTGATGCCAAAAAAGCTTTGCGAACATATGGTCGAAGGATCTACGCTGCAAAGAAACGTCAGTGTAGTAAGCGAGACCTGAAAAAAGTTCGTGACTTACTCTCTTAGATGGAGAACCTGAGGGCTTAGTTATGAGTTTTGGATTTAGCATTGTGGGTCTTACATTTAGCTTTATGCCATGCACCTTAACCGCACACCTAATACCCAATAACTAATAACTTCTAGCCCATGCTTTTATTGGCGACCACGTTATTTTGGGGCAGTGAAGAATCTATAGAAACTGTAGACAAGCAGCCATAGATAATGAAATGCTCAAACAGAGAGCTATCTGGAAGCAATTCTATGGACCGTGAATCCCTACTAAAATTTCCTCGTTATGCGTTCTATACGGTTTTAGTATGTGGTTTATTGTATATCCTGATTCCGATGGATCCCCCTGCACTGCAGGGTTCTATTCTTAAGATTGTTATCCAGCAGCTGACACTATTAATAGTTATAGCTCTTTTTTTAGAGCGTGCCCTAGAGGTATACAAGCTTTCATATTTATCACCGGAGAAAGAGCGATTAGCTGTTCAGGTAGAGCAGATGCAGCTGGAGCTTCAGGGGCTATTCGCTCAGGCTGAGGCGAGTTCGAAGAGCGTAGTTATTGAAGCAACTCAGCTGCGTTTATTTAATGCAGAGGAAAAGCTTCGGGTTTATAGAACCTACATGCGCCAGAATCTTTTGCGAGTGGCTATTATTTTTGGAGCGCTGATTAGTTTAGTGGGTGTGCGATCTCTAGAAAATGCATTCAACTTTCCAGTACCAGAGTCTGTGTTGGAGATCTTTCGCTTCTATTTGTTTCGAGTGTTGGATGTCATATTAACAGCCGGTTTAATTGCTGGAGGCAGTGAGGGCATCCATAACGTTATTAAAAAACTCGGTAGCCTTTTTCCGGACGTTCCGCAGAAAATTGTGGAATTTGTCCAGGCAATTAAGCAAGATCCCGTATAGCTTGGGATATCCGTTAGGAATTCACACCGGGGTCACTGTTAAAGATATTCAGGAGGTGACCCCATGGTAAGTATCCATCAGCTACTGAATCACTTAATCGAGACTGAACAGACTGTTAGTCAATCAGACTTTTTAGCCCCCTGTGTACGCCAGGGCTATTTGCGTACCCGTGTGAACGGATTGGTGTATACATTTACATTAAAGGGATGGCCTTTTGAAGGTTGGGGACTGTTTCGCCCGACGACCTATGAGACTGTTACCTTGGTTAAGGAAGCAGGAGTACCTGAGATAGCGCAATATTTACGGCGATTGCAGCCGTTTCGATTTTATTTAGTGCATCGGTTATATCATCGTAGCTGGTTAGCTTATCCAATTAATGAAGCTGATGTGCACCGGCAGCTAGGGGAAGTGAGGCCTGTGGTGGTGCATTTGGTGACTGATGCGTTTGCCTTTGATCAGGTGATTGCTCGCTGGGATGGCAATGCTTTCTGGTTTGAGCAGGGAGAGCGGTCAGCAGAGCATGCAATCTCACCCTACCTTTGTCAATCGCTTGCTGAGGGTACTGCGCCCGATGAGCTGCATATGGCAGGCTTAACCCCAGAGGCTCTTACGGCCTATAGCTTAGCGATTAAAACTGGCGATGGTAATTTGCAACATTGTCAGGAGCAAGGAGACTTTTGGTCAGCTCATTGGACTACGGCGGATGGTGAGTCTCATACGAGTACCCTTGCTAAGGATGATCTAGCGGTGATTAGTGCGGGAATTTGCCTGAGGGATTGCGATCGCGACTATGACTTGCAATCCTTGGTGGGGATTTCTGCGCAGACCTAGGGGTGTGGCGTAAGCAGGGCATGATGCTTTTGGGACAATGGTCAGGCCTAACCGCTCCCACGATCTGCCATGGGCTGAGGCTGTAGATTCATAGATCAAGTTTAGTTTTGCAACACTGGAAATTCTAATGGCTGAGGCGTTTCCATCGATGTTTTCGGTTTGTCAATCGGGCCAATGCCTGCCCGGTCCAAAATTTCTGGAATCAGATCTTCGCGACGAATGGCCATAATATGCACACCCTGGCACAGACTTTGAGCCAGTTTGATTTGCTCAGCCGCGATCGCAATTCCTTCTTGCAAGGGTTCTTTCGCTGTGGCCAGACGGTTGATAATGTCATCTGGAATGTGAACGCCAGGCACATTGCGATTTAGAAAAGCTGCATTCTTAGCCGACTTGAGCAGGAAGATGCCAGCCAAAATGGGCTTTTGGGCCTGGGCTGCAATCTGGGTCATAAACTTTTCTAGACGCTCAAAGTCAGAGATTAGCTGGCTTTGGAAAAATTGGGCACCAGCTTCGACCTTACGCTCAAAGCGCTTTTGTAAGCCAGACCAGCTGGGGCTCTGGGGATCAATGGCGGCTCCGGCAAAAATGTTCAGGGGACCGTCGGGTAATTTTTTCTCGTTGAGGTCAATCCCCCGGTTGAGCTGGCCAATGGTTCGCAACAGCCGCACAGATTCGAGATCAAAAACGCTTCGCGCTTTAGGGTGGTCGCCCGCTTTAACGGGGTCACCGGTTAAGGCTAAAACATTGTGAATGCCCAGGGCATGGGCTCCCATCAGATCAGCCTGGAGGGCAATGCGGTTGCGATCTCGACAGGCCATCTGACAAATGGGTTCAACATCCGCTTGCTTAAGCAATACTGCCGAGGCTAGCGAGGACATCCGCAACACGGCCCGGCTGCCATCGGTGATATTGACACCGTGCACCCGTCCTTTTAGCAGCTGCGCCATTTTGATCATGTGGCTGGGGTTTCCGCCCTTGGGGGGCATCACCTCGGCGGTAATGATAAATTTATGGTTTGCGATCGCAGACCGCAACAGCGAAGGGGCTGAATGGAAGCCGTTAGATGTGCTCATCGAAAAAAATTATTTAAGCAAGATTGTAGAGAGATAGAACATCGCTCCCCTGGGAAATGCTTCACCTGGGGAATAGTCAACAGATGTCCAGTGGATATCCTCCATGGTACGGGACAGTGGGACAGTAATCTTTATAGCGGTTTTGAATAGCCTAACGCGTCCTTAACCTTAGCTAAGGTGCTATTGGCAATAACTGTAGCCTTCTCATTACCCTTTTTGAGCACCGATTCAAGATAGCTACGATCATCCATCAGGGCCTGGTACTTTTCTTGAATTGGCTGTAGGGCTGCGATCGCAGTTTCCGTTAATAACGGCTTAAACTGACCCCAACCCATATCGGCGCATTCCTCTGCTACGGCTGCTTTTTCTTGACCCGATAGCAGCATATACAGCGTCAGTAAATTATTGCATTCGGGACGCTCTGGGTTACCAAACTCCAACCCACGCATGGGGTCAGTCTTACATTTTTTGATCTTCTTCTTAATCAAATCAGGGGTATCGCCAATTTCAATGCGGCTGAGTTCAGATGAGTCTGACTTGGACATTTTCTTAGTGCCATCGGTTAAACTCATGACCCGTGCTCCATCAGTACGAATCAAGGCATCGGGCACTTTGAGTACCGGTTCTTTTTTCTTGCCAAACTGATGGTTTAGTCTGACCGCGATATCGCGGGTGAGCTCAATATGCTGCTTTTGGTCTTCACCAACGGGCACCAGGTCGGGTTCATACAACAAAATGTCTGCAGACTGTAGTACCGGATAATCCAGCAATCCGACGCTAACGTTTTCTCCTTGCTTGACAGCCTTTTCCTTAAACTGAATCATCCGTTCCAACCAGTTTAGGGGGGTGATGCAGTTGAACAGCCAAGCCAGTTCACTATGGGCACTGATGTGGGATTGCACAAAGACCGTTGAGCGCTCTGGATCAATGCCGCAGGCCAAGTAAGCCGCCGCGACTTTATAGGTATTTTCTGCCAGCAGTTTTGGATCGTGGGGAACGGTGATGGCATGCAGGTCGGCCAAAAATAAGAAGCAATCATACTCATCCTGCATCTCTACCCAGTTACGAATTGCGCCGAGATAGTTCCCCAAGTGCAAGTTGCCAGTGGTTTGAATGCCTGAAAGGATACGCTTTTTAGTCATGGATGAGGGGATGGAGAAAATTGCGGTTCTGATCCGTGGATAGTCTTTGGCAGGACAAGACTTAAATGTCTACGCCCAAGATAAAGGGGGTACCCAACATTAGAATGTCGTCAGCTTGACCTAGCATCAAGCACTTCTGAAAGATTCTATAAGACCACCGAGGCTTTCAGTCATAGAAATTCAGCTTTGGGTCTGAGGGAAGCTTTGGTTGCTCAAATGTTGGTGTCTAGCTCGACGCTAAGATCTTGATGTGGAATGTAGGCAAACGTTCAGCCACATCGCTTAGTCAACACTCCGTTACCTAGTCAAACAAATGTAAAAATTTTATGTAGTTTATCGTTTGCCCTTGGCAGTTGACGGATTTTTTACTTTTTCTGGTGAGTACGGCTGAGCATTGGCTCATGCTGAATGTATAGTTGCTGCAAGCTCTATGTATCAATTGTTTTCGCTGTAACTGTTCAATTTATAAGACGCTAATGACCCCTATATCACCCATGCACTTACCAACACAAGAGTACGTATTTGCGAATACCTGGTAAAAATTCCTGATAAGTATCTAGTTAAATTTGCTGATGCTTTTTAGTTACTTTGCAAAGATTATGTGAACAATGTTGCCTAAAAAATACGCACGCATGTGGATAATCACCACGATTCTAGACGGTGGCGATATAGAAGAAGCCATTATTAAAGCAATGGCTATGAATGCCAAGCGCCCAAGCCATCTCCCTCCCCAAGGGTTTTTGCTGGCGATGTTGGCCAGGATCAGTAAGGCGAGGCCAGAAGTTCAGGAGTCGATTGAGGTTCCCGTGGTTGAAGGGGGGCAAGCGCCTTAATCTTAGGTTCTACAAGAATTCCAGGTAACTGACGACGTATCCTTTAGGTTCCTTTTTGTGACTGGGTTTGGTAAAAAACTTACTTTGTAGAGCTAGATCTCGTAGCCGCTCAGCCATGGATTCTAAGGTGTCTTTTACTTGCTGGCTGTAGCCTTCTTTGGCTCTCAGTTTTGTTTCTATACCCATCCATTCGGCGACCGCCATCATTTGTTCTGGCGTCAGCGAGTTGAGCAGTACCTGCTCGCTGGAATGAAGAGGGGGCTCTGTACGCATAGTTCAAGGGGAAATTAACGGGGGATTAAGATTAAGTCTAGTTTTTTGAGTCGTTATGTTTGGAAAAATAGGAAGAATGTACGTAAAAAGTACAGTAAAACTACGCAAATTATGTACTTAGGATGTTGCTAATCTTTGCATTTGCCAACAATAAATCCCCGATAGCTGACCGCATATAGCTATTGGGGATTTTGTTTGTTAGATGACAAGATCCAAAGCTTGTGACTCATCCAGGCTAGTGACCAGACCATATCAGGATGCCTATAGCCTTCTTCAAACCGATGCTCTAATTCGGATAATAGCCAGGTTGCTACCAGGGCTAACTGTTGCGAATCTAACGATTGGATTAACTGCTGTTCTGCCAGGTTTTTAGGTTCTTGATTTACCATGCTCGTGGATACTTTAGATTTCTTGGATTTTCAGCGTCTGATATTTTCCTTACAACTCAGGTTGTAGTGATTTCTGAATTATCATGGGAAACTGCCTATCAGTTTTCCAGCACCCATGGCCAAGTGGACTCTCAAAACAGAATTTACCTTTGATGCTGCGCACTTCATCAAAGACTATGACGGCCCCTGCGGACGTATGCATGGCCACACCTATCGAGTTCGTATGGAAGCGGCTGCCGCTAAGCTCCACAGCTCTGAATATTGTCCCCATGAGGTGATGGTGACAGATTTTCGGACCCTGCGTTGGGCTAAACGCGATGTGGAAAAAGGGGGGCTGGATCATTGCCTACTCAATGAGGTGCTGCCGGAGGGGTATGAAACGACCGCTGAGATGATTGCCAAATACATCTACGACAAGACCTGTAAGTCGCTACCTGTCGGGGTCACTTTAAAGGTGGCGGTGTCCGAAACTCCCGATTCTTGGGTTGAATACGATGAGGGTGCATGATGCTGAGCGAACTAACCTTGTCTCCTACGGCAGATATTGCCGAAACTACTTACCCGATAGTTGAAACCTTTCACTCTGTGCAAGGCGAAGGAACCTGGTGCGGGGCCAGCGCATTTTTTATTCGTTTGGCTGGGTGTGATGTGGGCTGCCCCTGGTGTGATACCAAAATTTCCTGGAGTGCCAAGCCCCATCCGCAGCAGACCATGGGTGAGTTGGTCAAACAGGCGCACACAGCCCAGCCCTTCATGGTGGTCATTACTGGGGGCGAACCCCTGATGCACGATCTGGCCCCCCTCACCCAGGCACTGCGACAGGCAGGGTTACGCATTCATCTAGAAACCTCAGGGGCCCATCCCTTTAGCGGTGAGTTTGACTGGGTCTCATTGTCTCCGAAACGCTTTAAGCCACCCCAGTCCAGTATCTATGCCCAGGCAGATGAACTGAAAGTGGTGATTAGCACCGAAGACGATCTGATTTGGGCTCAAGAGCAAGCGGCCCAGGTGCCGGTGACCACCATTAAGCTACTGCAGCCGGAATGGACCAGTGACCATAGTCAGCGGCTGGTATTTGACTATGTCAAACGGCATTCTGGCTGGCGTATGAGCTTGCAAACCCACAAATTCTTGGGAGTTAGGTAGGAGTAGGGGAGATGAGATGAAAAAGGCCGTTGTTTTACTCTCCGGTGGGTTAGATTCTGCCACTGTCGCTGCCCAAGCGATCGCAGATGGCTATGGCGTCATTGCCCTATCGTTTCGCTATGGTCAGCGCCACAGTCGCGAGTTAGTGGCGGCTAAGGTAATTGCCAGTCATCTAGGGATTAACCAGCATTTCATTGTGGATGTGAATCTATCCCAGTGGGGGGGCTCTTCCCTTACGGATACTCAGCAAACGTTGCCTCAAGATGGGGTGGCACCGGATGTGATTCCATCTACCTATGTGCCAGGGCGCAATACGGTGTTTATTTCCCTGGCCCTATCGCTGGCTGAAGCTCAAGGGGCTGAAGCGATTTATCTAGGGATCAACGCGGTGGACTATTCAGGATATCCAGACTGTCGACCTGAGTATCTAGAAGCATTTCAAACCCTGGCAAATTTGTCGTCAAAGGTGGGTGTAGAGGGAACCCCGATTACGCTGAAGGCACCTTTAGTGATGGATTCTAAAGTTGATATTGTGAAGCGGGCGGTGGCGCTAAAGGTGCCAATTCCCCAAACCTGGTCTTGTTATGCCGGTGGAGATACCCCCTGCGGAAAATGTGATTCCTGCCGCATTCGCGATCAGGCCCTGATTGAAGCAGGCTATCCCCAGTGGACCAGCCCCTCGTAGGTTGGGTTGAGCTCCCCCACAATTCCCCTCGCCTCTGCCCGAACCTATCATGGGAAACCCAACAAGCGATATCCCTCGCCTCTGACCAAGCCCAATCAACGCAAAACCCAACAAGGCCAACGAAATATCACAATGTCGATTTGTTGGGTTTCGCGGGCTCAACCCAACCTACAATGATGAATCCTGCACTACTTGCGCTATGACGGATCACCCTACAAAACCTATCCACGTTATTGGCGGTGGCCTTGCCGGTACTGAGGCCACCTGGCAAATTGCCCAGGCAGGAATTCCCGTGGTGCTCCACGAAATGCGTCCGGTCAAGCTCAGTCCGGCCCACCACTCAGAGCATGTGGCAGAGCTGGTGTGCAGTAACTCCTTTGGGGCCAAGGCCACCGATCGCGCGTCAGGATTGCTGCATGAGGAGCTACGACAGCTCGGCTCAGTGGTGATTGCCCGGGCTGATGAACATGCGGTCCCTGCCGGCGGTGCCCTGGCGGTGGATCGGGGCGTCTTTAGTCGCGACTTGACAGAAACATTAGAGCAGCATCCATTAATTGAGTTGCGTCGTCATGAGGTCACAGCTATTCCGACCGATGGCCCGGTGGTGCTGACCACAGGGCCACTGACCAGCGACGCCCTGGCGGCGGACCTGCGCCAGTTTACAGGCCAGGACTACATGAGCTTTTTTGATGCGGCCAGCCCAATTGTGGTAGGCGAGTCCATCAATCGCGATGTTGCGTTTATGGCTTCCCGCTATGACCGTGGTGAGGCGGCTTATCTCAACTGCCCCATGAATAAGGAGGAGTACCTGGCGTTTTGGACAGCCTTATGTGCGGCAGAACAGGCAGAACTAAAGGACTTTGAGCAGGAAACGGCAAAGTTTTTCGAGGGCTGTTTGCCCATTGAGGAAATGGGACGTCGCGGTGAAGACACCATGCGCTATGGGCCTCTAAAGCCTGTCGGTTTGTTTGATACTCAGCGTTATGGTGCGTTTGATGCACCGGAAAATAAAACCAAAAAACCCTATGCGGTGGTGCAGCTGCGCCAGGAAGATAAAGGTGGTCAGCTGTGGAATATGGTTGGGTTTCAGACAAATCTGCGCTGGGGCGAACAAAAGCGAGTATTTCGAATGATTCCAGGTCTGGAGAATGCTGAATTTGTCCGCATGGGGGTGATGCATCGCAACACCTTTATCAATTCACCGGAACTGTTGAGCAGTGCGCTGCAGTTTCATCAGCGGGCCAACTTGTTTGCAGCCGGTCAGCTGGTGGGAACTGAAGGGTACACAGCCGCCTGTGCAGGGGGCTGGTTAGCGGGCACCAATGCCGCTCGGTCTGTGTTGGGGCTGCCCCTGGTGTCGCTGCCGGTGACGACAATGATGGGGGCGCTGTTTGACTTTATTAGCTCTGCAGAACCTAAGCATTTTCAGCCGATGCCGCCAAACTTTGGTATTTTTCCAGCATTACCCCAGCGGATTCGTAATAAGCGAGAACGGTATGGGAAATATCGCGATCGCAGCTTCTCCGATCTCCACACCTGGGCCGAGGCTAATCAAATTCACTTAAAGAAACCGATACTGGCAACAGCATAGGAGGGGGATAGGCTCACCCAACACCAGACAATGGGCAAACCCCAATTCATTCTGTTGTTTTTAGATGGTCTAGGTTTAGGCACCCCTGGACCCCATAACCCTGTGAGTAATCCTGCCGCGATGCCCCACTGGCAATCCCTGTGCAGCCAACCCTTGCTGGCTGGGGCCTATGCCCAACACCCTAACCTATTGCTCAAACCCATAGACGCCACCCTGGGGGTGCCAGGACTTCCCCAGAGCGCCACCGGGCAAACCACCATTTACACAGGCCACAATGCTGCCAGGTTTCGCGGGAAGCACCAGACCGGTTTTGCCAATGGCTCCCTGCGTCAGCTGATTGAACCCTATGGGTTGTTCAAACAGGTACTCGCCCTGGGAGAAACAGCCACCCTAGCGAACCTCTATTCCCCGGCTTACTTTGAAGCCATTGCTCAGCGGCGATGGCGCTATTCCGTCTGTACGCTGTTGAATATGACCGCAGGGCTGCCGTTTCGTATGCAGTACGAATATGAAGCAGGAGAAGCAATTTTTTGGGATATTACGGGAGAAATCGCCAGCTCTCGGGGTGTGGCTACACCACCCATTACCCCTGAGGTGGCGGGTAACTATCTAGCAGCACTGGGCAACAGCCATAGCGTCACCTTGTTTGAGTGCTATCTCAGCGACTATGCAGGCCATGCCCAACACTATGACCGAGCCGTAACCGTATTGCAGCGGATTGATCGGTTCCTGGCTGCCGTCATTGCAGCCTTAGCCGCAGATGCAACACTCATTGTGGTCAGTGACCATGGCAATGTAGAAGACTTATCTACAAAATGCCATACCCTCAATGCCGTACCGTTATGGGTGGTTGGCCCTGCGGCTAACAAATTTAGTCATGTGGATGATCTCACAGATATTACACCCACTATTTTGGATTGTCTGAGTCATGCGATTGCAGTGAGAGAGAATTAAATTAATGCAGGAATGGTTGGGTCGCTTTCCTGTAGGTACTTGTTAACGACCGTTAATAGTATTTCAGGATTGATGGGTTTAGATAAATAATCCGCAGCATCTGGAGAAACACCATGATTCTGCGCTGCTTTTGAAGTCTGTAAAATGATAGGCGTCTTCCTGGGGTTAGAATTTTGTCTGATGGCCTCAATCATTCGCCAACCATTCATATCCAATATCATTGGATCCAGGATGATCAGGTCAGGTAAGAGCTGATCGGCCATTTTTGCCCCCTTGCGACTATTGTGGGTTAAAACAACAAAAAAACCTTGACTAACCAGGGTTTTCCAAATCAACTCACAGGTTGTTGTATCCTCATCGATAACCAATACACATCCCGAACAGGGTGCTTTTATTAAAGAGAAATTGAGAATGTCAGCGGTCGATTCTGGGCTATGTCCATTGGTATGTGGTGTGGGACTGGTGGATTCTATGGTTGGCTCAGTTATAATTTTGTCCGATAAGGGGCGGGTTATTTCCTGAATAGTTTTCGGGATTTGTATCGTGAATGTTGTGCCTTTGCCAACTTCACTTTGGACATTGACGTTACCTCCCATCATCTGGACAAATCGTTTAGTGATCGTGAGCCCAAGTCCGGTGCCACCATATTTTCGGGTGGTTGAAGAATCTGCTTGAGAAAAAGCATTAAAGACTTTTTGTAACTGCTCTGGCATCATGCCAATACCCGTATCTTGAATGCAAAAGTCTATGTAGCTGTTATTGTCAGTCTGGGTTGAAGTCACATTGACGGTAATGGTGCCATTTTGAGTGAATTTACTGGCATTACTCAACAGGTTAAAGAGACTTTGTCGGACCTTAACCGGGTCTGCATGCATCTTGTCAATATCATCTGAATATTGAATCTTTAAAGTATTGTTATTCTTTGCGATCATCGGCTGCATTGTTGCGGCTACATCCTGCACCAAAGGTTTGATGTTAAATGTTTCTAAATACATCTCCATGCGACCAGCTTCCACTTTAGAGAGATCTAGAACATCGTTGATCAGGCCCAAGAGATGTTTGCCAGCACCATGAATCTTTTGTAGTTCAGGGATAAAGCCATCTTGACCCAAATCCTCTGCATCTTCCTCAAGCATTTCGCTATAACCGATAATAGCGTTGAGCGGTGTGCGTAGCTCATGGCTCATATTGGCAAGAAATTCACTTTTGGCCTGGCTGGCTTCTTCCGCTTTTAGACGCTCTACTTCTGCTTTTAGACGCTCTGCTTCTGCTTTTTTCTGGGCTTCGTGAGCTTTTCTTAGGGCTTCATCATTGGCTTCAAGGCTCAGGGCCAGTTGAAACTCGGCCTTCTTATGGGTGCTGATATCTTTCCAAAATATCGAAAGCCCATCCATGCTGGGGCTAAGGCGGAACTCAAGCCAGCGGGCCTTCGAGGTGAGGCGAGCCTCAAATGTCACCGTAGACTGTTGATTAAACGCTGCCTTGTAATAATGTTTCTGGTCTTTGCCAAGCTCTGGCGGTAATGCACTCCAGAGTGTTTGGCCGATGAGTTCGTCTGGTGACTTGTCTAAATCTTTTGCGGCATGGGCATTAGCATAGGTTATGACCCACTGATTATCGACATCGATAAAGGCATCATCCAGGCTCTCGGATAGAAAATTGGTGATTTTTTCAGCTTTATGGGATTGTTGCTTTTTCAGCTTGAAATAGATGGGAACCCCCACCATGCCGATGCTCCATAGCAGAGCGGCTAGTTGAAACAGTTTAGCCCTGGTATGGGCTTTAGAGTAAGCGTCTTCATAGGTATTAGATAGATTCTGTAACTGTTGTGTGGTGGGTAATGCTAATAGCGATTGGCTAAGCTGATCGATCTGAGGTTTCTGTTCTAAGATAATGCGGGAGTAATTGAGCACCCTCTCGGCGGTGTCGCGATCGCGAACATTGCCAGCATCCACCAACGCCTGCAACTGGTCAATTTGGCCCTGAAGTTCAGTGAGTGATACCTCGCTTGGCGCAAAAGTATAGATTACGATCTGTTCGAGCAGGTCTGTGACAGCGGGATAAGCCTGTTTTCCCACCTTTTCAGAACCTGCTGTCTTAATGTCTTTATTTAAGGTGAGTAGGGCCGATAGCGTATCTTTTATAACTAAGTTCTGTGCTTGAAACTGTTCTGCAAGTTTAGCTTTTGCAGTGACACTGTCGCCATAGTCATCCAAAATTCCTTGCAGTTGCTGACTGCTCCGATTGCTCAGAAAGTTAGGAATATTTTGAAGCTCACCGTGCAGTTGATCTATCTGCTTTAATTCTTGGGCGAGTTCCTTAGAAGACGGTTGTAGCGATTGTCGGTTTTTAAGAACAGTTTCGTTGACACTTAAATCCTGTTGAAGTTGCTCCGATAGATGCCCTTGATAGAGCACATGGGGGGCACCATTAACTGAACGCCCTTTTACTAGCAACCCTATCCAAACTAGCAGTGCGCCAATTGCAGCTGACAGTATGATTGGTTTGTATTTCATACTCCATTCCCTAGGAGACTAATGAGCAGCGAGCATGGGGGTACAGAGTCCTAATCAATTCCTTTTGTTTCAGAATATGGACAAATGGACACTGGAACATGATTTTGGCTGCTTAAGCATGAACTGGCAAGCGCCTACTGTGAGGATCGGACTTGATGGGAATTACTTTAATTAGTGGTGATTGTGGTAAATACAAATATAAATACATACGACCCTGATAAATATCTGGAAAGAATCAAGAATACATAGATAAAACCCTATATTTACCCTTTTATTTGAGAAAATGTGCCGCTTGCTTAAGATTGTGAAGAGTCTAAGATTTTTTGTAGATCTGGGGAACAAATATAAATATTAAGTAACCGTCCCAGAAAATATGTTGGCTGAATGTTGGCTGAGCGAAGTCGAAGCCAACCCCCACGAAAAAGTCCCCTTCGACTCCGCTCAGGGGACACTTACAAGATGAGAGGCATTGGTTGATCAGAAACTCATCGGCCAATGCCATTGCACCTATCTGATGTTGTTATGCGATGGTGATGTCATTGTCTAGATAGACATCTTGAATTAAGTGAAACAGTTTGATTCCTTCTTTGAAATCTCTCTGAAATGTCTTACGTCCAGAAATAAGTCCGCAACCACCGGCTCGTTTATTAATGACTGCAGTCCGCACGGCCTCAGCAAAGTCATTTTCCCCTGATGCACCGCCTGAGTTAATTAACCCAGCACGACCGGCATAGCAGTTGAGTACTTGGTAGCGAGTTAAGTCGATGGGGTGCTCCGTAGTCAGTTCTGAATAGACTAAATCGTGGGTTTTGCCATATTTTTCGCCGGTTGCCTGGGTAACTGCTTTATAGCCACCGTTGTTGAGCGGTAGCTTCTGCTTGATAATATCGGCTTCAATGGTGACGCCCAGGTGGTTTGCCTGCCCAGTCAGGTCAGCGGAGAGGTGATAGTCTTGATCTTGTTTAAAGACGCTGCTACGCAGGTAGCACCATAAGATTGTTGCTAAACCTAGCTCATGGGCGCGGGCAAAGGCCTTGCTAACGTCTTGAATCTGTTTTGCCGCCCCAGGTGAGCCAAAATAGATGGTTGCGCCAACGGCAACGGCTCCCAGATTCCAGGCTTGTTCCACAGAGGCAAACATCAGCTGGTCAAACTGGTTAGGGTAGGTGAGTAGTTCGTTGTGGTTAAGCTTGACGATAAAGGGAATCTTGTGGGCATATTTGCGGGATGTCATGCCCAGGACACCCAGGGTAGTGGCAACGGCGTTGCAGCTGCCTGCGATCGCAAGCTCAATAATATTTTGTGGGTCAAAATAAATGGGATTGGGCGCAAACGAGGCCGCTCCTGAATGCTCGATGCCTTGATCTACAGGCAAAATTGACAGGTAGCCTGTATTTGCAAGGCGTCCAGTACTATATAGCTGCTGTAAGCTCCGCAATACCTGTGGGTTGCGATCGGTCTGGGTAAAAATGCGATCTACCCAGTCAGCTCCAGGCAGATGTAGTTGACTTTTAGGAATTTTAGCTGTGTAGCCCAGTAGATCATCAGCTTCTGGACCCAGCCACTCAGCAATGGACGGGGATGACGAGGTTACAACCATGGTTATTTCACCGCGTACGATACCAAATCAGTTATGTCCCACGTTAACGTGACCCTCTAGATTTGAGATATAGGCCAGATTAGAATTGTCTTAAAGGTTGTTTACTATTGTGCTGAGCTGGCTGTTGATTAAAAAGTTACATTTGAAAATAAGTAGATAGCCGAAAGTAAACGTCCCTAACACCGCTGGTTTCGACTCCGCTCAACCAGCTAATTAGGTGATAATTTATCAGGCTGCATCGGTACCCAATTAAGAGTGCTCTAATGAGGTAGATAAATGTATCGTCAATTACTAGCTAGCCTGGGGTGTCTGGGGCTAGCGGCCTGTAGCCATGTCTCAGCCCAAGAAATCACTTCCAGCACTCCGATGTCAGCGATAACGCGTTTATCTCTGGATACTTCCCTGGCAGAAGCAGGTTTCCCGGCGAATATTGATGGTGCGATCGCTACTGCATCCTTGCCCAGTCTCAATGATGAAACGCTGCCCTATGAGCTACTGCAAGTGCGTAAATACCATGGTGATGAAGTTGTCGCAGCATCTGGGGGGCAGTGGTGGAGCCTATTTGTCACCGATGATGGGTTTGAGTTGTTGCCGACAACCATTACTGTCAATACGATCCGAGATGGCATTCTGGATATGGAAGGAGATGAGTTTACAGGTAAGGAGATTGTCATCGATAACGATGCGATGTCAATGTTTCTGGTCAAAGGCCCAGACTTTTTAACCTCTGGCATGGTTAAAACAGTTTTTGCCGGGTCCGTAACGGTTCCTAGACATTTACCACAGCAAGATCGTCTGTCTTCGTTAAGCGTTGTTCTAAATGCCGATGAAGCATCAAAAATACCCATTCACTATCGATTTCAATTGACTGAGGTTGATTCAGCAGACACGCTACAGACTATTTTGACGTTTTCTGAGGATGGGGAGGGCAAGAAGCAGGAATATAGGTTGGACAACTGTTGTGATTGGACCGGACCTAGTTTGCTTTGGGCTGGAGATTTAGATCGCGATGGCAAACTTGATTTTTTGTTAGATACGTCTCGCCATTATAACGTTTCTGACCTTACACTCTTTCTCTCCTCACTAGCCCAAGAAGGCGAGATTGCTCGTCCAGTTGCGAGAAAGTACTCGGTCGGAGGTTAGCTGTCGAACGTCTGTACTTCATAGGTTATTTCATGTCGTGATTAGTGTAAAACGGCTTCGTAGTGTGGCTCAAAGTACTGCTCACCATGGTGTTAGCGGTCTATGCTATTTGCATCCTCATTTAGGAGAAGACTGTAAAAGACAAGGGGTTCAAGTTGCAAAGATTGATCTAATTAGTCACCCTGAACAGCAGAATTCACAGGCGATGGATCCAATTACTCTTGCCAGTGATGCGTTGAGGCAGAAGTTTGGGAAGATTCTCAGCTCTGAAGGGGGGAACGTCGATGAGCTGGAGGTTGCGATCGCACTCTTTACATTTGAGTTAGACCCATGGCCAACTGCCTGCATGGTCAGTCTCAAAACTATTGACGGTAAAAAAGTTGATTCAGCTGTATGCATTAATGGCAAATGTTTGCCGTATAAGAGCCTGAGCATACCAAATGGAAGGCTTTTCTCACCAGCGATGGATAAGGCGCTTACTTACCGACCTTTGAACGTAACAGATACACGTGAAGTCAGTGAATTGGTGGCTCGTGGTTTCAATGAGTTTGTTGCCCCGGAATGTTCATCTGAAGGGGTTCAAGAGTTTCACCGCTATATTCAGTCGAATGCCTTTCGAACACGTGCTCAAACCAATCATTTCAGCCTCATCACTTTGGATCAAGACAAGATTGTGGGGGTGATTGAAATGCGAGACCATCATCATATTTCCTTGCTTTTCGTCACGCCAGAATTTCAGTATCGGGGAATTGCTAAAGAACTTCTGCGCCAGGCTTTGCAGATTTGCCGAGCCAATCGGTCAAGGCTTTCAGAAATCAGCGTAAATTCGTCGTCGTATGCGGTGCCGATTTACGAGAAGTTGGGCTTTCGTGCAGCCGGGGAGAGACAAGTCAAAAACGGTATTGGCTTCATCCCTATGGTGCTGAAACTAAAAAATCAGCCTGACGACTCACATCGTCTTTGATGAAAACGCCTACCACGAAGTGTGCTGTTATACGCTTGCACATGGTGAGCCATCGTTTACCCATCAACAGATGGTGGATGCTTTTGGTGCACAAAATGCCTCAGAGCCTGATCACAGCCTAACGACTACCTTTAGGATCTAGCGCATCTCGCAGCCCATCGCCCAGTAGGTTAAAGGCCAAAACAGTCAGGGTAATAAACAACCCTGGAAAAACAATGGTCCAGGGAGCTGAGAGGGAATAGCCACCCTTAAACGCATCAGATAACATTGTGCCCAGTTCTGGTGTAGGGGGCTGAGCGCCTAACCCTAAAAACCCTAAACCGGCAGCTTCTAAAGTAGAGGTGCCAATGGCCAATGTTGCCTGTACTACGAGGGGGGCTAAGCTGGCGGGCAATATGTGCAAGAAAACAATTCGGGGTGACTTAGCGCCAAATGCCCGAACAGTTTGGATAAATTCTTGTTCCCGTAGTGAGAGCACCATGCTACGGGTCAGGCGTATAAACTTGGGTACCTGAACAACGCCAACGGCAAACATGACGCTGAGGACACTAGGGCCAGTGACGGTGACGACTGCGATCGCAAGCAAAATTGACGGAAACGCTAGCAGTACATCCGTGATCCAGCCAATCACCGTTTCGACCCACCCCCGAAAGTAACCGGCTGATAACCCTAGCGTCACCCCGATCAATAAACCAATCAGAACCGACACCAGGCCAATCACCAGCGATGTCCTGAGACCGTACCAGACTAGGGTGAGAATGTCCCGTCCCAGACCATCCGCTCCAAACCAGTGCTCTAAGCTAGGCCCCTGTAACCGAATGGCATAGTTGCGATCGGAGGCCGGATCGTAGGGATTGAGCACCGGAGCTAATAGGGCAGCCAGCACAATAAAAATTGTGATGCCTAGACCAATGAGTCCAGAGGTTGATTCCAAGAATCGCTGCACGGCACGATTTTTGAGGAATTTGGGAATGCGTCTAGTGGCGGTAACGGGCGTCATGATGGTGGGATAAAACAGGGGGTTGGTACAAAAAAACTGATGGAAATGTCTCTACTTGTATTGAATTCTGGGGTCTAGGAAGGCGTAGGAAATATCCACAATCAAGTTCACCAAGACAAAAACAAAGGCCACAAATATAACACCACCTTGGACTACTGGGTAGTCGCGCTGCAAAATGCCCTCATAAATCCATTTGCCAATACCGGGCCAAGAGAAAATTGTTTCTGTTAAAATTGCTCCCCCTAAAAGGGTGCCAAACTCCAAACCCACAATTGTAACCACAGGCAGCATGGCATTTTTTAGGGCGTGTTTACCAATGACAAACAGTTCTACCAACCCCTTAGCCCTAGCTGTACGGATATAGTCCTGAGAGAGAACTTCTAACATAGCGCTGCGGGTAATCCGTGCCAAAATAGCAAGGGGGATGGTGCTGAGGGTAATAGCAGGCAGCACTAGATGAGACAAAATGTTTTTTAATGCGGCAAAGTCACCCTGAACCAGGGCATCAAAGATAAAAAAGCCGGTGATCGGTTCAAAGGCTAAACCTGTCTCAATGCCAATACGACCGCTGGGTGGCAGCCATTGCAAATTGACGGCAAAGAGATAGACCAGCAATAATCCCAGCCAGTACACTGGCATCGAGACTCCTAGCAGCGAGCCACTCATGGTGAGATTGTCGATCCAGCTGTTTTTGCGAACAGCGGCGATTACTCCAGCAGGAATACCCAATACAAGAGCAATGAGCATGGCTGAGACGGACAGCTCAAATGTGGCAGGCCATCGTAGCTTAATCTCATCCCAAATGGGGATGCCGGTAAAAATACTCTCGCCTAGATCAAACTTTAACAAGCTGCCCAGGAAGGATAGATATTGTAGCGGTAGCGGTTCATTGAGGCCCATGCGCTCTCGCAGAGCGGCTACCTGGTCAGGGTTAGCACGGTCACCCAATAAAACTAAGGCCGGATCGCCGGGAATCAGATGTAAAAAAGCAAAGACTAGGAGTGAAATGCCCAGCAGTACTGGGACTAGATGGAGTAAGCGTTTGAGAATATATCTACCCATGGAGATTCTGTTGAGGGTACGTGGGGTGAGTAAAGTGGATGGGGCTGGTCTTACTTTTGAAGCAGGTAATGTTTTGAAAGGTATGTCTACCTTGGATAAGCCCTTATCCCCCTGCCCCTTATCCCCCAGGGAGAAGGGGAGATGACTTAATTTTTGCTATCTGAGGGAAAAGCTTTTTCAGATCACTCTCAAAGTCCTTCTCCCCCAGGGAGAAGGACTTAGGATGTAAACGCCAAAGCGGCTTCTCGTAGAGTGGGCTAATTTAAGATCAAGACCACCTTTCGGGTCATTGTCTTTAAAGACTGCCCTAAGGCTTCTCCACCGCAGGAAAAGGTTCATTCCCCAGTGGACTGGGACTCCAGCCTTCTAGACCCACGCGCTGAGCCAGTAGCGGCTGAGAGTGCACGATGGGAATCCGCAATGCCTTATCAAACAACATCGTATCCACATCTTGGTACAGTTTTTCGCGCTCTGTTGGTTCCGTTTCAGCCCGGGCCTTGTTAAGCAACTCAAACATTTCAGGACTCTCGTAGTTACCTAAATCTTGCGTTGCGCCAGGGCCAAAGTGAGAGTACAGAAAGTTGTCAGGGTCACCGTAGTCACCGGTCCAACCTAGCATAAAGGATTGATACCCAGGTGGTGTGTTGCGATCTTCTAAATAGGCTGCCCAGTCCTTGGTTTGCAAATTCACTGTGATACCGATTTGGCTGAGTTCTGCGGCAAAGGCTTCGGCGATCGGTTTCGGATTAGGGAAATAGGGCCGACTGACTGGCATATACCACAGTTCCAGGTCAAAGCCATTGGGATAGCCTGCTGCTGCGAGTGCAGCCTTAGCTGCCTCCGGATCGTACTCATAATCTCCCACGCTATCGCTGGTAAAGGCTTCCATGGAAGGGGGGATAAAATGGGCGTCAGTCACACCCAACTCTCCCCAAAATGCTTCAACAATGGCAGGCTTGTTGATGGCCTGGGCAATGGCTTGTCTCACCTCTGGTGTTGATAGCGGTTCGTAGCTGGGATTCAGCGCTAGAAAACCTACGTTAAAGGAGGGACGGAACACCGCTTCCACATTGGCATCTGCTTCGATTTCTGCCAGCTGGTCGGGGGTGAGGTCAACGGTAAAGTCAAGGGCTCCGGCTCGCAGCTGTGCCAGTCGAGCCGCAGGATCTTCAATAAAGCTAATGACGAGCTGATCAACTTTGGGCAGTCCTTCTTGCCAATAGTCGTCAAATTTAGTCAGGGTAATGCGATCGCCGCTCAACCATTCTTCAAATACAAACGGTCCGGTACCTATGGCTAAACCAGAGGGGGTGCCGTAGTCTGCTCCAGATTCTTGAATTGCGGCGGGGCTGGCAATGCCAAAATAGGCGGATGCGATCGCAGCTGGAAACGCAGCGAAGGGTTCAACTAGCTTGAACTCAACGGTCATGTCATCCACGGCGCTGACGTCGGCTAGAACGGATGCTTCGTCGCCCTTAAACCCGCCAAAGAGGTAGCTCCAAATTTCGTATAGCTTACCTTCGTCGCGGAAACCGTACTCAAAATCAGGGTCCCACCAGCGGTTGACGTTAAAAACTACGGCCTCAGCGTTAAAATCAGTGCCATCATGGAATTTAATGCCTTCCTGTAGCTTAAAGGTCCAGGTCAAGGCATCTTCAGACGCGGTCCATTCGGTGGCTAGCTCAGGAACAAGTTCGGTTGAGCCTGGCTCGTTACCCATCAGGTGGTTGTAAATCTGTAGCTGCACATATAAGGAGTCCCCATCCGTAACATCGCCGGAAGAGAGGTTATCGGGCTGCCCTCCTGAACCAAACACTAGGGTGCCTGTATCTGTTGTTGTAGCGGTTACTTCGTCACCCCCAGGCGTATCACCGGCACTATCGGGAGTGCCACCACAGTTGACTAACACAGCCGTGAGTGTGAGGGCAAAGATAATTGCCAGCATTCTGCGGAAGCGTCGCCTGAAAAAAAATCGTTGACGAATCATAAATGACTCCTAGTAGCAGAGAAGAGTTTTAGGGAGACGTGTGTAAAAACCCTAAACTTTTAACGTGGTTCCTGAGAACAAACGCTACATTAACTATCTCAGAAAGAATGAGTAAATTTATACACGTAACAACATGTCAAATTTTTCGTATTTCTATGACAAAAGTAAAAAAAGAGCCTGTAATCGGGACAACAAATACATAAATAACGCCCTAAACATTGTGTAATGGTAATGAAAAAGTCGCCCTGGTCTCTGCCCATTACTTATCAGACTCGATATGCCTCTTCCCATTCTTGATGTTAGAAATCTCTCTGTGACATTCCCAGCCAAGGCCGGTGACGTGTCAGCGGTTAAGTCTATTTCGTTTTCCCTAACCGCAGGTGAGACATTGAGTCTTGTCGGTGAGTCGGGGTCGGGTAAGTCGGTGACATCCCTAGCTTTAATTGGGCTGCTGGCATCAGGCACAAGACAATCGGGAGAAATCTGGTTTCGAGATCCCTCGTTGTCGGATGCGCAACCGGTGGATCTGCTTAAGCTTTCCCGTGAAGAGCGCAGACAGTATCGGGGCAAATTGGTTTCCATGATTTTTCAGGAGCCGCTGACATCCCTCAATCCGGTATATACCTGTGGGGACCAGCTGATTGAGGCCTTACGATTACATCAGGACCTCGATCGTCAAGGGGCTAAGGTTAGGGCACTGGAGCTATGTGCCGAGGTCAAACTGCCTGAGCCTGAACAGATATTAGGGCGCTATCCCCATCAGCTTTCGGGTGGGCAACAGCAGCGGGTGATGATTGCGATCGCACTTGCAGGCGATCCGGCTGTCCTCATTGCCGATGAACCCACCACAGCTCTGGATGTTACCATTCAGGCCACCATTCTTGACCTGCTGCGTGATTTACAAGCCTCGCGGGGAACGGCAATTGTGTTTATTACCCACGATATGGGGGTGGTGGCGGAGATTGCCGATCGGGTCGCTGTCATGTATAAAGGTGACCTGGTGGAAATTGCCCCAGTCTATGATCTGTTTGCCAACCCGCAGCATCCCTACACCCAAGGGTTATTAAACTGTCGACCCAGACCGCAGCAACAGCTGCGTCGATTGCCAACCGTAAGCGACTTTATGGAAGTGGGGTCAGGGACAGAGGCTGGGAAAATTGTTGCCAAAGTGAGGACAGAAGCTGAGAAAGCTGAGTTACTCGCTGAGGTCAGCCCCCACGAAATTGAACAGCATCGTCAAACATTGGTGCAGCAAACGCCTCTTTTACGGGTCCAGAACTTAACCAAGGCGTTTCCCATGCGGGCAGGGTTGTTTGGGAAAAGAGAAGAGTTTCGTGCTGTGGATGCTGTCAGCTTTGAGGTTTACCCTGGCGAAACACTAGGTTTAGTGGGGGAGTCCGGCTGTGGTAAATCCACCCTGAGCCGTTGTTTGTTGCGTCTTATTGACCCCACATCCGGCCTGATTGAATTTGATAAACAGTCTGTTCTAGATCTTGATGCTGAGGCTATGCGTCGTCTCCGTCGAGAAATGCAAATTGTGTTTCAAAACCCCTACGGGTCTTTAGACGCCCGCCAGACGATCGGTGCCGCCATCATAGAACCCATGCAAATTCACGGTTTGGGGGGCACTAAGGCGGAGCGCCAAGCACGGGCTATCCATCTGTTAGAGCGGGTGGGGTTGGATGCCAGTGCCCTGCGTCGTATGCCCCATGAGTTTTCCGGTGGTCAGCGTCAGCGCATCTGCATTGCCCGTACCCTGGCCTGTGAACCTAAATTTATCATCTGTGATGAGTCGGTTTCCGCCTTGGATGTTTCAGTACAGGCCCAGGTCCTTAACCTCCTCAAAGATCTACAAAAGGACTTTAAGCTTACCTACATCTTTATTTCCCACGATCTGAGTGTGGTGAAATTTATTAGCGATCGCATCATGGTCATGAATCAGGGGCGAGTAGAAGAAATTGGTCCTGCTGAGGAGATTTACAACACCCCGCAAAAGCCCTATACCCAGAAACTGATTGCCGCGATTCCCGATGCCCAACTTGATGACATTCGCCAGCGTCAACGAGCCACAGCTGACATGCATTCATAACCAGGATTGTAGGGGTGCACAGCTGTGCGCCCCTACAAAAAATCTTTTACGCTAGGAAATCAATCAATGTTTTGCTAAAATTTTCCGGTTCAACCAAAAATGCCCAATGGTTTCCAGGAATTGTCTCAACCCTCAAATTCTTTAAATATTTCCGATAAGGCTTTAGCTGCCAGTCAAACCGATTTACACCAGCTTGCGGCTGCATAAACAAACTGGGCACCTGAATCTCCTGGGTCAGTCCCGGTACTCGCAACACCGCATCAAAAATCTCATCCCGTGCGGCCTTAGTGAACTTACTACCCATAGTCCCATCTGGGTTCTCTGCCAAACTCTCCCGAAAAACAGCTTCCTGTAAACTATTCCAATCTCGGTACTGCTTCATTTGTTTGCCCTGTTGGATAGCAGCATCCCAATCTGCAAACGGTCCCATGCCCTTTAAAAACGGCAGGATCCCATAAAATAGTGGAAATGTCAGTCGAAAAATGCCCGGCATCCCATATACAAAAATTGGGTCTACCAACACCATCGTCAAAAAGTGCTCCGGTTGCCGGGTGGCCCAGTAGGTGGCCACCTTCCCTGACCAGGAATGTCCGACAATGTGAGCTGCTGACCAGCCCAGATGCTCCATCAGCTGTACCAGATCGCCCATCACCGTATCAAAGTCATAACCGTCATTGGGTTTACTGCTTTGCCCATGTCCTCGCATATCCACAGCAACCGGATGATAGTGCTGGGCTATGTGCTCTCCCACTGCTGACCAACCCAAGGCATGATCCGCTAACCCATGGAGCAGCAAAACGGGTTCACCATCAGTTTGCCAGTCTAGATATGACAGTTCAATCTGGTTGAAGGAGACGGTTTTTCGAATAACCATACTAATGAGGCTGCATAGTCAAGTCATCCTCATCATCGCATCGTTTTAACAGACTGAGGCCGTATTTTACTGAGGTGCCGCCCACTAGATCTTCCCACTGACCTCTCGTTACCGGAATGTCTAGGCTTACGAACTATGGAACTATCAACGCTTTGATCCGGTCTGTCCAAAGGTGCCACTGCCAGGTTATGGGATGCTTGAATCTACAATGAGTGAGTTTGCTAACACTTTTTTGGCTAACACTTTATAGTGTAAATTCTCTGAATATCTACATCCCTAAGGAAAAAGGTATTAACAGGCTCGGATGAAATGCAATCCATCCCCAGATTTAGCAACGCAAAACAACCCATCAGTTACCAAACGGTTGCCGCTGGGGACTCCCAGAAAGAAAAGGATTTGGCAGATAACCTTTGTGATTCTGGTCACCCATTAGATCTTGACACTATCTTTAAAGATACGACAACAGAAGTTAGACAGCTTCTGAATATAGATCGCGTTTCTATTTTTCGGTTTTATCCAGATAAAAGCTGGCACGGTGAGTTCATTGTTGAAGCTGTGGTTGAAGGGTGTGGGTCCTTGCTCACAGAAGAATGCTATGAATATTTTGGAGATGGACAAGTTCAGTATCATCTGGGGCATGTAGAGGCTGTAGCAGATATTTACACCGCTGATTTAAGCCCTCAGCATGTAGATATTCTAGAACAACTACAGGTGCGAGCTAGTTTGGCGGTGCCCATTCTCAAACATCGGTCCTTATGGGGAATATTGTGTCTGCATCACTGCCAGTCTCCCCGATTGTGGTCTGCTGAAGAAATTGGTTTGGTTCAGCAAATTGTTGAACGGCTCAAGGACTCAGTACAACAGACAGAGAATATTTCTCAATCGTATTCTCAAACGAAGGTGTTTTCCAATAATATTAATCGCGAAAAAGCTATTGCTAAAACCATTAGCAAGATTCGCCAGTCCCTTGATATAGGCGTCTTATTTCAATCTGTTACCACTGAAATTAAACAGCTTTTAGAAGCCGATCGAGTTGCTATATTCCAATTCACGCCTGATCAAGATTGGGAGGGAGAGTTTGTCTCTGAAGATGTATCAGAGGATTGGCGCTCTGTTTTAACTCAGCGAGTATATGAGCATAGCTTTGAGACACAATTTGCCGATCAGTATGATGAAAGACAAGTTCAGATCATAACCGATATTTACACGACTCAGCTGAGTGGCGACTATATCAATGTTTTAGAACGATTTGAGGTCAGGGCAAGCCTTGCTGTTCCTATTTCGCAAGGTGAGCAGCTTTGGGGATTACTGTGCGTTCATCAGTGTGAGCATGTTCGCCATTGGAGTTTAGATGATATTAAATTTGTTCAGAAAATTGTTGAGTATTTA
Source organism: Leptothoe sp. LEGE 181152 (assembly GCF_032906605.1). NCBI lineage: Bacteria > Bacillati > Cyanobacteriota > Cyanophyceae > Nodosilineales > Cymatolegaceae > Leptothoe > Leptothoe sp. LEGE 181152. Next base: position 27,780 of record NZ_JASATU010000058.1, read on the forward strand.
AGCTTTGCCTTGCAACAGCTTAAGCTGCTAGAGCAGCTACGCTATCAAACTGAACAACAAAAATCTCTGACAGGTGTGATTACCCGTATTCGTGAATCCCTGGATTTAGAAACCATTTTCCAAACCACTGCTCAAGAAGTTAGGCATCTGCTGAAAGCAGATCAGGTGGGTATTTTCTTCTTCCAAAACGAACAATATTGGGAAGGGCAGTTTGTTGCTGAAGACTGTGGTGAAGGCATTTCATCGATCTTAGAAGAGAAAGTCTATGATCGACATTTTGGTGAGAGATATGCTCCACTTTATCAGGAAGGACGCATGTACATCTCCCATAACATCTTTGAGGGTGATATCCAGAATGACGATGTTCAAAAATTAGAGCGTTTGGGTATTAAGGCCAATGTGGTCTCACCCATTATGAATGGTGATGAATTATGGGGACTACTCTGTATTCATCATTGTCAAGGTCCTCGACAGTGGCAGTTGTCTGAGATTGAATTTATCGATCAGATTGCTAAGCATTTGGGTGTGGCCCTTGAGCAATGGAGTCAGGTGGAGCAGTTACGGTTGCAAGCAGCTCAGTTGGCTCATGTTTCTTCGCGTGAGCTAGCGCTTGAACAACAGCAGCTATTGTCCCAGACGATTAACGCAATTCGTGATTCTCTGCAAATTGAAGAGATCTTTGATACGACTACCAAAAGTATCCAATCATTATTTAAAACTGACCGAGTTGTTATTTATCAATTTAACGCTGACTGGAGTGGTCAGTTTGTGGCGGAATCTGTAGCCGATGGCTGGCCTGTGTTAGTCGGGTCGCAAGGGATTAATCAAGATCCCTATTTAATGGAGACCCAGGGAGGTCGTTATGCGCGCCAAGAAACATTAGCTGTTGATGATATCTATCAGACTGACTATAAAGCCCACCACATGAGACTATTGGCTGATTCCGATGCTCGTGCCTATATGATTGTGCCGATCATGGAAGGTAATCGGCTGTGGGGGTTATTGGCCGCTTGTCAAAATTCTCGCCCGCGCCATTGGGAAACCGATGAAATTGACTTCTTAGCTCAAGTAAGTACTCAGTTAGGGGTGGCCCTGAATCAAGCAGAGGCCGTTGCCCGGGTGCGTGATCAAGCCGCAGCTTTACAAAAAGCCACAGACCGTCAGCGCGCGCTGACCATGACCATTGATAAAATTCGTCAATCGTTAGACATTGACATAATTTTCACGACAACGACCCAAGAGGTGCGTCAACTGCTTGAAGTAGATCGAGTCGCTATCTATCGGTTTAATGCTGACTGGAGCGGGGCCTTTGTCGCCGACTCCATTGTGGATGGCTGGCAACCTGCTGTGCCAAATCAGGCCATCATTCAAGATGTATTTTCTAGACCTGATCAAGACGGTCAGCTACCACGTAATGAGGTTTTTGTGCCCATTTCCCAAGGTGAAAAACTTTGGGGTTTGCTGGTGGCCTATCAAACGTCTAAGCCTCGCTATTGGGATGATGATGAGGTGGGCTTACTGGCCCAAGTTGGCACTCAACTGGGCATAGCCTTACAGCAGGCAGAGCTGTTGAGGAAGACACAGCAGCAGACTGCAAAATTAAACCAAACCTTAGAAACGTTAAAAAGCACTCAAGCTCGATTGGTGCAGGGTGAGAAGATGGCTGGCTTGGGTCAGTTAGCAGCGGGTATTGCCCATGAAATTAATAACCCAGTGGGCTTTATCTCTAGCAATCTAGAGCCAATGCAAAACTATATTACGGGACTTCTGGAGTTACTAACGCTGTACCAACAGCATTACCCTGAACCGGAACAGCTGATTCAAAACAAAATCGATGATATTGAAGTGGATTTTATCCTAGAGGACTTACCTAAGATCATGGCGTCCATGAAAATGGGCACCAACCGCATTGTCGATATCGTTCAGAGTATGCAGAACTTCTCCCGTGTGGATGAAGCTGCCATCAAAGATGTGGATATCCATCAAGGAATTGACAGTGCGTTACTCATTTTGAAGCACCGTTTAAAGGCTTGTAAACAACGACCTACCATCAATGTTGTTAAATACTATGGCGAATTACCAACTATTCATTGCTATGCTAGCCATCTCAATCAGGTATTTATGAATATTCTAGTGAATGCTGTTGATGCTTTTGATGATCTGGAGCATTACCATGGTCAGATGCCAGAAATTGAGATCTCTACCCGTTGGCAGGAGAGTCAGAATACTTTAGTTGTAGAAATCTCAGATAATGGTCGTGGTATTCCTGAGGATGTCTTGGCAAGTATTTTTAATCCATTTTTCACAACAAAACCTGTAGGTAAAGGGACTGGGTTAGGATTGTCCATTAGCTACCAAATTGTAACGGAAATGCATGGTGGCAAACTATATTGCCAATCTACGGTAGGCCAGGGCACAAACTTCTGTATCGAAATTCCCTTAACTATTGCAGAGAAGATAGGGAGTTAGTCTAAAAAATATTTGGGCCAAGGGTGAATATAAAAAATCTCATAATTTTTTTACCTGATAATCCCTAAGTTAAATTTCCCGAAACCACTGTTTTATAGGCTTATGTAGTTTATAGATATCAGTAATAATCTTCAGCTGAGGGTAAGGTCGAGTTGAAGAATACGACAGATGTCATAATGGTTGCCATAGCTTTTTCATTGTAATACTCCCATACTCGAAGTATTACAGATAGGTCAATATAAGCAGCATCGGAATGTTCATTGATGTCCTGCCAGAAGCCTGAAGATATCTATGGATATGTGTTTTTCGGCTTTTTAGAGCAATAGGCTTGTAAATTTGAGATGAGAGAACTTTCATCTCAAATTCATGAAAGTCCGATTCAGTCATCCTATTATCAACGAAAGAACTTGATTCATTAGTTCTTTAATACTTCTGCTAACCATACAACTTGTATGGAGTAGATTTTAATAATTACTAGTTCTATGGAGAAAATTGTCTGGGTGCATCTTTGCTGTTCTAGGTAACCTGGCTTTAGGCCTCTTCTTAGCTTTTTAGCTAGAAGTGAACTCTTTTTGGGAAGGTTCTAAATTTTGATTGTTGGCTGTCAAAAGTCTTCTTCTGGTCAAGCAGTCCATTTAAGGCCATAAAAGTGGATATATTAGTAAGGAGAAAATTTCTAACTCTGAATTAGAGTTAACGCTATTCACTCTGATGAGAATGGCGTTTGTGTCTGATTTCAAGATTTCACATCTTTGAATCGCAAAAAAAAGGTGTTTTGGCCCTTTGCTTGCTCTTGAGCTAAGGAGAAGGCTCTGGTTCGGAAGAGTCTTCTCCTTGATGGAGTGTCATTTCAGCTTGCTCATTTGTAGAAAATAATAAGCTTGTTTGCTAAATGATGGATTTGTTTTTTTGATATTTGACGCTTCAAGGTGAGCATGTCTTCAATCAACATCTCAGTTGTAATTCCTGTCTATAATGGTGGAGAAGGATTTTATGAGTGTTTGGCTAGCATAAAACAAAGCCTCCGAGTTCCAGATGAGATTGTTGTTGTCTCTGATGGAGATACGGATGGCTCTTGGCAAGTGGCTAAAAACTTTGGCGCGATGGTGTTGCGATTGCCGCAGTCAGGAGGCCCAGCTCGAGCCAGAAATATTGGTGCACAGACTGCTCACGGCGATATCATCTTTTTCATGGATGCGGATGTAACCCTGCATCCAGACACATTGAGCTTAGTGGAGCAGCGGTTTCAAGAGCGGTCTGATTTAGCAGCCTTGATTGGCTCCTATGATGATTCGCCAGGTGCAGAGAACTTTTTATCTCAATATAAGAATCTCTTTCATCATTATACCCATCAAGTTTCTTCTGAAATTGCTTCAACATTTTGGGGGGCCTGTGGTGCTATTCGCCGTTCAGTGTTTCTAGCAGTTGGCGGCTTTGATGAGGACTATGTCAAGCCTTGTATTGAAGATATCGAGCTAGGCTATCGCCTTAAGCAAATGGGCTATGATATTCGCCTCTTTAAGGATATTCAAGTCAAGCACCTAAAGCGATGGGAGCCCATATCCCTACTCAAAGCAGATTTTTTTTACAGAGCGCTTCCTTGGACAGCTCTGCTTTTGAGTGAAAACCGTTTTGATGCTGATTTAAATCTCAGCTATGCCAATCGTTTGAGTGTGATCGGTGTATTTGGCCTAATAGGCACGTCGCTAGCTGGTTTGTTCTTTCCCTGGCTTTGGTGGTTGACAGCAGCAACAGCATTGGGATTACTGCTGATTAACGTTGATGTCTATCGATTTTTCTATGCTAAGCGGGGTTTGCTATTTGCCTTACGCGTTATCCCGTGGCATTGGTTTTACTTCTTCTATGGAGGAGGTGCATTTGCCTTTGTCCTATTGCAACATTGTTTAGGGCGTTTCCTACGACTGCCAGAGCCTTTAGTGTTGTCGGGAGTTCGTCGTTCAAGGTAGCACAAGTGCGAGATTTGCGAAAACCGGGGCTCGGTTGAACACAGATTTAAGAACACACATATATTTGGCTAATTTGGAGTTTATAACCGATGGAGCCCAGAGCTGTAGAAGATAGTACCGTTCCTGTAATCGTTATTGGTGGTGGACCGGCAGGGTTGACGTCTAGTTACGAGTTGATGAAGCATAATGTTAAGTCTATTGTGCTTGAAAAGGCTGATAAAGTAGGCGGTATCTCCCGTACTGAAAGCTATAAAGGATATAGGTTTGATATTGGTGGGCATCGTTTCTTCACTAAAGTGGGTGAAGTGAAGGCTATCTGGCAAGAGATTTTAGGGGATGACTTTATTCAAACGCCGAGGCTATCCCGAATTTACTACGATGGTAAGTTCTATGATTATCCTATTTCCATTTTCAAGACCCTGAGAAATTTAGGATTCATTCGTAGTTTTTTAATTGTAATGAGCTATTTGAAAGCAAAGCTCAAAAGATATTTAGGGTTGAGTGGAGAACCCCAGACTTTTGAAGACTGGGTGACGGACTGTTTCGGAGCAAGGCTGTATCGAATCTTTTTTAAGACCTATACAGAGAAGGTGTGGGGGATTCCCTGTAACCAAATTCGAGCAGACTGGGCGGCGCAGCGGATTAAGAATCTGTCTTTGAAGGAAGCTGTCATTAACGCACTGTTTGGTAGTAAGAATTCGAAAAGTCTTATTAAAACATTTGACTATCCCCGTTTGGGGCCTGGCATGATGTGGGAGCGGTGCCAAGAAATTTTAGAAGATAATGAGATTCCGGTGCATCTTAATACAGAAGTAGTGCGCGTTGAACGAGAAGGCAATCGTTTGACTAGGGTGCTAGCGAAACAAGGCGATCGCAACTTTGAGCTAGTGGGCGATCACTTTGTGAGTTCAATGCCGATTACGGCACTGGTCCATCGAATGGATCCCCCGCCCCCTAATTACGTTTTAGAGGCAGCGCGTGGCCTAAAATACCGTGACTTTCTGATTGTTTCCTTGGTCATCGATCGGGTTCGGCTTTTTCCAGACAACTGGCTTTATATTCACAGCCCTGAATTTAAGGTAGGTCGTATTCAAAACTTCAAAAACTGGAGTGTGGCGATGGTGCCTGACCCCAGCAAAACCTGTTTAGGTATGGAATATTTTTGCAGCCAGGGGGATGAGATTTGGGAGATGACCGACTCCCAGATGATTGAGTTTGCTTCTCGGGAAATCGCAAAGCTTAATTTGGGAGTGAAAGCACGTGATGTGGAGGATGGGTGTGTAATTCGTCAATATAAGGCATATCCGGTGTACGACGGCGAGTATCGCCGTCACTTAAAGGTGCTAGAAGACTATATTCGCGGTTTTGAGAATTTGCAAACCGTAGGACGCAACGGTATGCACCGCTATAACAATCAGGATCATTCCATGCTCTCAGCTTTGCTGGCGGCGAGGAATATTCTCGGTGAGGAGCATGATATCTGGAATATCAACGTAGAGCGCTCTTACCATGAGAACTTTACCGATCAGGAGTGGTCACAGCTCAAGAAAAAATCGACCCAGCCTGTGGCCGAACTTAAACCGCTATCCCGTGCAGCTTAAGGAGGGTAAGCGATAGATACTTTATCGGAGTACTGAAAAATTGGAAGATATTGAATCTATGAATCAACCCAATGTCACAATTGTGGTCTCGCCACGAGAACGGTTTAGCTATGCTCAAACCTCTTTAGAAAGTATTTATGAGCACACTCAGCTGCCGTTTGAACTGGTGTATGTAGATGGTGGTTCCCCAAAGCCCGTCCAAGAGTACCTGGAGATTCAAGCTAAGGAAAAATCCTTTGAGTTGATTCGTGTAGATCATATGCTCACGCCTAATCAGTCGAGGAATATTGGTTTAGCCCAGGTCAAGACGCCCTATGTAGCCTTTGTTGACAATGATGTTGTGGTCTCTCCAGGGTGGCTAGAGGCTTTGGTGCAGTGCGCTGAAGAAACCAATGCTGCCATTGTGGGCCCCCTCACCTGCCAGGATGAGCCTGTGCATGAAACCATTCACTTTGCCAATGGTGTGGCTCGCATTATTATCGATGTGAAAGGGCGACGGCGACTGCGCGAGAAGATGACTCGCCAGGGGCAGCGGGTAGTTGACACTCTGTCTAAACTGCAGCGAAGCACGGCGGAACTGGTGGAGTTTCACTGCATGTTAGTTAGCATGGATGTCTTTGAAAAAATGGGGCCTCTGGATGAGAGGTTTCTCAACACCAAGGAACATGTGGACCTGTGTATGGCAGTGACAGAGGCAGGCAGATCCATTTATTTTGAGCCCAGTTCTGTGATTACCTATGTACCAGGGATTAGCTGGAACTGGGCGGACTTGCACTTCTATATGCTGCGCTGGAGTGATACTTGGGAAACAATCAGCCTAGAGCATCTGAAGCAGAAGTGGAATCTATCTGAAGATGCGTACTTTACGCAGAAGCATAAAGCCCTGGGTTGGCGGCGACGGCGGATGATTCTCTCACCGTTATTAGACCGTCTGACGCTGGGGATGTTTAAGCATCGATTTTTTGAGAAGGCAACGTTTGGGCTGGTGAAGGATCGGTTTTTAGAAAAGATCTTTATGTATGGCCTATTCACACCTATTGATCGTGTCCTCAACAAGTATTTAACCGATCGCCATGCTCGCAAATGGTTAAATCTTTCCATGGGGGATCAGGGCTTGCATGTTGCGACAACGCCATCATTAGGAATTCTCCAAAATAAAATTGATGAAAATTCTTCTGCTGCATGACTATGGCACCGCAACGGGTGGCGCGGAATTGCAGATGCTGTCCCTGCGTCAAGGGTTAACTGAGCGCGGACATCAGGTGCGTTTGTTTGCCAGTAATGCCATGCCAGTTGAGGGCTATCCTCAATTGGCGGATAATGTTTGTTTTGGCACGAATTCTACACTTCAAGTGTTGACCCAGACGGCTAATCCATCTGCTTACTGGCAGTTGCGGCAGGTGCTGCAATCGTTTCAGCCTGATGTGGTGCATATTCGCATGTTTCTCTGGCAGCTATCGCCATTGATTTTGCCCTTGCTTAAGGGGATTCCCTGTATCTATCAGACTGCTGTTTACAAGGCCATTTGCCCGGCGGGGACTAACTTGTTACCAGATGGAAACCCCTGTCAGGTTTCTCCAGGTCGAGTGTGTTTGTCATCAGGGTGTTTAACGCCGAAAACGTGGTTGGTGTTGATGGTGCAGTGGCGGCTGTGGCAGCGATGGCGATCTGCCATTGACCGGATTGTGGCCCTGAGCTATGCGATGAAAGCAGAGCTTATGCAGGCTGGGTTACCAGCAGAGGTGATTCACAACGGTGTCCCAGTGAGAGAGCGGCGACCGCCCCTGAGTGCTCCACCCACTGTGGCCTATGCAGGCCGACTAGTCCCTGAAAAAGGGATTCAGGTTTTGATTCGGGCATTTGCGATCGCAACCACCCAAGTCTCCCATGCCCGTCTGCTGATCGCTGGCCAGGGCAAGTCAGAACCTGAGCTGCGAGACCTGGCTACGGAGCTGGGGGTGGCCGACAACATTACCTGGCTAGGTCACCTGTCGCGTTCAGACATGGAGCGTCAGTTTGATCGGGCCTGGGTACAGGTGGTGCCGTCCCTTTGGTCAGAGCCCTTTGGCAATGTGACCACAGAAGCCATGATGCGGGGGACCGCCGTTATCGTTAGTGCGGTGGGGGCACAGCCAGAAATCATTGAGCACTCTGTCACCGGCTTTGCGGTCCCGCCTGGGGATGTGGAGGCGATGGCTGTCTATCTCACCCAGATATTGCAGAACCAAGACTTGGCAGAACGTATGGGGGATTTGGGCAGAACCCGAGCCCTGGCTCACTTTAGTGAGAATGCGCGCACCGAAAGGTTTATTGCTCTCTACCAGCAGGTACAGGCCACATATGCCGATGATGCCATGGTTTATCCGGAGGTATTGTCGTCATGAGCGCCCCATTACTCAGCATCATTATTCCTACTTACAACCGCCCTGAGCTGTTATCTAGGGCTGTTAATAGTGCCTTAAACCAAACCCTCACGGATATGGAAGTCATTGTTGTGGATGATGGCTCTCAACCAGCGGTGGTGCTGCCACCACAGGATTGTCTCAGGGTAGTGCGTCAGCCCAATCAAGGAGGAGCCGCTGCCCGCAACCACGGTGCTAAGGAAGCAAGGGGGCGCTGGATTACCTACTTAGATGACGATGATGTCTTGCTGCCGGATATGGCTGAAAAAGCGATGGCGGCGACACAGCACATACCCCAAGCTTTGCCTGAGCCGGTTGCGTTGTTATTTGGGTTGACCATTGTCAACACCCAGGGCAATGGCATCGAAACTCACCTACCGCCAACGCTGCCCCGAGGGTCCCACTTTTGTTTAGAAGAGATTCAACCGGGAGAGTCCTTTTTCTCAAAGCAAACCCTGGTGGTAGAGCGGGAGGTGCTGTTGGGGATGGGCGGTTTTGATCCGAGTTTTAGCTCACGGGTGCATACTGAATTGTTTTTACGACTCAATCCTGTCTGTTCCCTATGGGGTATTCCAGAGGTGACTTATCATCTATCGGCCCATGCTGGGGTGCGGGTGTCGTCTAATTCACGCCGTCGACAGCATAATTTTGAGCGGCTTCTCTCAAAACACCATGACCTGTTTACCAGCCATTCTCGCAAAACAGTCGCTGATTTTGTGTTTAACCATGCCGATATGCTGCAAAGAAGCGGTCAGTCTTGGCTGGCAGCAAAAGCGCTGGGGCGCGCTTTGATGATTCACCCCATACACATCCTCCTGCGGTTGGGGTCTCCCTACAAAAGGCAGTTTTTGAAGTGTCTCTCTCTTCTAAAAACTCGCTTTAGGCTGTGTATGCCCGGAGCGTAGCCCTATGACCAAACCCAATCGTCACTTTGAAACGACGGACCTGAAAGCCAACTTAAATCAGCGCTCACTGCGATCTGGTTTGGTGACCGTGGCGGCTCAACCCCTAAAGTTGGGCATCGGCATTGGTGGCACCATGGTGCTGGCCCGTCTCTTGGTACCAGCTGATTTTGGTCTGTTGGCGATGGTGCAGCCACTGCTGAGTATTGTGGATAGTCTCAGCAACATGGGCTTAGAAACCGCTACGGTTCAGCGACAGGAGTTTAATCCTGAGCAGGCCAGTACCATCTTTTGGCTTTCTTTGAAAATCAATGCCCTAATCATTGGTGGCATGGTGTTGACGGCCCCCCTTGTTGCCCAGTTTTATGGTCAGCCAGAAATAACTCACATCCTGTTGTGTCTGGCCATTGGGGTGGCCAGTCTGTGTTTGTCGTTTCAGCATCTATCGCTGTTAAAACGACAAATGCAGTTTGAACTGCTGACCACCATTGAGTTGGTGGCGTTAGGGGTGAGTACAGTGGTTGCGATCGCAACCGCCTGGCTAGGACTGGGTTACTGGGCCTTAGTGCTGCAGTTGACCACCCTGCAGGTGACAAAAGGCATTGCCTACTGGCTTTACTGCGACTGGCGTCCCCAGCGCACGGTCAATACTGCCCACTTTCAAAAAGATCTGCGTTCTACCCTGTCCTATGGGCTACATCTGACCGGGTTTCGCTGCATCAGTCGCGTGGGCATGAAGATGGATCGGGTACTGTTAGGCTATGTGGGCGGGGCCAGCTCCCTGGGATTTTATTCCATGGCCTATAAGTGGGCCTATTTCCCGTTTTGGCAGATTTACTACCCACTGTTTGATGTAGCAGTGTCCAGTTTGAGCCGCAGTTTATCCGAGCCGGAGCGTTATCGCCTCTACTGTCGGCGAGGATTGTTGCTGATCTTTGCTGTCTGTCTGCCGGCGCTGGCTTACATGTTTATGACCGCTGGCGATGTCACGCTGTTGATGCTGGGGGAACAGTGGCTGGAGATTGTGCCCATGTTTCGCGTGCTAATTGTGGCGGTGTTTGTGGGCTGCATCTATCGTGTGACTAAGTGGATTTATGTGTCGGCTGCCAAAACCCAACGACAGTTTTGCTGGAGTCTGATCCACACGCCGGTAATGATTGTTGCGATCGCAATCGGTGTCCAATGGGGAGCCTATGGCGTTGCCGTTGGGTATACCGTCGGTATGTGCCTGTTGAGCTACCCTGCAGTGGTTTACTGTGTGCACCAATCCCCCATTACCCTGGGCGACTTTATGGGGGCTGTGTGGCGACCTGCCATCGCCTCTCTTCTCTCAGCAGCTTTGCTTTATCTGGTGCAGTTGCCCATGCCGACCATCGCTCTGTTAATTGTGAGGCTGCTGGTCACCGGTCTGATTTATTTCTTAATCTACATCTGTATTTGGCTGGCATTGCCTGGAGGGTATACCCAAGGCAAATTTTTCATTTCAGCATTGATCAACAAGCTGCAGTAAGCGTTCCTTATCCAAATTGTTTCACACGGAGATTATATGATTACCGATATTCTCGAACTGGGTGAACAAACGCACGGGCAAGTTGTTGTCGTCGGCTCTGGGATAGCCGGTTCCGAAGTGGCTACCCACCTGGCCCGCCACGGCCAAGAAGTGATTCTGTTAGAAAGCGGACGGGAAAAATTTGATCCCTCAATCCAGGCCCTCAACAACGTTATTTTCCTGGGCAAACGCCATCGCGAATTAAACCCCAATACCTACTACCACCAATATCTGCCGCCTGAGCTTCGCGGCGTCAGTCGGGTACGTCAGTTTGGTGGCACCAGTAATGTGTGGACAGGTAAATGGAAATATCTACAGCCCTGGGACTTTGAAGGCAGATCCTGGATTGCTAACAGCGGTTGGCCCATTCGTTATGACGATCTCTTAGAACACTACCGTTCTGCTGCCCAGGACTATGGCTTTGGTGATTTAGAGGCAGAGGCCATCCGGCCCGAGATTATGGCCTTTCGTTCCAAACTATCGGCGGGTGGTTTGAAAATGAGCAGTTTTTATTGGGAGGAAACCCCCACCCGCACAGCCATCCGGTTTGGTGGTGAGATGCGGCAATCCCAAAATTTAAAAGTTGTCCTGGGGGCAACGGCCACGGAGCTAAAACTCGATGACGCTTGCCAGCGGGTGTCAGCCGTGGTTTGTCGGTCCCTCGAAGGCCGAGAACGGGTGGTAAAGGGAGATTCCATTGTCTTGGCCACCGGGGCATTTGAAACAGCGCGCCTGTTATTGGCATCTGACCGGCAAATCCCCGGTGGCATTGGTAATACCCATGACCTTGTTGGGCGCTTCTACACCGATCACCCCAAGCACCATACTGGTAAATTACGACCGGGTCCCTTAGCCCAACACTATGCCCACGAGTTGCAATATGCCCCGAAACCAAGATTTTGTGTATGCTTTGCCCTTGATGATGAGACCCAGCGTAAGCAAGAACTGCTGGAACATGTGTTGTATCTACAGCCGATTTATGAAGGGGTGAGAGAGCGTCTAGGACGCATCTTGCGGGGGCGTCCGATCTGTCGAGATGGTAATGGCATTGTCGCCAATTATCGCGTCAAGTTCGTGACTGAGCAGGCTCCACAGCAGGGCAGTCGCGTGAAATTGGCCACGGACTGTGATGTGCTCGGTCAGCGTAAGCTACAGGTGGACTGGTGCTTCACCGATCACGATCGTCGTTCTATGGCAGAGACCCTACAGCTCTTAACCAAACGCTTTGCTGACGTAGGTTTAGGGACGTTTGACTTTGGTGATGATCCGCCCAGCTTAGAAACTATGACAGATGCCGCCCACCAGATGGGGACTACGCGCATGGCCAGTCGCCCTGAGGCAGGTGTGGTTGATCCTAACTGTCGAGTCTTCGGGATGGAGAATCTCTATGTTGCTAGCTCGGCGGTATTTCCCACTGGCCCCTCCTATTCACCCACATTTACCATCTTGGCCCTGGCTCGCCGTTTGGGGCAGCATTTGCTACAAACTACGGCTGTCGGTGTTGGCAGCACTCATTAAGCTAGGGGCAAGTTTGAGTTTTGAGTGTTTAGTTTTGAGTGATAGCTCTCTAGAACAGTAATCGTCGTTGTCGTCATCGTTGTTGTTATGAGTTCCCCTGAATTCTCTATTATTATCCCGACCTATAATCGCCCTGACTGTTTAGAGCAATGTCTGCATAGCCTTGTTCGCTTGGACTATCCAAGGGATTGTTTTGAGATTGTTGTGGTTGACGATGGCAGTCGCATGCCCTTAACTTCAGTGACTGAGAAGTTCTCGTCATTGCTGTCACTGCGCTTGATTCAGCAGCAAAATGCAGGTCCTGCCGCTGCCCGTAATACTGGGGCTGCTGCTGCCCAGGGACATTATCTGGTGTTCACGGATGATGATTGTCAGCCCGCCCCTGACTGGCTTACGGCTCTTGCAGTTGCTTGTAAACAGGTGCCCAATGCTCTGATTGGTGGACGTACCCTGAATGCTCTACCCGATAACCTGTGCGCGACGGCGAGTCAGTTGCTGATTGACTACATTTACGATTATTACAACCCGGGAAAAGGGGAAGCTACATTTTTTGCATCTAATAACTTTGCGATGCCCCGGGATATCTATCAACAGCTCAAGGGCTTTGACACCAGCTTTCCGTTAGCGGCTGGAGAAGATCGAGAATTTTGCGATCGCTGGCGGCACCACGGCTTTTTTATGCACTATGCCCCTAAAATGCAGCTAAAGCATGCCCACAATCTCACCTTAGCGTCCTTTTGGCGGCAACATTTTAACTATGGTCGCGGGGCGTTCCATTTTAACAGAGTTCGCAGTCAGCGTCAGGCCAAACCGATGCAGGTGGAGCCACTGACATTTTATTTTCAACTGCTAACCTATCCGTTCACCAGGGATCAAGGATTGCGCTCTTTTAGTCTCTCAGGACTATTCTTCATATCTCAAGTAGCCAATGTGGTTGGCTTTGCCTGGGAGAAATATAAACAGCGGTCTACCACCTCTACAGTGACAGCAACTTCTTCTTCCTAGAAGAACCCTTACTCTGCCGGTATAAATCCCCCTCGCAGACCACGAGCTGGATTGCGTAAGCGAATATTAAGCTCATTGTAAGTGCAAGGGATGGGCGCATCCCAACATTTAATGCTGTTGTCATTCGCTGGTTTTACATATTGAACGTCATAGGATTGCCTTGCCTGTAAACCGGTACTCGGCATCTTTGGTGGCAGTAGCAAACGAGCTTGGATCGCTGGCTTAAATAGAATTAGAGCTGCAGTCAATCCTAAGCCTACAAACAAGGCTTGGGGCAAATATTTGCGGATGTTAAACCCTGAGAAATCTAGCTGCCACTTAGATTTGGCAATATAGGCGGTGCTCAGCACAGCCGTGCCAATGGCTGGAATCGTTACAAAATAACCCAAACCAAAGCGCACCATTGGGGCACGCACCATGACGAATACCATGCCGATGACGCTGCAGCACAACAGCCATGGGGTACCATAAATCTTCTGTTTGCGCGCTAACACGAAAGTGGGTAATGCCAGAACCGCTGACAGTACCATGAGTATCAGCATGACAATATTAAAGTGGGAGAATTGTAGCCACTCCCATAGCTGCCATAGAAAACGGCTGGGGCCAGGGGGAATATCTCCAAAGTTATGCTCCCAAAAGGTAATCACCTCTACCGCTTTGTCGATGACTTCTGTGGGTACCCGCCAGGGTACATTTACACACAGCATAGAAGACGGGTAAAGAGGACATCCTGAAGTCACAATGCTGACTACTATGAGCGGCGTTAAAAGTAGCAACGAGAGCACACATCCAATCAATAAACGCCGAAAATTTGGGAATTGCCGCTGCCAATAAAACAGCAGTGCAACGGGCAAGAGCGGCAGTGCCGATAGTTTAATGGCTATTGCACCCAAGGCAAGGAATAACGGAATGAGAGAGGCATTCCAAGGATTGGCATCTGTTATTTTCCCAGAGGGCTGAGGTCGGTTCACCACTGCTAGAATGCTCCAGGCCATAATGCCAGAGAGAAATATGACCGGAATGTCGGGTGAAGAGGAGATGAGAATGGTTTCTAAAAATGGACTCAGGATCATGGCTGGTAGGACTAGCCCCAGAAAAATCACCATAAACTTGTCGGTGATTCTTGCCTTGCCCATGAACCAACGCCCCAAAGAAAGAAACCCATGGCAGGTAATGATCAAAAACACCCAGCCATTAGCCACAGCGGTGACGCGAGATGCCACAGACTCCAGGGTTAAGGGGGCAGCTAGGGCAAACCATGAGGACGTGAAACCAAGATTGTTTAACACTAGGGCCAGGCCAGGGACGGTGCCAAACTTGGATAACCAGCGAACCGCTCCAAAATGATAGAGCCCTGTATCAAACCAGGTCACCTTTGTTGTCATGTAGATGGCTATCAGAACGGTCCAGCCCATGACAGCTGAAACCATAGCTGGCGATCTGGCTTGCCAGAGGTGATAAATTTCGGCCCTGATGGCGGGCCAACAGAGTAGCGGTAGACCCACTCCCATTGCAACGGCTAAACCTGCGATGGGAGAAAGTGGTAGCGCTAGTGAGATTAAAAGTAGGCCATTGGCTAATAAAACAAGCCCTAACCAAAAGGCTGCCATCATGCGATCACCGATGCGATCAAAACAATCTGCTTGTAATCCGATAATGATCGCGATGCCAATAAGCCAACTGATAACGGATAAAATGCCCCATGCCGCAATAAAGTAGATCACAGTTCTACTTGGCCTCTCTATTAATCTTTTGCCTACAGAAAACCTTGTGCGTTGTCTAAATTATGCTAAACAGACGGCATGATTTTCAAAATACTCGTTCTCTTTATGGAAACGCCACTCATGTTAGCGCGTAAATATGTTTAATCTTAACATGTACGAAAGTGCATAATTAAGAACTCAGAACGAATATAAGAAGAGATGGCTATGATTGTGATTCTAAAAAAAATCTCATAATGTCTTCTAAGAAATGACAATGGGACTGAAGACCTATAGGGAAAATTCTATCGAAATAATGCCTTTTTAAATTCTACGGCCCAGAAAATGACTGTGCCTAGGAGAAGTGCGATCGCAAATTCCTGTCCATTCAAAGCTACGGTTGAGAAAAAGACCTGGCATACGGGCACATAAATTACCACCAGCTGTAGGCAGAAGGTGACAATCACTGCCCCTAAAAGTTTTGTATTGGATAGTAGACCAATTCGAAACAGAGACTCTGATGAAGAACGCACTCCCTCTGACAGGGCAATGCGAGAAAATGCCAGGGTTGTAAATACCATGGTTTGCCAGGCAGGGTTGCCGCTACTTTGGTAGTCATAGGCAACGAGAATTAAAATCAGACCCAAGAATAAACCAATCCATAGGATATCCGTTCCCATGCCTCGGCTAAAAATACTTTCATTGGGATGGTAGGGCGGTCTTTCCATGACGCGTTGTTCCGCTGGTTCAAAACTCAGCGCCAGGGCTAATAAACCATCGGCAATTAAGTTGATCCATAAAATCTGGATGGGCACCAACGGAATCGGCATCCCCAAGAATGGTGCTAAAAACAACAACCATAACTGGCCCACATTCCCTGCCAGCGTGTACTTGATAAACTTGCGAATATTGTCATAGATCACCCGCCCTTCCCTGACCGCAGCAACAATGGAGGCAAA
Organism: Leptothoe sp. LEGE 181152; assembly: GCF_032906605.1. NCBI lineage: Bacteria > Bacillati > Cyanobacteriota > Cyanophyceae > Nodosilineales > Cymatolegaceae > Leptothoe > Leptothoe sp. LEGE 181152. The sequence goes on from NZ_JASATU010000058.1 coordinate 43,852, forward strand.
GTTGTCGTCTTGTAGCACAATGTCTGCGGCTTCTTTAGCGACGTCGGTGCCGGTGATACCCATGGCGACACCAATGTCGGCCTGTTTTAGGGCCGGAGCGTCGTTGACACCATCGCCCGTCATGGCAACAATGTGACCGCGTCGCTGTAGAGCTTGAACAATTTTCAGCTTGTCTTCTGGTGTGACCCGTGCATAGACCCCGATCTTGGTGACGACGGTCTCCAATTCATCGACGGGCATTTTGCTGAGGTCCTGGCCTGTGAGTAGGGGATTGCTGCCAATGCCTAAGTCCTGGGCAATGTGTTTGGCCGTTAAGGGGTGATCGCCGGTAATCATCACCACCTGGATACCAGCGGTTTGGCAGAGGCCAATGGCATCCTTAACCTCTGGACGGGCAGGATCCATCAGACCCATCATGCCGAGAAATACCAGCTGATGCTCCAGTTTTTCTGGAGCACTGGCCAAGGGACGGAAGGCCAGACCCAGCACCCGCAACCCCTGATTGGCTAGATGATCATGGGCACTGCAAATTTGCAGGCGCAGATCGTCTGTGAGGGGTTGTACCTGATCATCAACCCACACCCGATCTAGGGTGGGTATGAGGCTGTGGAGTGCCCCTTTACTAAAAACAACGGTATTGGTATGACTGGGAGCTACCTGCTGCCATGTCTGTTGTAGGAAGGTTGGCAACGGTTGTTCACAGCGGTGGTAGGTGGTCATGCGCTTGCGGTCTGAGTCAAAGGGGACCTCGTCGATGCGGGGCCACAGCTGATCGAGCTTGCGTTTGGGTAATCCCAATTGAGCGGCAGCTGTGATTAGGGCAGCTTCAGTGGGGTCGCCAATGGCTTGGTCATTATCTAAAGAGGCGTCATTACATAGGGCACCGCTCAGCAATAACAGACTCAGGGACGGATTATTCAGGGCATCCTCCAGTGCCACTGGTTTGCCAGCCATGTCCAATACGGTGACCGTCATGCGGTTTGCCGTGAGGGTACCGGTTTTGTCAGAACAAATTGTTGTTACCGAACCCAACGTTTCGACCGCTGGTAAATGGCGAATCAGTGCTTGGCGCTTGAGCATACGCTCTGCCCCTAGGGCCAGGGCAATGGTGACGACCGCTGGCAGTCCTTCGGGCACAGCGGCTACGGCAATGCTAACGGCGGTGATCAGCATTTGCCGTAGCGGTTCTCCCTGGATAAAGCCCATGGTGGCAATCACCAGGGAAATGGCAATGGCTCCTGCACCGAGAACCTTGCCAAGCTGGGCCAAACGTTTTTGTAGAGGTGTGGCCTCCACATCAACTGACTGCAGCATCCGGGCAATGTGGCCAATCTCAGTCTCCATACCGGTTTCGGTCACCACAAAAGTACCGCGACCACGGGTGATGGTGGTACTGTGGTAAACCATGTTGCAGCGGTCACCGAGGGGTTGTTCCTCCGTCAACACAGCGGATGCCTGTTTGTCTACGGGGGCACTCTCACCCGTCAGGGTCGCTTCTTGCACCTGGAGGTTCACTGTTTCCACTAAGCGTCCATCGGCAGGAACAACGTTGCCAGTTTCTAGAAGCACTAAGTCGCCGCGTACAACAGAGGCCATGGAGCATTCCTGGATCTGACCATCCCGTTTGACACGCACTGTTGGTACGGCTAGCTTTTTGAGGGCAGCCAGGGCGCGTTCGGCCTTGCGTTCTTGGCGAAATCCTAAGGTTGCATTAAAAATGACGATGGCGAGAATTGCGATCGCATCGCGTAAATCCCCCACTATTCCAGAAATAACTGCTGCCACAATCAACATCACCACCAGGGGTTCACTGATCTGACCCCACAGTACCTGCCAGGGAGATTTACCCTTGGCCGCCATGAGCTCATTCGGACCATCTCGCAACAACCGCTGTTGAGCTGTTGCAGTGGTTAATCCGTCCTCTAGATCGCTGTTAATCTGCCGTGCCACGACATCGGCTTCCAGTTGATACCAGTGACTCACAGTTACCTATGTGGTGAGTGGTGAATGGTGAGTGGTGAGGGATAAACAACAATCTCTCACCATATAAAAATCGATTTAACGATTTTTGCCCGCCAGACTTCCAGTGTAGCTCTCTGACAGATAAAGGTTTTATACTCTTAACAGAGAATACTAAAGGTGAAAATCATTAACGGCCTGGTTGATTTTTGGGGTGACTTTATCGGTTGAACCCAGACCGTTAGCCAGACCGTTAGGGTATCTTGTAGCTAGATTTATTGTCTAAATCAATAATGGCAAAAAACTGCGGCAAAAGAAGATTTTTGCCGCAGTTATAGTCTGTATCTAAATATGCTAGAGCACTAATTATGCTTGCGAAAGATAACATTCTGCTAAGTTGCAAGCTTCATTAACCCTGCCTAGTCTTGATACAACAGGATCGATTGATCAGGCTCAATGACAACGACGCTAGGTGCTGTGACGTTGCCCACAACAACCCCCGCTGCGGCACCCCCTAAAATCTCTAGGAAGTCAATATCCCCAAGGATTTCACCCACAATCAATCCCCCTGCTGCACCGATGGCTGCATCTTCGATAATGTCGCCAACGTCAGTTTGGCGTGGGTCTTTGCGATCGGCGAGAGTTTCAGATGTGGCATCAATGTCAAAGATGCGGTCTCCTACCTCGGCAGACGTTGCCACATAGCGGAGTCCGCCGTCCACTGGCTCAAACTGCCCTCGAATAATGCTGCCTTCTGGCAAGAAGCGATCGCCAATGGACGTGCGGTCTTCTAATACGAGGTTGTATTCATGGACTTCATCTTTATTTAGGTAAAGTGTTTCGTCGCTACTAACGGTAGTGTTCAGGGTTTGCTCGGTCTGGGCGACAATAACAGGTTCAGTCTGCTCAACAGTAGTCTCTTGAGCCAGAGCCGGACTAATGATGGCACCGAGAGAAATGAGCGCACTCGCAATTGCAACAGCCTTCATGGTGGATACCCCCATTGGTTAACTTGGCCTTTTCTAACACAGTATTTACTACAAAAATGAGCAAGTTATGGAACCCATCTACTTAATCCCTGGGTTGATAAGGGGTAAGGGGGACACATTAACTGTTATGTAACCCATGGCTAATAGCGCCTACTCAAAAAAATGATTTTTAGGCGTCAAATAAGTCATGTAGTCAATACTGGGAACAGATTGATTAAACCAATCTAAACTACAACTAAACAAACGGCTATGACAGTTGAGGTGCTGTCATAGCCGTTTTTTGACAGGTTTATAGAAAGTTGCAAAAGAGCTTATAAAAAGCTTTTATAAGCTTGCTAGAAATCTATTAAGTTGCTCTAGAAAAATAGGATTATAGGCCGCAAGTACGCCTCCTAAAAAACCAAACATATGAGCCTCCCACGACAATGTGGTCTCTTCTGAATCTGGTAGCATGGTCCAAAACTGATCACCATAGAGCAGCATGACGACAAATGCTAATCCAATAGTCATAAGGGTGACTTCTAGATATCCTCGCGCGATTAAATAGCCCAGATATCCGAAAATTAAACCGCTGGCTCCCAGGTGAATGGCAGAACGGCCAAAAATCCAGGTGCCTAAGCCACTTACCAACAAAATCGCCAGGCTGATGGCATAAAAATTGTCGATACCTTGCAGTAGGACGAGCCAACCTAAAATGGCAAAGGGCAGTGTGTTGGCAATCAAATGCCCAGCATTGCGATGGAGGAGAGGGGAAAATATAATACCCAATAGCCCTAACGGTGCACGGGGACGAATGCCCAGTAACCGATTTAAGCCACCTCCTAGGTAGGCAAAATTAACAACACCCACCACCCAAGCCATGATAATGCAGTCCCGCAGGACTTTAGCTTGGGTTTGCCAGTCGATGGGAACAAACATCGAGAGTATAACTGTGCCCAAAATCATGTAGATAAGGACAAGCTGTTGCTTAACCCCGGTCATGACACAAACCTGCTGTTATAAATATTAGATTTTGTGAATCTGAACGAGTAGAAGCACCCTATGGTCGTATCTCAACGGGATGAGATACACCTACGTAGATAGACGGTTGTACTTTACTTTACTTAGATTTTTGTAAAAAATGCACAAAAACTTTGAACGTAAACAAAATTCAACACCCATCGGAGTCTAGGCTTGGCTAGCACATTGGCAATGCACGGAATGCTGCTTTTTGTAGGTGTTTTCAGATACTGGGTATGGCTGAGATTTCCTATGGCGGCCATGCATATCGGCTGCCAATGGATGGGAAAATGCTATGGGTCTGGTGCCATTGTTATGGTGCCATTGTTATAGGGTTGCTGGTTGAGAAGTCCGTCAGCTCTTAGGATGGAGTAGGTGACATCGATGTCTGGAACCAGTCTGAATTCACACTTGGAAAAAGGATGAACTTAAAATCGTTGGCGACGGGCTTTGGGGCGGTCTTTGGGGCACTATCAATTATTTTTTTGGGGCTATTGAGTTTTGCGTCTCCTGGCTGGGCGTACATTCAAGATGATGTGGACATGCTGTTAGAGCTGAGGGACTGTCCTGTCTGCATCCTTAATGAGGCTGATCTGTCAGGGGAAGATTTTGCTCGGGTCAACCTCAAAATTGCAGAGCTTTCCGATGCAAATTTAAGCAAGACCAATTTGCAAGAAGCTAATTTGATGCTGACGGCACTACAGGGCGCTGATCTGCGTGAGGCGAATCTTGCGGGTGCCTCCATGAACGGTGCCCGTTTACAGGGCGCTGATCTGCGCGGGGCCGATCTGACGGGGACTGTGCTGACCCAGGCCAATATTGAAGGGGCGAATTTTCAGGGGGCGAATCTTCAGAAGGCGGACCTGACGGCTGCCGTCATTGGTGATGCTGATTGGCGTGGAGCCAATCTCAAGGGCGCAAATCTGCGTGGGGCTACCTGGGCAGAGGCGATTATCTGTGACACGGTGCTACCCGATGGCACCTTGGGCGATCGCAACTGCTAATTCTGGTCTAAATCCTGTCCTCGTCCTCACCCAGCATTGCCGCTACGGTAAACCGGCAGGTCGAGGTCTGAGGACGCCCTGGTTGCACCCCCGCATTGTCCCAGTTGTATCGGTCAAACTATGAGTGAAATCACCCTAAATCTCATCGCCGTCTCGGTTTTTTCGGTGACGATGTTAATTTTGCTAGGTCCATTACTGGCGATTTCGCCGGAGGGGCTAGCCACAGTTACGGCGACTCTATTGGGTTTGATCACCATTGATCAGTTGGGTTGGCAAGGGCGCGGTGGTCGTCTGCTGGTGGATTGGCTGTCACAGCGGTCGCCGGAATATTGCGATCGCATTGTCCGCCACGAAGCAGGCCACTTTTTAACCGCCTATCTGTTGGGCATTCCTATTGATGCCTACACCCTGACAGCCTGGGAAACCCTGCGTTCCGGAGTTGATGGCAGTGGCGGCGTAATTTTCAAAACCGACGGCATCGACCGAGCGGTGGAGAACGGCAAAATCAGCCAGCAAGAAATCGATCGCTACTGCACCGTTTGGATGGCCGGCATTGCCGCCGAAGAAATCGCCTATGGTACCGCCCAAGGTGGTCGGGACGATCGGCTGAAACTAAATGTATTGTGGCGGCAAATAAATCGCCCCTTAGCGGAAGTGCCCCTAAAGCAGCGCTGGTCCATGCTCCAGGCCAAAAACCTCATTGAAAAAGAATCTGATGCCTACGGGGCATTGATCGATGCCATGGCCGAGCGTCGTCCCGTAAACGAGTGTTGCGAGCTGATTGAGCAGCATCTGCAATCGGCAGAGGTCTAGCCCCTCGTTCTACGGAACACATCCATTCGTTAATGAATACCTACAAAACCATTGCCGTTTCATCAAACTTGATGCAACATCGGTCAGAATAGTAAAGCCTGGTATCAACTTGAGCCGAAAAGCCTGATTAGGTGAGAAATCAGAATCTAGGAGTTAGAAGTCAGGGTGAACTGGCTCCTAACGACTTTCCTTAGGATATCTTTCACCTTTAAGTTGTTAACCCCTTATCCACGCAAACCTAAGTCCGCCAAGCGCGCCTGTTAAAAAAATGTCTACGTCAAAGCCTGGGTTAAAAAAATCAGTTACCACTGGCGCTGGGATTCGCCAGGCCTTTCTCAAGTTTTACGAAGCGAAAGGTCATAAGATCCTGCCCAGTGCGTCACTGGTGCCCGAAGATCCCACGGTTTTGTTGACCATTGCCGGTATGCTGCCCTTTAAACCCATTTTTCTGGGCCAGCGCCAGGCACCCGTAGACCGAGCTACCACGTCTCAGAAATGTATTCGCACCAACGACATTGAGAACGTAGGCCGCACCGCCCGCCACCACACCTTCTTTGAAATGCTGGGCAACTTTAGCTTTGGCGATTATTTTAAAGAGCAGGCCGTGGCTTGGGCTTGGGAACTTTCCACTGAAGTCTTTAAACTCGCCCCTCAGAACTTGGTGGTCAGTGTCTTTCGCGAAGATGACGAGGCCTATGCCATCTGGCGCGACCAGGTCGGTGTGCCTGAAAAACGTATCATCCGCATGGGTGAAGAGGATAATTTTTGGAAGTCGGGGCCTACAGGTCCCTGTGGCCCCTGTTCTGAAATTTACTATGACTTCCACCCTGAAAAAGGGGATGATGACATTGATCTCGAAGACGATACCCGGTTTATCGAGTTCTACAACCTGGTATTTATGCAGTACAACCGGGATGCCGAAGGCAACCTGACGCCGCTACAGGCCCAGAACATCGACACCGGCATGGGGCTAGAGCGCATGGCCCAAATCCTTCAGAAGAAGCCCAATAATTACGAAACGGATCTAATTTTTCCGATTATTCAGACGGCTGCAGACATCGCTAAGGTGGACTACTTCAAGCAGGATGAGTCTGCCAAGGTCTCGCTGAAGGTGATTGGTGACCATGTGCGGTCCGTGGTGCATATGATTTCCGATGGCATTACCGCATCCAACGTGGGTCGGGGCTATATTCTGCGCCGCTTGATCCGTCGTGTGGTGCGCCATGGTCGCCTGCTGGGTATCGAAGGTGCCTTTATCAATGAAGTGGCGGAGAGTGCGATCGCACTTTGTGAGTCCGCCTATCCTGACCTGCGGGAGCGAGAAGACATCATCAAAGCTGAGCTACAGCGTGAAGAAGACCAGTTCCTCAAAACCCTGGAGCGGGGTGAAAAGCTACTGGCTGAAATCCTTGAGCGTAAGCCCAAGCAGATTTCTGGTGCAGAGGCCTTTAAGCTGTTTGACACCTTTGGCTTCCCCCTGGAATTGACCCAAGAAATTGCCGAAGAGAATGGCCTAATCGTCGATGTAAAAGGGTTCGAAATAGAAATGGCAGCCCAGCGGGAGCGCTCTAAGAGTGCCCATGAAACCATTGACCTGCTGGCCCAGGGCAACCTCAGCGAGTTGGGCATCGATTCTACTGACTTCCTTGGCTATACCGATGCCACTAGCCAAAGTACGGTTAGGGCCATTTTAGTCAATGGTGAAACGGTGGAAACCTCAGAAGCGGGGACTGAAGTGCAACTGGTGCTGGATCAGACTCCCTTCTACGCCGAGTCCGGTGGTCAAATTGGCGATCGCGGTTTTCTGGCTGGCGATACCCTGGTGGTACGCATTGAGGATGTGCAAAAGGACAATACCCTGTATATCCATCTAGGTCGAGTGGAGCGTGGCACCCTGAAGGTGGGCGATAGCGTTAGTGCTCAGATTGATCGCGCCTGCCGTCGTCGTGCCCAGGCCAACCATACCGCCACCCATCTACTACAGGCTGCCCTGAAAAAGCTAGTGGACGATAGCATTTCCCAGGCGGGTTCACTGGTGAGCTTTGACCGCTTGCGGTTTGACTTTAACTGCCCCCGTGCTTTGACGGCTGCTGAGGTGCAGCAGGTAGAGGCCCAGGTGAACACCTGGATTGCTGAGGCCCATGGTGCCCAGGTGGACGTCATGCCCATTGACGATGCCAAGGCTAAGGGGGCGACCGCTATGTTTGGCGAAAAATATGGCGATGAGGTGCGCGTTGTCGATTTTCCTGGTGTATCCATGGAGCTGTGCGGCGGCACCCATGTGGGCAATACAGCTGAGATCGGTGTGTTTAAGATTATTGCCGAATCAGGGATTGCCGCTGGCGTGCGACGCATTGAGGCCGTGGCTGGTCCGGCGGTGCTGGAATACTTAAACGTGCGCGATCAGATTGTGAAGGATCTGAGCGATCGGTTTAAGGCCAAGCCTGAGGACCTGGTGGACCGAATTACTAACCTACAGAGTGAGCTTAAGGCCACACAGAAAACCGTTGATGGCCTTAAGTCTGAGTTAGCGTTACTGAAGTCTGATCAGCTGTTAGACCAGGTAGAAACCCTGGGTGACTTCCAGGTGCTGGTGGCCAACATGGGCGAAGTGGATGCAGATTCTCTGAAGACTTCGGCTGAGCGTTTGTTACAGAAGCTAGGCGATGGTGCTGTGGTGTTGGGGTCTATCCCCGCTGAGGGCAAGGTGAGTCTGGTGGCAACCTTTAGTAAGCCTGTCATGGATAAAGGTTTGAAGGCTGGTAAATTTATCGGCGGTATTGCCAAGATTACCGGCGGTGGCGGTGGTGGTCGGCCAAACTTTGCCCAGGCAGGCGGTCGCGATGCATCGAAATTGCCCGAGGCATTGGATGCTGCGAAGAATCAGTTGGCAGAGGCTTTGGGGTAGGGGGCAAAATGTAGGGGCATACCCTTGTGGTTGCCCTGCTGCTGCATTTAATGCCACCTATTCTCCGGTGGGCCGTGCCCATCCTACGATTTATGCATCTTCCCCCTGATGAAGAGTCTCGCCTGACTATCAACATCGTGCCGATGATCGATGTGGTCTTTGCGATTCTGGCGTTTTTTATTCTCTCTACGCTGTACCTGACACGGGCGGAGGGTTTGCCGGTGACGCTACCCACAGCAACCACTTCGGTCAGTCAAGATGAGGCCGCGCTGATCCTAACGATTACGGCAGAGGGGACATTGTTTTTGGGGGATGAGCCAGTGACGCTAGAGGCCTTGCCGGCTGATGTGCAGGCGCTAATTGCACCGGGGCAGCCTGCCATGGTGACCATCCGGGCCGATGCGGCGACGCCCCATGGTCAGGTGGTGGCGGTGATGGATCGGATTCGGAATTTGGCAGGTGTACGGTTGGGGATTGCGACGCAGCAACCGTGATATTGATTTTGAAGGATTCATTTTGACTTGGACGGTGGGCCATGCCCACCATCTGGATATTATTATTCTTCTGCTGTTAACAATGCCTTGAAGAGATTGATAAACGGTTGTCCTGAGGTTTCCTCTTGGTTTTCAATGGTGACGATGGTTAGCTGTTGTTCTGGCAGAAAGTACATAAAGCTGCCAGCGCCTGGAAAACCACCATTGTGACCCAGCAGGGGACCGCCAGGGGTATCGCGTAGTTCCAGACCGAGCCCATAGCGATCGCGATCGCCTTCCTCAACCACGAGACTCTCCTGCTGCATTAGATTAAAGGCGTTAGGGGTTAACAGCTCTCCATTGTGCAGGGCTTCAGAAAAGCGGGCCAGGTCTGCCACCGATGAAATGACACCCCCTTCGCCAAAGCCCTGGGCAGTGGGATGAAAAAAGACGGGAACAAGTTGTGATTCTGCCGATGGGTCGATTTCTTGGATGTCAACATACCCGCGCAGCACGTTATCGGTCATTTCATTGTCATAGACCACCGAGGATGCATCCATGCCCAGGGGCTCAAAGAGACGCGATCGCAATTGTCCCCCTAAGCTATCACCGGTAGCCGCCTCAATAATGAGTCCCAACAGCGTATAGTTTGTGTTGCTATAGCTGTAGCGTTCTCCTGGTGTAAAGTTGCCAGGTTCTCCATAGGCCAACTGCAAAAAATCTTCCGGTTGCCAAATGCGGTGGGGATCTGACAATATTGCCGCTGCAAAATCATCATCTAAAAAATCTGGAATACCGCTGCTGTGGTTAAGCAACTGGCGCAGGGTAATCGTTTCACTGTGTTCAATTTTGCCGATGGTGTTGGGCAGCCACTGGCCGAGGGTATCATCCAGGTTTAGTTTGCCTTCCTGCATCAGTTGCAAGGTGATAACGGCCACCATCGGTTTGGTAATGCTGCCGATGTCCATGGCGGCATCCGCAGGCATCGGGGTGCCATTTTCCAGGTTGGCAAGACCAGCTGCGCCATTCCAAACCGAGCCGTCCCCTGTGATGATGTGCAGGTTTGCACCGGGGGCTTCGCTGGATTCCAGGGCCGCTTGCAGGGTGGCAATCAGACTGGCATCGCCAAATTCAAAGTTGTTGGCCTTGAGCTGATGGGGGTGAATATTGTGGAGTTTTACCAGTTGCTGGTCCTGGTGGGAAATAATTGTATGGTGGCCCTGGCGGTCAAAGCTAAGATTGTTGTAGGTAAGCCCTAATTGGGTGAATTTAATGCGATCGCGACCCCTTTGAAAGTCTCGGATGCGGGTGATGCCGTTGGTCCCGATGCCGATCCAAAATTCATCGGCTCCGGCCCCGCCTACGAGTACATCACCGCCATCGCGATCAATTAAGCGATCGCGACCGGCTCCGCCAAACAGGCGGTCTTGCCCGGTGCCACCGTCGAGCTGATCGTCACCGACACCACCGCGTATGCGATCTCGACCCGCTTGCCCAAATAGGCGATCATTTCCCTGGCCCCCCAGCAAGACATCGTTGCCGCTGCCGCCGATAAGCTGGTCATGGCCCGCTTCTCCCAGCAGTCGATCATTGTCTGCTCCACCGTGGAGATAATCATCCCCCTGGCCCCCCAGCAGTCGATCGTGACCGGCGTTACCCAACAGGTGATCCTTACCGGCTTTACCCTGAATGATGTCATTATTCGCGGTGCCTACCAGGTTGTCGTTTTTAGCGGTGCCCTTAATGCGATGCATCTGTTTAGGGTTGGCCGCCGTCAAACTAGGGTTAATGTCATGGGCAACCATGGGGCTATGGAGAGCAAGCGGGATGGAGGGGTGCGGGATGAGGTCAATGCTGTTATGGGCTGTTGAGGGGAGTAGGTCAGCACCGACTGCGACCGGAGGTGTAACAGTTTGAGGTGTTTCAGGGATAAACATAATGAACTTGCGGCATGTGTGATTGTTAGTTTGGCAATAACAAGACCGCTTCCACATCATGCGATTGGGTCATCCAATCAGGTGATCCGTAGTTGTAGGCGCGTTATTTTTTGGAGCCTGGGGTCGGATTGTTGTGGGGATATGGACCCTGTAGGGTTGGGTCTTGTAGCGTAGTTGTGGGAAAGGTGAATTATTCGGAACTGTTGGACAACAGATTTTTTAGAATGGTTTGGGTGAGGGGATGATGGTCAAGTTGTTGTGTTTGGTTTGTTTCGATCACTTTTTGCAAGATAGCAATAAAGTTGTTGCCAACAGTTTGGGTATTGGGATGGTCCTGCCCGAGTTTGGCAAGAACAATTTCTAAGGCTTTGACACCAAAATTAGCTGACTCTGCATAACGTTCTAACCCATAGAGAAACATTGCCATATTGTTATAGCTTCCGGCAGTATCGGGATGATCAGGGCCGAGCTGGGCTTCATAGATGGCTAAGGATCGCTGGTAGAGGGGTTCAGCGTCTTCGTAGCACCCCATGGTGCGGTACAGCTCTGCTAAATTATTCAGACTCAGAGCGGTATCGGGATGATCAGGGCCAAACCGTTCTTCCGTCATTTCCAGGCAAGCTTGCCGCCAATGCTCGGTTTCTGACCATAGGCTTTGACTTTCATAAAATCGCCCTAATCCGGCAAATGGCCACAAGCTATCTGTACTGTCTTCAATAACATGACTCAGTTCCCGTGCAACTAGTTCCATATGGGGAATCGCTTCACCAACTACTTGCTGTGCACTAACAGTAACAATCTGCTCTATTCGCTTAGCAAAATTAACTAGCGAGTCGGCCACGCCTTTTTGTAATGCAGACGTTTGATCACTGAGTTCAGTTTCTAACTTGCTCACCGTAAATTCACGGATCAACTGATGCAGCTGATAGCTTCCATCCCTATCACTCTGTAATAAATTACGCCTGACCAGATCTATATCTAGCCGATCCTCAAGATCTTCCTCATCCCATTCCGGCAGCGCTCATTCAATTAACCCTTTCGGAATCGGTGCTGCTGCAAACACCGCCAATAGCCCCATCAGCGTTTTTGCCTCCGGTGTCAAATCCTGCCAGCTTAGTTCAAACGCCGCCTCAATAGAATACTCATAGGCAATCTCCTCCGGCAGCTCCCGCATCGCCTTGGCAGCCAGCCGCTTACGCTCCAGCCGTTCCTGCAACTTAGCAAATGTCACATTTGGATGCAGTGCCAAATACCGCGCAATTAACTCCACCCCCAGCGGCAACCGCCCCACCCACTTACACAGCGCCTCCGCCTCGGTTAATTGTTGCCTGACCCGGTCCCCATCATCTATCAACCGCGTCAGCAACGCCATCGCCTCATCCAGGGGCAACACCCCCAGATCCAACCGATCCACCGGCTTACCAAACCGCTGTCGCGACGTCATCAACACCCGAAAGCTAGGATCCTCCTGGGGCAACAGATGCTTTACATCGCCATAGGTTTGCACATCATCCAACAACAACAATCGTGCCCCTGGAAAATGATCACACCACTGGTCATAACACCATTTCACCCTGGCCCTATCGTTCGGTAAATTATCCGGCAACTGTCCAAACATTGTTGCCGCACTCACCAACTGCGACACCAGATTCTGTTCTCGCACCTTAAAGTACCAGCGCCCACCGGGGTAATGATCTTTTGCCTCCCGCACATATTGCTGCGCCAGGGCCGTCTTGCCAATGCCCCCCATGCCAGACACAGCAGTGATCGCTACCTGATCAGAGCGTTTTAGTTTCTCTGCAAGTTGTTCCAATTCAATACGTCGCCCGACAAACTCGCGGGCAACAAGATTCTCAAGACCAAAATCTGGGGTGGTTATCTTTGGCGGTTTCCGTCCCGACGTCTGTAGCTAATCAGGTATCTCATTAAATGTAATATTTGCTCCATCACCGAACTGATAGTTTTTTACAGTAGCCCCATCACTAGCATTGTTTACAGTTGTGTTGGGCGCATTGACATTAACCTGATTGTTGTTGCCACCAAAATTTTGCTGTACCGAATCAGCATTCATGTCATTCATATTGAAAACGACCTGATGCAAATCGCCAGCGATTTGTTCAACTTCCCTTGAGAAGTCATCACTAGCTTCTATTTCTTGATCAATGTAGTCTTTGAGAACTTTAATATCTGTTTCAGAACCTTCAGCCGCCGCTTCTAACCGTTGATCGATTCCTTTTCCTTTGAAACAGCGCTGCCAAACCAAATTACCCAGCTGTAGGATCTTTTCATTAGCCTTTTCAACCACGGTACCACCGAGTTTTGTAGCGGTTTCTTCAAGCTTTTGTCCAGCACCGTCAAAGAACTTATCGAGGACGATTTTGGCTAAGGCAGTGGAAGCGGTTAGGGAAAGCGCTTCGAGCATAGGGCATTTACAGATAGTGATGGCACCTACGTTTTAGCAATTCTGATTGATATTTGTCAGGTACCTGCAAGGGGGATTGTTGGGGTGATTGACCATCCTCCCCTTACCAAGGGGAGGTGCCGCAGGCGGAGGGGTCTCGATCATTAGCGTTATCGATCACCCCTCCCTGACGGTTCCCCTTATCAAAGCTACCGTGTACACACATCTCGAAAGGGAGTTCACAATCCTGCATTACCCCCCTTACCAAGGGGGGAAACTCCGGTTCTCCCCCTTACCAAGGGGGAGTTAGAGGGGGTTATACAACCGTAAACGCTAATTTCCAATACTTGTGTGTACACGGTAGCCTTACCAAGGGGAACCAGTTTATTCTTCACCCCCACCCCTTTGCTACAAATATTTTCACTCTGAGCAACGAATTTTATCCGTCGCCTAAGCTGATACCCAACACACTGACAGGGTCGCATGTATCAGCTACTAGAATTGGTTCACTTCATTTTGCTGCACATTATGCAATGGCTGCAGCCATACCTGGGACCCATTTGCTTTGTCCTTGCCTGGTCCGTCGTTATCCTGGGTCTCTGGCAAATGATTGCCGCCACCCGTGATAGCGTGCAGCGCGCCCAGACAATGCACCGTATTCCCTGCGCTGACTGTGCATTTTTTACCAATCAGGCCGTCCTCAAGTGCTCGCTCCATCCCACCACCGCACTGTCAGAAGACGCCATCGACTGCTCCGATTATGAAGCCTCTAATCCCACTGTGGCCGCCTATCAACGCCTCAAAACATCCGACTGACCTGCACCAATACCCAATACCCAATAACTCCCACCCCCAATCTGCTAGTGCAAACCTCCACACCTTGATGCCTAGTACGAGTACATTAAATTTGGCTGAATTTACGGATGCCTTTATGGGTTCGTCAACCTAAACCAAATATTCTGTAGTAAGTCTGTCTTTTTGACTTGCCCATAGCCAATTCAGGGCAATCTGAGCAGAAGAGCTGGCAGTAATGCTGGTTGAGTGTTTCTTGATAAGTTGATCGCTGAGTGATTTCTAGGATATCGCGATGATTTCGATTTTTATTTTGACTCACAATGAAGAACGAGACATTGCCGCATGCATAGAGTCAGCTCTGGTCTCGGATGATGTCATTGTGGTCGACTCGATTAGTTGCGATCGCACCCTAGAAATCGCTCAGCGTTATCCTGTTCGTACAGTGCAGCACGCCTTCGAAAGCCATGGCAAACAACGCACCTGGATGCTGCGCAATGTCCCCACCAAGCACCCATGGGTCTACATTCTAGAAGCCGATGAACGCATGACGCCAGAGCTGTTCAACGAATGTATCGCCGCCGCCCAGTCTGGCCAGCATGTGGGCTATTATGCCGCCGAGCGCGTCATGTTCATGGACCACTGGATTCGCCACAGCACCCAGTATCCCCGCTACCAGCTACGGCTGCTCGACAAGCAGCACGTATGGTTCGACGACTACGGCCACACCGAACGCGAAGTGTGTGAGGGGTCCACCGATTTTCTTCAGGCCACCTACCCCCATTACACCTGTAGCAAAGGCTTTGACCGCTGGATTGAAAAGCATAACCGCTATTCCAGTGACGAAGCTGCCGAAACCATTAAGCAACTATCGGACCATGGCGTAGACTGGCGTGCCCTATTCCTGGGCCGTTCCGAAGTAGAACGCCGTCGCGCCCTGAAGGACCTGTCCCTGCGTTTGCCCCTACGCCCGTTGGTGCGGTTTATCTACATGTACTTTGTCCTGGGCGGCATTCTAGACGGTCGGGCTGGATTTACCTGGTGTATGCTCCAGGCATTTTATGAGTATTTGATCACCCTTAAGGTTTGGGAACTGCAAAATGGCTGCACGTCAGATGTGAGTGTGCTGGCTGACTCGTCTGCTGTTGATCAACCCACTAAAGAACTGGCCCGCTCCACGTAGGGGTGCATTATGGGGGCACATGTAATTTTTAGTCCAGTGATCAGGTCATAGTCTGGGGAGCATAATAGCTGTGTTTTCCTAACTCTGGGAAAACTAGGCCTGAGGTGCATGATGGGGAAAATCGCTCCCTATTCAAACTCATTAGCTTGACGCCGTACTAGAGGCGAGCCCGAAGCCTCCAAGTATATTAAATATGCTGACCCAGGCCCAATCCTTACCCCAGTATTTACTCACCCTTGCTCAGCAACATCGCACGGGTGAGCTGGTGATCGGTGCAAAAACTACTGAACCCTGGAAGCTTTACTTTTATTCTGGACGGTTGATTTATGCCACGGGAGGGCCGCATCCCGTGCGACGCTGGTATCGCTCCCTGCGTCGCCATAGTGAACAGTTTTCCAGTAGCTGGTTCGCGGCGATGCGCACCCCTGATGATTACTGGGAGGTGGATTTTATTAATCAAGCCGTCCGGTGTGAACACATTTCCCTCAATCAGGCTAAGGCCGCCATCCAAAGCATTGTGGATGAGGTGATTCTGACATTGCTTACCTCTCCAGCCGATGATGTGCAATGGCACCCAAATCGCATGGTGGCTCAGCAGATGGTGTTTTTGTCGGTGCAGCGGGCGTTGGTGCGATCGCAAAAAAACCATGATCAGTGGCCCAAAAAATTAAACGATCCCCTCACCACCGTTGCCCCTCACGACCTGCCTTACCTATCCCCTGTTGTGATCAATCCACGGGGACTACAGGTGCATCTGACAGCGGCTAGATATAAGCGTTTGAGTCGTTGGATGCAGGGCAACATTACCCTTTGGGATATGGCTGCCCAAACCCAGCATTCACTGCCGGATGTGATTAAGCTGCTGTTGCCACTGATCTATCAAGGTTGGGTCGATCTACAGCCCGTGCAAGATATTCCCGCCCCCTATGTCCCCCCCCGCTCCTTAGCCACCCAGGGACTGACCAAAGGGCTGATTGCTTGTATTGACGACAGCCCCTTAGTCAGCAAAGTCATGGCAGAGCTGGTGCAACCCCTAGGCTACGAAGTGCTGCCCGTAACCAAGCCCGTTGAGCAAATTTCCATCCTGACCCAGCACCGGCCTGACCTGATTTTTTTGGATATCACCATGCCCAATATCAGCGGCTATGAACTGTGCAAGTTTCTCCGTCGGACTGAAGCATTTTATAAAACACCCATTATCATTTTGACGGGACGGGACGGCATGATTGATCGGATGCGGGCCAAAATGGTAGGTGCAGATGACTTTTTAGCCAAACCGCCAGCGCCTGAGAAAGTAGCTCAGCTGCTGGATAAGTATATTTCTGATGCCCGGTAATGGGGGATTGCCCATTCCCCATCCCCCCCATACAATTAACAACTGCACAATTACTTCTGACCCTTAACGCATGGCTAGCTCCCAGCCCAACGATCAAAGTCCTCGCGAAATTCGCGCTGCTCGCTTACAGAAAATAAGTGAATTAAAAAAACTGGGACTCAATCCATATGCCTACAAATGGGATGTGACCCATCAGGCTGCCATCCTTCAGAAGAAATTTGCTGATCTGCCCACGGGAGAAGAGACCGAGGTTGAGGTCAGTATTGCCGGTCGCATCATGGGCCGACGGGTATTCGGTAAGCTTGCGTTCTTCACGCTTCAGGATGAAACGGGCTCAATTCAGCTATTTCTAGATAAAAAGACCATCCAAGCGGGGATGGCCGACATTGATGAGCAAGCATTTACCCATCTCAAACAGCTGACGGATGTGGGCGATTTCTTTGGGGTGAAGGGCATCGTTAAGCGCACGGATAAAGGGGAGCTGTCGGTGAAGGTGAGCACTTATGCCATTCTCACCAAGGCGCTGCTGCCGCTGCCAGATAAGTGGCACGGCCTCACCGATGTGGCCAAGCGCTACCGCCAGCGTTCCGTTGACCTGATTGTGAACCCTGAGGTTCGGGATACCTTTCGGAAGCGGGCGCGAATTACCGCCTCAATTCGTCGCTATCTGGACCAGCAAGATTTTATTGAAATTGAGACGCCGGTTTTACAGGCGGAGCCCGGTGGTGCCGATGCCCGTCCGTTTGTGACCTATCACAACACGCTAGACATGCAGCTCTATCTGCGGATTGCTACGGAACTGCACCTGAAGCGCCTGATTGTGGGTGGTTTTGAACGTGTGTTTGAAATGGGTCGCATTTTCCGAAATGAAGGCATTTCCACCCGTCATAATCCAGAATTTACGTCGATTGAGCTGTACCAGGCCTACGCTGATTACCACGACATGATGGATATCACCGAGGCGCTGATCATTAATGCTGCGGAAGAGGTGCTGGGCACTACGCAAATTACCTATCAAGGTGATGCCATTGACCTCAGCACTCCCTGGAAGCGCATCACGATGCATGATGCCGTCCAGGAAAAAACTGGGGTTAACTTTGCTGAGTTCACTGATCTAGATGAGGCGAAAGCGGCGGCAAAAGCGGCGGGCTTGCATGGTATCGATGACTGCCCCAGCATTGGCCATGTCTTAAATGAAGCGTTTGAGCAGACAGTGGAACCGACGCTGATTCAGCCCACCTTTATTACCGACTATCCGGTGGAAATTTCTCCATTGGCTAAACCCCATCGACATAAGCCTGGTCTGGTGGAACGATTTGAACTGTTTATCGTCGGTCGAGAAACCGCTAATAGTTTTTCAGAGCTTACGGATCCTGTGGATCAACGTCAGCGTCTAGAGGCCCAGGCGGCTAAAAAAGCAGCGGGTGACTTGGAGGCCCATAGCCTAGATGAAGATTTTGTTACTGCCCTAGAATATGGTATGCCACCCACAGGGGGGATGGGCATGGGGATCGACCGGCTGGTGATGCTCCTGACGGATTCGCCCAGCATTCGGGATGTGATTGCATTTCCCTTGCTGAAGCCTGAGCAAGGAAGTCGTGATTAGTTAATCTTGCCAAACTGATTAAACTATAGGGGAAGGTGTTGAGGGCAAACTATTGTAATTGCAGTCTTCTGTCAGTATTTAGAGAATGCACCCGTGCATTTTCCGAGTTTCTGCACCATAAAGGCTCAATAACTCCCGTTAATTTATAATTTTGGCTAACCCGTATAAATAACTATGGCTCAGTCATCTGCAGATAGCACGTTGGCCCGCTTGTCGCAGGGCACCATGCCCGGTCGTCTTAAGGCTCAGGTTCGGCATTTATCTAAGCCTAGATTTATTGAGCTTTTAGAGTTGATCATTCAAGAATTTGAGTATTTTCTCAAAGCGATCAACTTGATTAATAATCAATCGCTGGAAACGCTTCTGGAAGAGCTGTTGGAGGCGTTTACCTTAAAAATTGGTCAGATTCTACAGGCCGATCGCACTACTATCTTCATCGTCGATGAAGAGAATCAAGAACTTTGGTCAAAAATTGCTCAGGGTGCGGGGGAGAAGGCGGTCGAGATCAGAATACCAATGGGTAAAGGGATTGCTGGCTATGTTGCTGAGACTAGAAAAACCCTTAACATTCCCAGTGCCTATGATGATCCTAGATTTAACCGGGCAACGGACGAAGAAACGGGATATCACACTAAAAATATTCTGTGTATGCCCATCTTTAGCGACGGTGTCAACGTCGTTGCGGTGGTGCAGTTGCTCAATAAAATTGGCGGTAACCGGTTTACGCTCCAGGATGAAAAGGAGTTTGAATCCTTTGCTCGCTCCATTGGTGTACTCCTAGAAAGCTGTAACTCGTTTTATACGGCTGCCCGCACCCAGAAAGGCCTCAATGCGCTACTCAATGCCATTTCATCGTTAGAGCAGAGTTTGGAGCTAGAAGTGACTCTGCAGTCGGTCATGGCTGAAGCGCGAAAACTCATGCAGGCGGATCGCAGCACCCTGTGGCTGATGGATGGTAATCAGCTATGGTCTAAAGTGCAAAGTGCCGATGGTACAGAGCTGATGGAGTTACGCCAGGCCAATGATAAGGACAGTATTGTGGGCTATGTGGCGTCCACTGGCGAAACTCTGAACATTCCTGATGCCTACAAGGATAGTCGGTTTAATCGCTCGGCGGATGAGCGCACTGGCTATCGCACCCACAGTATTTTGTGCATGCCGGTGTTTAACTCATCGGGCAAAATTATGGGGGTGACCCAGCTGATTAATAAGATGCAGGGGGCCTTCACTCGCTCGGATGAGTCGTTTATGCGGGCGTTTAATACCCAGGCGGGGATTGCTTTAGAAAATGCCCAGCTATTTGAAAATGTGTTGGTGGAGAAGCAATATCAGAAGGATATTCTTCAGAGTCTTTCGGATGCCGTTATTTCCACAGATATGGGGGGCCGGATCGTCACCATCAATGAAACAGCCCTGAGCTTGCTGGGGTGTCCCATGGACGAGTCAGTGATTGTTGAGGGTGAATCTCTGGAGGCGTTACAGAAAACCTGGGAAGAAAAGCTGATCGGGCGATTGCTTTGGGAAGTGGTGCCGATTGAGAATTTGCGATCGCGCCTGGCTGATAGTTTAGAGTTTGGTACACATCAGTATGTACCTGAGCAAACCCTACAGGTGGCGCTAACTACGGTTAAAGACCAGTTGGTTATGTTAGTGCCTGCCGAAATCCGGCGCAAATCCTCCACGTTTATTCCCCGAGAACATGACGATACTAACCAGACTTACTATCTCTGGGGGCAACGGTCTGACGCGATCAAAGCCTATGAGAACGTACACCACCTTGAACATAGCATTAACCTCACGGTCAATCCCCTGACCGATCCCGGTGGCGGTGTCAGGGGTGGTCTTGTGGTTCTGGAAGACATCAGCCAGGAAAAGCGGATGAAAACGACGTTGTATCGCTACATGACCCCCAGTGTGGCGGATCAGGTCATGGCCCTTGGGGAAGATTCCCTGATGGTGGGTAAACGTCGGGATGTCACCGTACTATTTTCCGATATTCGTGGCTACACCACCCTGACCGAGAGACTGGAGGCATCTCAGGTGGTCTCCATGCTGAATGAGTACTTTGAGACCATGGTGGAAGCCGTCTTTAATCACCAAGGCACCTTAGATAAATTTATCGGTGATGCCCTGATGGCTGTGTTTGGTGCGCCGTTGCCCCTGGAAAACCATGGTTGGTCAGCCGTGGAAGCGGCCCTCGATATGCGGGAGCGGCTGGTGCACTTTAACCGGTCACGCCAGGCGAATAGCCAACCCAAAATCAACATCGGTATTGGTCTGAGCTCTGGCGAGGTGGTGTCTGGCAATATCGGTTCCCGTCGCAAGATGGAATATACGGTGATCGGTGATGGTGTGAATCTCAGCTCCCGGTTGGAAGGGGTGACCAAACAGTATGGCTGTGACATTGTCATGAGCGAACATACCTATGCTCGATGTCGTGATTTAGTCTGGGTGCGAGAGCTGGATCTAACCCGTGTTAAGGGTAAGACAAAGCCTGTGAAAATCTATGAGCTGATTGGCAGCCGACAAAATCACCAGTTAGATCAGGTAACCCAGGACTTTCTAGACCTTTACAAGCAAGCCCGTAAGGCCTACACCTCGCAAAAGTTTACGCGGGCATTAGACCTATTCACGCGGGCAAAGGTGATGCGACCTCAGGATAAAGCTGTATCGGTGCACATTGCCCGTATTCATTCCTATTTAGAGAATCCACCGCCAGCGGATTGGGATGGGGTATATGTCATGACCACTAAATAAAAATAGGTTTGCCATTTTTCCTTAATTTGTAGAGGCGTTCCATGGAACGCCTCTACAAATTTTTAGGACGCCTCTACAAATTTTTGGAACGCCCCTATAACACCCATCCACGCTAAAATGAGCGATGCAAATTTTCCTTGGGAGGCCCCATGGCTGAGCGAAAGAAGCTCTATGAAGGCAAGGCAAAAATTCTTTATGCCACTGAGGATCCGGCGGTATTGGTGACGTACTTCAAGGATGATGCCACGGCGTTTAATGCTCAGAAGCGAGGGACCATTGCCAATAAAGGGTGCATTAACAATGCCGTGTCCACCCACTTGTTTAAGCTGCTAGAAGCCCAGGGCGTGACCACCCATTGGATTGCTTCTCCCAATGAGCGGGAGATGTGGGTGAAGCCGGTAACCATTGTGCCCCTGGAAGTGGTGGTGCGTAATCTGGCGGCTGGCAGTCTTTGTCGGCAAACGGGGTTAGCCCTGGGCACACCGCTGACGCCGCCGCTGGTGGAGTTTTACTACAAAAATGATGACCTGGGAGATCCGCTGCTGACTTGCGATCGCATCCGTGCCATGGATATCGCCAGCGATGATACTGTGACTGAGCTAGATCGCATGGCCCGCAGTATTAACCAAATTCTCAAAGACTTTTTCAATAGCTGTAGTATTACCCTGGTTGACTTCAAACTTGAATTTGGCACCCTTGCTGACGGCACCCTGGTTTTGGCCGATGAGATTAGCCCCGACACCTGCCGCCTATGGAATCAAGAGGAAACGGATGAATCCCGTCGAGTGATGGACAAAGACCGATTTCGTCAGGATTTAGGGGATGTGGAGTCAGGATATCAGCAGGTGTTGGATCGAATTCTGGCACATACAAATTGAGCACTGAGGGATGCGGTGCGGTAGAATCTTTCAGAAAAATATTAAATTCTGTTCACATTTTTCTAGCGCAATCAGACGTGTGTTTGAAAAAGTGAAGGGTTACTAGAACCTTAGTTATAGACCCCTAAGCCGGATTTAGTGTATGTCATTAACAGGGGCTTTTTAAGAGCGTCTGTTCCTATTTGGTGTAAGGAGTACGTTTTCTGCCTATGCGCTTTTCGCCGACTCTATTGGCTTGTTGCACCGTTGCGACATTGTTTGGGTTGCCCGTACTCGCAGCCGATGCGGCTGACGTAGTGGACGCTTCCACAGTTGATGCTATGGCAGATGATGCCGCAGAATCAGCGGTTGCTGGTCAGTCAGAGCTAACCCCAACAGAGGGATTGCCTCAGCAGCAAACAGAAATTGCCTCTGAAACCTCTGAGGATGTGGCTGTTGAGCTACCCGTTGCCGCAGCCGAATCGACTGATAGCGCTACCTTATTGGTTCAAGAATCTGAAGAAACCCCTGAAGAAACGTTAGATCGCCTTTTAGACGGCATTAACAATCAACCCTCTGAACCAGCCGAGCCAGCCGAGCCCGTTGAGGCAGCGCCAGAACCTGAGGATACGCCACAGACTGAGAGTCCTGAGAGTCCAACACCCGATGAAGAGGTTGTAGAAGAGGAGCCCGCAGACGAAGAAGTTCAGGTGCTTGTGGCTGAGCTAGATGTCATTACCCTGGACGGTAGTCCCCTCGATCCAGAACTTGAAGACATTGTCTATCAGGCAATCAACCTGCGTCCTGGTCGTACAGCCACCCGTAGCCAGCTGCAAGAAGACATTAACAACGTGTTTGCCACGGGCTTTTTTGCCAATGTTCGGGCCAGACCCGAGGATACTGATTTGGGGGTGCGGGTTACCTTTGGGGTACAACCCAACCCAGTACTAACCGGTGTAGATGTGCGCACTGACGCTGAAACAGCAAGTGTGTTGCCGGATGAGAAAATTGATGAAATCTTTGGCGATCAGTATGGCAAAATCCTCAATCTGATTGATTTCCAAGACGGTATTTTAGAACTTAACGAGTGGTACCGTGAGCAGGGATATGTACTGGCTCAGGTGACGGCGGCTCCCCAGGTTTCAGACGATGGTGTGGCTACCCTAGTCGTTGCTGAGGGTGTGATTGAATCCATCGAAGTTCGCTACATCGATGCGGATGGTAATAGCGTTGATGCAGAGGGGGAACCCATCGACGGTAGAACCCGCCCGTTTATCGTTACCCGAGAATTCGAAACCCAGCCCGGTGACGTTTTCCGGCAGGACAGAATCCAGTCGGATCTGCAGCGAGTGTTTGGTCTAGGGATTTTTGATGACGTCCGTCTCTCGCTGGACCCTGGTGATGAAGATCCTCGAAAAGTCAAGGTGGTCGTCAATGTTGATGAAGGCAATACAGGATCTGTCGGTGCTGCCGTTGGCTTTAACCTCAGTGGTGATGTCTTTGGTAGTGTCAGCTATCAGCAGGATAACCTGGGCGGTAATAATCAGACGCTGCGCACCGAAGTGCAGCTAAGTGAACGCGAGCTGTTGTTTGATGTCAGCTTTACGGATCCCTGGATTGCTGGAGACCCCCATCGCACGTCCTACACGGTGAATGGCTTTAACCGCCGCTCAATTTCTCTAATCTTTGACGGAGGGGACACCGATGTTGATCTACCTAATGGAGATACTCCTCGGGTTAACCGTTTGGGTGGAGGTGTGACCTTTGGACGTCCTTTAGATAACGGTTGGAGTGGTTCAGTTGGTCTGGAATATCAGCGTGTTTCCATTCGAGATAGCGATGGCGATTTATCTCCTGAAGACCAGTTTGGTAACGATCTAAGCTTTAGTGGCGATGGTCGTGATGATCTCTTGAGTATTCCCATCGGCTTTGTTTGGGACCAGCGTAATAACCCCTTAGCTCCCACTAGTGGCAGTTTGCTGCGGCTTGGTTCGGAGCAGACTATTCCGGTTGGTCAAGGCACAATTTTCTTTAATCGATTACGGGCTAGCTATAGTCGCTATGTGCCGGTTAATTTCATCAAATTGGGTGATGGTCCCCAAACCATTGCTCTTAATGTGCAGGGGGGAACCGTGCTGGGCGACTTGCCTCCCTATGAAGCATTCTCTCTCGGGGGAACCAACTCAGTGCGCGGGTTTGATGAGGGTGATTTAGGGAGTGGTCGTTCTTTTGTGCAGGCAACTGCTGAATATCGCTTCCCATTGTTCACGTCTTTTCTCGGCGGCGCTTTGTTTGTTGACTATGGTACTGACCTGGGTTCAGGGGATAATGTCCCTGGCGATCCGGCGATTATTCGTGATAAGCCTGGAGATGGCTTTGGCTACGGTGCCGGTATTCGAGTACAAACACCGTTAGGTGCGCTCAGGCTTGACTATGGCTTAGGTGACGGCGGTGATGGTCGCATTCACTTTGGGATTGGAGAACGCTTCTAATGACAGAGGGAGCAGGCATGCAACATACTTTGGCTGCTCCGGTTACCGCTACGGGAGTGGGGCTACATTTAGGGCAGATAACCCATGTAACGGTGTTGCCTGCCGCTACTAATGTGGGTCGTCATTTTGTTCGCACAGATGCAGGTGCTGAATTGATTCCAGCTGATGTCTCAGCTGTGAGTCAAACTCGTCTTTCAACACAGTTGGGCAGCCCTGAAGGGCCATACGTGCGAACGGTGGAGCATTTGTTGGCAGCATTGTGGGCTGCCGGGGTGGACAATGCCCGTATTGAAATTGACGGGTCAGAAGTGCCTCTCATGGACGGGTCCTCACTTGATTGGAGTCGTCTTGTGCAATCGGTGGGAACGGTGGAACAAGAGTCCCCACGCGGCGGTGGAATACTCTCTGAGCCTGTTATTGTGCGGGATGGGGATGCCTATGTGATGGCGTTGCCCGCTTCAGAGCTTCGTTTTAGCTATGGCATTGACTTTCCGATGTCTGCCATTGGTAATCAGTGGCATAGCTGGTCTCCCATGGCTGGAGACTTTGTTGAGCTGGTGGCTCCGGCCCGTACATTTGCCATGGCCCATCAAATTGACGGTTTGCGATCGCAAGGTCTGATTAAAGGTGGCAGTCTTGAAAACGCCCTAGTTTGTGATGAAGAGGGCTGGCTTAATCCCCCGCTGCGATTTGCAAATGAACCGGCACGTCATAAACTTTTAGACTTAGTAGGGGATCTCAGTTTATTAGGTGTTCTCCCTACGATGCATGTGACAGCTTATCGAGCTAGTCATAGTTTGCACGTGCAGTTAGCTCGTCATTTGGCCGCTATCTGTTTGTCAGAAACATCGGCTCCCGCTTAGCCGAGAGCACCTACGCCGTTGCTGTTCAAAAACGTCTATGGCCACCACCGTTGTTAAAGATAAAGCTCATCCTACCAATCAGGAATCTCAACCGACTGCCGACGAGAATCCTACCCCTATTACCCTTAATCTAGAGCAGATTCACGCGTTGTTACCCCATCGCTATCCGTTTGCTCTAGTTGATCGCATCATCGACTATGTTCCTGGCAAACAGGCAGTTGGTTTAAAAAATGTCACGTTCAATGAACCCCATTTCCAAGGACACTTTCCGGGGCGTCCTATTATGCCCGGGGTCCTGATTGTTGAAGCCATGGCTCAGGTGGGCGGTATTGTACTGACCCAAATGCCTGGTGTGAATGGCTTATGTATGTTTGCTGGTATCGATAAAGTTCGGTTTCGGCGACCAGTTGTGCCAGGTGACCAGCTGGTTATCACAACAGAGTTGCTTAGCGTTCGCGGGCTAAAATTCGGCAAAATGCAGGCTAAGGCTGAAGTTGATGGTCAACTGGTGTGCGAAGGTACCCTGATGTTTTCTGTGGTGGAATAACAAATAACCAATGTTCCCAACTGCTCTGATTCATCCCACGGCGGTCATTCATCCGAGGGCCCAGGTCCACTCTAGTGTGAAAGTGGGCCCCTACGCTGTTATCGGGGAAAAAGTCAGTGTTGGTAAAGACACCGAAATTGGTCCCCATGTGGTATTGGATGGGCACACCGAAATTGGCCAGCGCAATCGCATTTTTACTGGAGCTGCCATTGGTTTAGAGCCTCAGGACCTCAAGTATGACGGTTCTGAGAGCTTGGTTTCCATCGGCGACGATAACAACATTCGTGAATATGTCACCATCAACCGACCCACTCGATTTGGTGAAATTACCCGTTTAGGCAATGGCAATCTTTTGATGGCCTATGTGCACATAGCCCATAACTGCCTGATTCAAGACAGCGTTATCATTGCAAATTCGGTGGCACTGGCCGGTCACGTTCACATTGAATCTAATGTCCGCATCAGCGGTCTTGTTGGCATTCACCAATTTGTTCACATTGGTCGCCATGCCATGGTTGGTGGCATGAGTCGGATTGAGCGCGATGTGCCTCCCTACATGATGGTGGAAGGCAATCCATCAAGGGTAAGGGGACTCAATCAGGTCGGTCTGAAGCGATCAGGCATTGGCGATCTAGAATCTGGGCGTGTATACGATGGTCTCAAACAGGCCTATCGTTTGCTTTATCGCTCGGGGCTCACATTTAGCGAGGCTCTCAATAAATTGGACTCTGTTGCTAACAATGAGTATGTGCAACATCTCCATAGATTCTTAGTGGCTTCCCAAGGCGACAGCCGACGAGGTGTTATTCCAGGACGGCATATCTCACGCAAATAAGGTTCTGGCCCTACATCTTCGGTGCTACAACCGGTCTTAGCATGCAGCATAACGACAATACTGACACCAACATTCCCGTTGCCGTGAGACGTGCCCCTGCGTCTCCTGTTCGGGTGTTTATTCACACTGGGGAAGTCTCTGGTGATTTACAAGGAGCGTTGCTGGTGGAGGGGCTTAAACGCCAAGCTGCTCAGCAGGGCATTGAGGTGGAAATCAGTGCCATGGGGGGAGACCGCATGGCTGCTGCTGGGGCGAAACTGATTGGTAATACGGTGCCCGTGAGCTCTATCGGCATTTTTGAAGCCTTACCCCATGCTTGGGCAGCGATTAAAATGCAGCGCCAGGCTAAGCAGCATTTACTGGAATCGCCCCCCGATGTAGTCGTGTTGATTGACTACATGGGGCCTAATGTCGCCATTGGGCAGTTCATTCGTCGACAGTTTCCTACGGTGCCGATCACCTATTTCATTGCACCACAGCTGTGGGTCTGGGCCATGATGCCGGGCGATACCGAGAAGATCTTGTCTATTTCTGATCGGGTTTTGGCCATTTTTCCAGGCGAAGCTCGCTACTATCGTGAAAAAGGTGGCCAGGTCTCCTGGGTGGGTCATCCCCTTTTGGATAAATTTGCCGACTATCATCCAGCATCTGAAAAACAACAGGCTCGTCAACAGTTGGGGGTAGCTGGCTCTGATTGTGTTGTTACCCTGTTGCCCGCCTCACGCCCCCAGGAGTTAACCTATGTGCTGCCGATCATGTTGACGGCGGCTCAGCAGATTCAGACCCAAATCCCTCAGATCAAGTTTTTAATCCCGCTGGCTCGGGAGGCCTTTCGTTCAAGGCTAGAAGCGGCACTGAAAGAGTATGGTTTGAAAGGGCAGGTTGTGGCTCAGCAAGAACAGGCCCTGGCCATTGCCGCTGCCGATTTAGCCATTGCTAAGTCAGGCACCGCTAATCTGGAGATCGCCTTGATGGAAGTCCCTCAGGTGGTGATGTATCGGCTGAATCGTTTAACTGCCTGGGTGGCGGAGTTTGTGCTTAAATTTTCGGTGACCTACGTTTCACCTGTAAATCTGGTTAATATGGAGCCGATTGTGCCAGAGTTTGTGCAGTGGGATGCCAAACCTGACACCATTAGCCAAATGGCGCTAAATCTATTGAACAATCCGGATCAGCGTCAAAAAATGGTGGAGGGCTACAGGACAATGCGAAAGCATTTGGGCTCCGTGGGAGTTTGCGATCGCGCCGCCAACGAAATTCTAGCCTTGGCCACCGGCAAGGCAGCTTGTGCTAAAAGATAGTGGCCGATCTGGGACCCGAGCAGGTAACATGCGTCTGAGAAAGCGTAGGGGAGAAAACGAGTGAACATTACTGACTTATTTGCCAGAGGTGGGATAGCCATGTGGCCCCTGCTAGTCCTATCAGTAATTGCCCTCGGCACAATTATTGAGCGTATTTGGTTTTGGTCGCGCATCATTACCCGCGAGCGGGAGATCGCCGGTCGTGTGCTCGAAGCCGCCCGGCGAGAATGGACTGCCGCCACTGAAATTGCTCAACGAGCCCACCGTTTGCCCATGGGGCGTTTTCTCTATGCTGCTTTGAAGCTCAAAGATCAAGATCCTGAAGTGTTTCGTCTGGCCCTAGAAACAGCTGCCAATGAAGAATTAGCCGCTATGCGTCGAGGCGATAAGGTGCTAGAACTCGTGATCGCTGTTTCTCCAATGTTGGGATTGTTAGGTACCGTTTTAGGTTTGATGAATTCCCTTGGGTCACTCAATCTCAATGATTTGGCCATTGGTAGTGCAACCAGTGGTGCTGCTGAAGGTATTGGTCAGTCCTTGATCACCACGGCTACTGGATTGATTATTGCCATTGTTAGCCTGATGTTTTATCGCCTCTTTCAAGGTTTGGTGTTTGGTCAAGCCAAAGTCTTTCGTCAGTCCGGTAGCGAGCTAGAGTTACTTTACCGTCAGGCCTGGTCCCTAAGCGGGGGTAAGCCCAGCGAACTGGGTGCTTCAGTTAATTAAGGTGGAATAGGTTTTGAATTCTGAATTTTAAGTTCAAAACCTGCGGCTTGGGTCGTTCTGATAAAACAGCAATCACCTCAAAATTATTCTTCCCCCCTCCAATCCAATCTCCCCCAACCCCCTGAGCATCGCCATGAAACTAGACCTAGACGATCAACAAAACGGCATTGTCATCGAACTACTTCCCCTGGTCGATGTTGTCTTTTGTATTCTGACCTTCTTTATTTTGGCGGCAGTGGGTAGCCGTCAACAGGCGATTAGTTTAGATCTGCCCAATGCGAATACCGGGTCGGCATTACCGCCTGCGGCCTTAACCACTGGTCGCGATCGCTTATATGTGAGTGTTGACCCCATTGGCCGCATATATCTTGACCAAGACCCCATTTTGGAACAGAACCTCTTGGGGCTTGTGGGTGATTTTTATACAGGTAACCCGGAGGGGATTGTGGTGCTGTATGCAGCCAAAGACTCTCGTTATGACGATGTTGTGCGAGTGCTAGACATCCTGCGGACGGTGGGGGGGAACCGTGTGGCTCTGGCAACGTTACCGCCGGGTACGCAGTCGTCACAAGATACATTGCCTGGTGAACTACCGGCTGATATTCAAGACTTAATCAACGGTTCAGACTCCAGTCTGCCAGGGCGTGAATTACCCAGCGATCCCCTGAATCCATCCACCACTACGCCCATCCCAACAACACCGGGCAGTGCATTACCGGACAGTTCATTACCAGACAGCTCACTCACGCCCAGCAGCCCATCTCCTTTGCCAACCGACGACGAATAACTCTCAAAACGTTTACTCTCACCATTTCTTAAGGAGAACCCACAACGGGGTAACCGTTGTGGGTTCGAAACTATAGCAATCTGCTGAATGCATATCTCCAAAGGAGAGGCTGCGCCAAACTATAAATTTCCCGAAGAGAAATTAGCCCTGACCGGGTCCCATGCCAACGGCACCAGCATAGACGGCTTGTTCTGCTAGCTCGTCTTCAATGCGTAGCAGGCGATTGTATTTTGCAACCCGCTCACTACGGCATAGGGAACCTGTTTTAATCTGGCCTGCACGGGTAGCCACTGCCAAATCAGCAATAGTGGTATCTTCAGTCTCACCAGAACGGTGGCTAATCACTGATGTCAGCTTGTTGCGAGTCGCCAAGTCGATGGCTTCCAAGGTTTCAGTCAACGAGCCAATCTGGTTTAACTTGATCAAGATGGAGTTAGCGGCCCCCTGATCAATGCCCTTTTGCAAGCGGGTGGGGTTAGTCACAAACAAATCATCGCCCACTAGCTGTACCCGATTGCCCATCTTGGTGGTTAGCGCTTTCCAGCTATCCCAGTCCTCCTCATGGAGACCATCCTCAATGGACACAATGGGGTATTGACTGGCTAGCTTATCGAGATACTCGATGGTCTCCGCCGGAGAGTGAGCCTGACCATCAAAGGTGTACTTACCATCCTTATAGAATTCGCTGGCAGCTACATCCAAAGCCAAGGAAATTTGTTCACCCGGCTTGTACCCTGCTGACTCAATGGCAGCGATCAAAATTTCTAGCGCTTCTTGATTTGAACCCAGATTAGGGGCAAAACCGCCTTCATCCCCCACACCGCCAAGCAAACCTTTTTGATCTAAAACTTTGCTCAAACTAGCAAAAACTTCTGCACCCCAACGCAGAGCTTCTTTAAAGCTGCTAGCACCGCTGGGCACAATCATGAATTCTTGAATGTCTACATTATTATTGGCGTGGGCTCCACCATTGATCACATTCATCAGGGGAACGGGGAGTACGTTGGCTAATGGTCCACCCAGATACCGGTAGAGCGGTAGTCCCAATGCTTGAGCCGCCGCTTTCGCATTGGCCAAAGATACCGCCAGAATAGCGTTGGCACCTAAATTTGCCTTATTGTCTGAGCCATCCAGGGCAATCATGGTGCGATCAATGACCACCTGATCTAAAGCATCTAGACCCATCAGCTCACGAGCAATGGCTTCATGCACATTGTTGACCGCTTTGAGCACCCCCTTACCTCCGTAGCGAGTATCACCATCTCTGAGTTCGTGGGCTTCAAAGGTGCCTGTGGATGCTCCACTGGGGACTTGGGCGAGGCCCACTGCACCCACCGATAAATAAACTTCAGCCTCAATCGTGGGGCGACCCCGAGAGTCCAAGATTTCGCGGGCGCGAATCTCTTCAATAGTGGTTTCGAGTAGGTCAATCATCAAATCTACGCTTCCTTGTGGATTAACTACGGTTAAACGATGGGGGTGTAGGACTCACTGGTCATTATGTCCAATCTTTCAATGCCGATGACGGCTGAACGATTGCACGATAAACAAGCATACGGTGCTATCCTGCATCAACGATAGGGTTGCAGAGCAAAAATGTAAGGAAAAGCACATCAATCTGCCTAGATATACCGGTCTAGGCCATCATAGAAACTAACCAACGCTAGGATTAGAACCAACTGAGCTTAAGGAAAGAAAGGCCATGCGTTTATTGCATACAATGTTGCGGGTTGGCAATTTAGAAAAATCCCTGCAATTCTATTGCGATGTTTTAGGTATGACCCTACTGCGCCAGAAGGACTACCCAGGTGGGAAATTTACCCTTGCGTTTGTGGGCTATGGCGATGAAAGCGATCATACCGTCATCGAGCTAACCCATAACTGGGGCGTAGAGTCCTACGATCTCGGTGAAGGGTATGGCCATATCGCCCTTGGGGTAGACGATATTTATCAGACCTGCGAAGCGATCAAAGCACGGGGCGGGCAAGTCGTTCGTGAGCCTGGGCCGATGAAGCATGGTTCAACTGTGATTGCGTTTGTGACTGACCCTGATGGCTATAAGGTTGAGTTGATTCAGCTAAAGCAAGGGGCTGAGACTGAGGTGCCAACGGCAGCGGCAACGGTTTGATATAGAGCGGAGAGCGGGAAATAGGCCGTGGGGAATGGGGGGAACCCACTATCAGGTTGAACAACGGCTCCATTTGTTTGAGACTTGCGGGCTTTCTCGTGTCCCCTACTGCCTAGCTCAGCGTCCCCTACTCCCCCAGCGCAGCGAACGCCCCCCACCCCCAATTGATATACTGATTACTCGTTTCCCTGCCGAACCATTTAGACCCCATGCAGCCATCTAATCCTGATAAATTTACCGCTAAGGCATGGGATGCCATTGTTGAAGCTCAAGATGTGGCACGACGTTTTCGTCAGCAATACCTTGAGGTTGAACATGTCATGGTGGCGCTAATTGAGCAGCAGGGGTTGGCGGATACCATTTTGTCCAAAGCGGGTTTGGATCCTGAGCTAGTGCTGCAAGAGTTGGAAGCGTTTGCCCAGCGTCAGGCGCGTGCCAGGGTGTCAGCAGATAGTAGCTTGTATTTGGGGCAAAGTCTGGACCGGATGCTCGATCAGGCAGAGGCAGCTCGTCAACTGCTACAGGACGACATCATTTCTGTTGAGCATGTGCTGCTGGGGTTTGCTGAGGACGAGCGCATTGGTCGACGGCTACTGCGTGGTTTTGAGTTAGATGTATCTGGCATTCGTGCGGCCATTAATCAAGTGCGTGGTAAGCAAAAAGCCACCGGTCAGAACCCGGAGGAGTCTTACGAAGCGTTAGAGAAATATGGTCGCGATTTAACGGAAGAGGCTAAACACGGTAAGCTTGACCCGGTTATTGGCCGTGATGAAGAAATTCGGCGGGTGATTCAGGTTGTTTCACGGCGTACTAAGAACAACCCTGTTTTAATTGGTGAACCCGGTGTGGGTAAAACCGCCATTGCGGAAGGGTTAGCCCAACGTATTGTCAATGGCGATGTGCCCGAATCCCTTAAGGATCGCCAGCTGATTTCCCTGGATATAGGTAGCCTAATTGCTGGAGCTAAATACCGTGGTGAATTTGAAGAACGGCTGCGCTCAGTGCTAAAGGAAGTGGCTGAGTCTGATGGTCAGGTCGTGCTCTTCATTGACGAACTGCATACCGTCGTTGGCGCGGGTGGTGGTAATAGTAATGTGGATGCCGGCAACCTGCTCAAGCCGATTTTGGCACGGGGAGAGCTGCGCTGTATTGGTGCCACGACTCTCGACGAGTATCGTAAGCACATTGAGAAAGATGCGGCCCTAGAGCGACGGTTTCAGCAGGTCTACATTGGTCAGCCTAGTGTGGAAGATGCCATTTCGATTCTGCGTGGTTTAAAAGAACGCTACGAGGCCCATCATGGTGTGAAGATCGTGGATTCGGCGTTGGTGGCTGCAGCGACGCTATCGGATCGTTACATTAGCGATCGCTTTTTACCCGATAAAGCGATCGATCTGATCGATGAGGCGGCTGCCAAGCTCAAAATGGAGATTACGTCCAAACCGGTGGAGTTGGAGACCATTGATCGGCGATTACGGCAGCTAGAAATGGAAAAACTCTCCTTACAAGGGGAAGAGTCCACATCCCGCACATCGAAACAACGGTTATCTCGCATTAATAAAGAGATCGAAAAACTCTCTGTTAAACAACAGAAATTTACGGCACAGTGGCAGTCTGAAAAGCAAGCCCTCGATGCCATTAAGGCATTGAAACAAGAAGAAGATCAGCTGCGGGTACAAGTGGAGCAAGCTGAGCGGGCCTATGATTTGAATCGGGCTGCCCAAATTAAGTATGGACGTTTGGAAGCTGTACAACAGGAGCTGGAGATTTTAGACGGGCAGCTGCAAGAGATGCAGGATAAGGGATCTACTCTGTTGCGTGAACAGGTAAGTGAGGCGGATATTGCCGAGATTGTTGCCAATTGGACGGGTATTCCCGTCAATCGCTTGATGGAAACTGAGCGGCAAAAGCTGTTGCAGTTAGAGGGATATTTGCATCAGCGTGTGGTTGGGCAAAGTGAAGCGGTGACTGCTGTAGCGGCCGCTATTCGCCGGGCCCGCGCAGGCATGAAAGACCCGGGCAGACCCATCGGCTCATTCTTATTTATGGGACCGACAGGGGTGGGTAAGACTGAGTTGGCCCGTGCGTTAGCTGACTGTTTGTTTGATACCGAGGAGGCCCTGGTGCGGGTGGACATGTCGGAGTATATGGAAAAGCATTCCGTCGCTCGACTGATCGGTGCACCGCCTGGATATGTTGGCTATGAAGAAGGTGGGCAGCTATCTGAGGCTGTCAGACGTCATCCCTATTCTGTGGTGCTGCTGGATGAGGTGGAAAAGGCCCACCCCGATGTATTTAATATTTTGCTACAGGTACTCGATGATGGTCGGATTACCGATTCTCAAGGACGAACGGTGGACTTTCGCAACACAGTCATTGTCATGACTAGCAACATTGGTAGCGATCACATTCTTGATGTAGCGGGAGATGAATCGCAGTTTGTAGAAATGCAGGAGCGAGTGCTGGGTGCCCTGCGTGGTCATTTTCGTCCAGAGTTTCTCAATCGTGTGGATGATTTGATTATCTTCCATCCATTGAGTAAAGATGAACTCCGTTCTATTGTGTCGATTCAGCTGAAGCGTCTGTATAAACTCCTGGCAGATCAAAAAATTGCCTTACATGTTTCAGAGTCAGCCATTGATTACGTGGCGGATAAGGGCTACGACCCTGTTTATGGAGCCAGACCGCTGAAGCGGGCGATCCAGCGGGAGTTGGAGAATCCCATCGCCACCAAAATTTTAGAAAATACGTTTGTTGAAGGCTGCAAAGTCGTTATCGATTACATCGAAGACCGTCTCAAGTTTCAGGTTAAAAAAGCTGATGCCTTAGACGACAAGGCTGCTTAGGCGGGTTAATCATAATTTGATAGGTATTAAAAACCCCGATGTCGATAAGGACATCGGGGTTTAAGTACTATTAAATGTCAAAATCATGGATCCAATGGCAATAGTAGATGCTGCTTTGCGGTAAATCCTCTGATCTGACTCACTACGTTTGAGTGCCAGGTTAGGAGTTACGACCACCTTCAATCACACACACATCGATGGCATTGGATAACCCTGAATTCACTTGGCTAAGGCTTTCTAACATTGTTAGAACGAACCCTTGGGGGGGGAAGTAGCTTGGGCGCTTAGCATTCATAACCACGGTTTTCACAATGGCGTCTTCTATACTGCCGCCCTCTAGTAACGTGCTGAGTATCCACATAGAAATGTAGTCTGGGGAACATATTCACATAATCTTTGTAAAAGGAGTAAAAAGCATCAGCCAATTGAACTAGATGTATATCCGGTACTTTGACATAAATGTTCATGAATACGAGCGTCGCTGAAGGCCCTTAAATCAAGGGTTTCAGAGGATGACATCAGAGTAAAGGCTTGATGTGTAAGGATTTTTACGGGGATACTTTGCAGAATTGTCCAGGAAAAACTGGGACCCAGATCGGCCTTTTGATCTAAAGATTGAACGGAGAGCTACATAAAAAGATCATATTTGGTGGCTAGATGTTGGAGATTATAGGGGCCTAAAACCATCTTTTTTGCCAGGAAAGTCATGTGCCACTTATTTAAGTTGGTCGCGAGGGCGTCAATAATTGCGATCGCAATGCTATGCAAATGGCTGTCCCTTAAAACTACGGCCTGTCTGAATACTCAAGAGGATTTTGGTTGATGTACGTGTGAACGTATAGTGGGTGAATGTAAAGTTGATGCGAAGGAAACGAGTGTGCCACTTAAACCAACACCCCAAAGGTGGCACATTGGCCGTTGGCAAGGTTGATACGTTAGGAGGGCGTTAGCAACCTGCGATCAATGGCTGAGGTATCAGTCTATTTACCATTAGATTTAAGCTCGTTGTGACGCCCACACATCAGGGGAAATAACCAACGGAGACTTAAGTTCTATATATAGGGAATTTCAAGCAAATGATGACGACAGTAGCCTCACCCCTGACCCAAGATCAAATGCTTGTTGTAGTCGACGAGCCAACGCGGCAGCCAAGTTCCTGGCGTAAGTGGGTGGTAAAAATAGTTTTACAGCCGTTTCTATGGGCTGCCTGGGTACGCTCCAAAGTAATTCTTCGCGAAGATTGGTAAGCTGCTGAGCTACATAAGCTGCTGAGCTACATTTTGGTCACTAAGATTTAGAAAGCTTTGTTGGTAGCAGCTCTAGAATCGTTAACTCACTAAATGCTGCTGATGAAAATGGTCTAGGGGTCTCAGATAGGAGCCCTTAGACCATTTTTTGATGATACTAAGATACTAAAATGGGGGTTGCCGTTTAAATCCCTACTGAATGAGAGCGCACCCTCACCCACGGCGTTGGGCCTCTGTACTGCTAGAGGAGCGACGCAGTTTGCCTCAGACATCAGGTGTTTATGCGGTCATTAAACAGAAGAAAATTTACTACATTGGCTTTTCCAGTAATCTAAATCGAAGATGGCGGGGTAAAGGACATCATCGGTTTGCTCAAGCTGATAAACTCGGGCGTCCTAGCCTGCACTATTTGCCATTGCCCAAGCAAGCTGCACGCACCCTAGAAAAGCGACTCATTTCTGAATACAGTCCGCCATGGAACTATTCAAAGATACCGGCACTGTCTAAGGTCCATTGGCTACAACGGGTGTTGATGGCAGCCACCTGCTTATGGGTGCTATTTATTTCAAGTCATAGCTTGATGTTGGGGGTGATGGCAGCAGCAGTTGCGATCGCTCTATTTCATTGATTCTGTTCATCAAATTCATTGATTCTGTCTATCAAACTAGGGCAAGACTACATTTTTGTTAAAGCTTCTCCAAAGCCAAGGACTATTACGGGGGAGACGGGCGAAATAGTTGTAAAACTAGACCTATTCAGTAGTTTCTAATGCCCGATCGCATTAGGAAAATTACTTCTTATAAGAGTTTAATCATTACCATTAAAGATTAATGAAATCCAGTTGTCTCTCCAGTATTCTTATCGTTGAAGATAATCAAGGCCGAAGAGAGATTGTTCTTGATGATTCTCTCTACTCTCTCGGGCGTGATACTAAATGCGATGTTCGCTTAACGTCACAGTTTGTTAGTCGACACCATGCCACCTTAGTTCAGCTTCCTAAGGAAGATGGGAGTTTGTTTTATCGAATTTTAGATGGCAACCTCCAGGGTAGAGCCAGTGCTAACGGCATGCTAGTCAATGGCCGTAAGCTCGAGTCCCATGATCTGCAAAACGAGGATGAAATTATCTTTGGCCCTCAGGCTCGGGCCGTCTACTATCAGCGCCAAAAAGATACCACCTCAAGCGTTTCATCTGACTCTGTTGCATCAGATGGCTCAACAAAGTCCAATTGGCTCCGTAATCCATACCCACTACTGCCTGAATTGGAGGCAGATGCTGGGTTAGGGGATGTAATTAGGTGTATTCCATAGATCGTTGCAATGGATACTATCTAAATCCGTAAAAACCCGTATGAATAGAGACTAACTAGAAACACCTTCACGCTCTACTGGTGAGGTAACTTAATGTCTCTATCTACAGAACCGAATGTACTCGAAACCTCGGTGGCCGAGGACTATCCGCTCAGTGCGGTACCTAAAACAGCACGTAAATCTTTTTGGTCGCTGTGCTTATTGCTGATGGGATTTGCCCTGACATCGACCACTCTGTTTGCAGGGGGTGCCCTCGGACCGGCATTTAGTGTCCCGCAGCTGATGACCATCATTATCATTGGCAACCTGATTCTCGGCTGCTATTGTGCAGCACTGGGCTACATTGCTTCCCAAAGCGGTCTGACCACGGTACTTATGGCCCGGTTTAGCTTTGGTAACGTGGGCTCTCGCTGGGTAGATTTCATTATGGGCTTTACCCAGATTGGCTGGTATGCCTTTACCACGGCCATTGTGGTGCAGGTGTTATTAGAGCTGTTGGGGGTACCGAACCAGGGCTTTCTGTATATGGTGCTGGTATTGTTTTTTAACTATGCCTTTTGTGCCACTGCCTATGTAGGCTATCGAGCCATTGACTGGCTGAGTCGATTAGCTGTGCCTGCCATGTTGATCTTGGTAGCCATTAGCTTGTTTCTAGCATTTAGAGACTTTAATGGCACTCTCCCTGAGCCTACGGGTGAGATTAATATGGGAGCTGCCTTGGCCATAGTCATTGGCACCTTTATCTCAGGGGGAACCCAATCCACTAACTGGAGCCGCTTTGCTGATTCTGGTAAAAGTGCCATCATTTCCACATTGAGCGCCTTTATGGTGGTCAATGGCATTTTGGTGTTTGCAGGCGCATTTTGCACCCTGGTCTATGGGTCAGAAGATTTGATCAAGGCGATGGCGACCCAGGGCATTTTGGCAGGCGGTGTGATTCTTTTAATCCTTAACGTTTGGACCACTCAAGACAACACCATCTATGCCTTTTCAGTGGCAGGGGCCAATATGTTCCGCACTCGCAAACGTCATGGGTTTGTACTGGGTGGGGCAACATTAGCACTGGCCTTTACTCTTTCTGGTATTTACGAGCTATTACCCCAATATCTGATTTTTCTGGGTACTGTGATTCCCCCCGTAGGCGGCATCATTATGGTGGACTTCTGGCTGCGCCATGGGGGCCGTTTTCCTAAGCTGTCATCCCGTTTACCTGCCTTTAACTGGACCGGTGTGATCGCCTATGTAATCGGGTCTATTGTGGCCTACGTGACGGGTAATGCTGGTATCGGCATTGGTCCAGTCAATGGAATTGTGACTGCAGCTGTGATTTACGGTATTTTGTGCCGGGTACTGCGGTAGTCGCGAGACAGTGCTCCAAAAAGACAATGCCCCGAAAAGAAGAGTCCCCTTTTCCTGAGTACTCCTCAAAGTCCTTCTCCCTGGGGGAGAAGGATTTAGGATGAGGGCTAAAATCCTACGGGAGACCTTACCAGTAGGGACTATCTTTATGCAGCCAAACGACCTAGAGATAGACAAAATCGATCATTGCTTACTTCGAGAAGAAGCTATCCTTCTTGCGCACAAACAAGTCTGTAAAGAACGAGATCACCGTGCGCTTCTCGGTCTTAATATTGACATTGAGCGACATGCCAGACCGTAGCGTATAGGTCTCACCTCTGGATTCCAATACCTGGGACTTAAGCTGAATCTCAGCTGGGAATCGGTAGAACGGATATATTTCATCAGGAGGTAAAGCATCTGAGCCGATACTGACCAAGTGGCCGTCAATGTCGCCATATTCGCTGTAGGTAAAGGCATCGATTCTGACATCCACTGGCTTGCATTCAGCTTCGATCCCGGCTTGGTCTTCTGCCCGGACGGCGGTACGGCAATCATCCGTCAACTGTACAAAACCAATATCCTTATTGGGGATAAAGACGCGGGCAGTCAGGTTATCTTGAGGGACAATTTCTAGAATCGGCTCGGTTGAATTGGCCGCATACCCTGGTTGATTGGCTTTTAAATTAAACACCTCACCACTGACTGGAGCCGTCAGTTCGCGGAACTGTAGTTGCTCTTCCAG
Source organism: Leptothoe sp. LEGE 181152 (assembly GCF_032906605.1). NCBI lineage: Bacteria > Bacillati > Cyanobacteriota > Cyanophyceae > Nodosilineales > Cymatolegaceae > Leptothoe > Leptothoe sp. LEGE 181152. Next base: position 83,031 of record NZ_JASATU010000058.1, read on the forward strand.
TTGGGCAATGCGGCTGCCTAGCTCCTGACGCTGGGTCTCGTTTTGCAAGACGGTTTGCCCTAAATCACTGTCAATCGATGAAATCCGCTCGCGGTTATTGCGGATCTGATCGCGGCGGCTGCGCTCAAATTCGAACTCGGCCCGCTCAATTTCGGCTTCAGCTTGATTAATTTGGGCATCAAGACGGCTAATTTCATCTTTGAGAGTACTGACTCGAGTAATCCGAGTGCTGACTTCCTGCTCTTGCTGCAATCGGCTTAGTTCGGCTACGGCTCCTTCTTTTTCTAGCCACTGTAATCGGCTGAGAATTTCTTCGTTCGTGTCCAAGTCATTTTCAGCGTTGACCAGTTCGGAACGAGCCTGGCTGAGACGAGCTTTGAGGTCTTTAATTTGCTCTTGGTTTTGGGTTTGCCGTGCTTGGGATTCCCCGATGGCACTGCTAACGTCTGCCGCAGCCTCGGCGGATAAACCACTGGTATCGCCATCAATTTGAGCTTGATAGATACGATTGCTAGCTTCTAGCTGATTTCTTTCTTCTAGTCGCTGCTGTAGATCGTTCGCTGTCATGCCACTGACTGCTTCTCCATTACCATTGCCATTCTGGGACCGATAAATTTCAGTTTGGTCGGCGAGGTAGCCACGAATGCGTAATAAAGAATCTAGTTCAGCTTTGGCCGCTGATTGGTTGAAGGTAATGAGCACATCACCTTTTTCTACCAGGTCACCTTCTTTTACGTGAATTGTTTCGATGACACCACCGCTGGGGGTTTGTACGGGCTGCACCACACCCACGGGTTCTAACTTGCCTTGGGCAGGAATGGTTTCTTCTACCTTGGCTAAAAAGGCCCAGAGTACACTGATGCTGGTGACACCAAGGATGGCCCACACAATTGCCCGTGACCACAGGGGCGATTGACGTAAGATGACGGGCTGATCAAAAGGCTGGGCCTGACTGCTGGGAGCATTCGGGACACCGCTGTTGGGTATTTGTTGAGATGTCATTTAACTAACCGTTCCCTTGTTGCTGGTGTAGACAGTAGTAGCGCCCTTTGAGAGCAAGAAGCTCGTTGTGGGTACCTTCTTCAACGATAGAGCCCTGGTCCATGACTAGGATGTTATCGGCTGTCCGTAATGCCCCTAGTCGGTGGGTGATAAAGAAGACTGTACGGCCTTTAGACCATTTCATCAGGTTAGTGGAGACCTGGGCCTCGGTGTCATAGTCCAGGGCACTGGTGGCCTCGTCCAAAATTAATAGACGGGGATTTTGCAGAATTGTGCGTGCGATCGCAATCCGCTGGCGCTGTCCCCCCGATAAGGAAGACCCCCGCTCACCCACCCGAGTGTTGTATCCCACCGGTAGACCCATGATGAAATCATGGCAGCAGGCAATCTTGGCAACTTGAATCACCTCTTCGGTCGTGGCTTCCGGATTTGTCAGGGCAATATTTTCCTGAATGGTGCCCTCAAACAGCAGACTATCCTGGGGCACAATACCCACCTGTCGCCGCAACGAGTACAGCTCAACCTTGTTGATGTCGTAGTTATCAATCAAGATCCGGCCTGAGTTGGGTTCATAAAGTCTGGGCAATAGCTTCATCATGGTACTTTTACCCGAACCACTCTGACCCACTAAGCCGACAAACTGCCCCACCGGAAACTCCACATTAATATTAGATAGCTGGAGCGGACCCGATGCGCCAAATCGGAAGGAGAGATTCTCATAGCGAACATGGCCTTTGATATCCGGCATGGGAATCTGGCTACGCTGTTCTTCCTCTTGCTCCTGGGGATGATCGATAATGTCGCTCAAACGCTCTAAGGACAAGGCGGTTTCTTGGAAGTTCTGCCATAGCTGAGTCAGACGGAGCAGGGGCTGGGTTACGTAGCCTGCAATGATTCGGAAGGCGATTAATTCACCTAGGGTCAAATCACCTTCGAGCACCAAAAATGCACCAAACCAGAGGACGAGCAAACCCGAAATTTTATTGAGGAAGTTACTGGCTGAGCTGGCAGTGGTGGATGTGAGTACCGTCTTAAAGCCATCGCTGACATAGCGGCTGTAGCGATCCTGCCATTTCCAACGGGTGTTGAGCTCAATGTTTTGGGCCTTAACCGTTTGAATACCCGATAGCGCCTCCACCAAGAACGATTGGGTCTTAGCATTTTGCTCTGCCTTAGCCCGTAGCTGACGGCGCACAATGGGTGAAACAAAAAACGTAAGACCTAAAAATAGAGGAATGGTCGCCAGGGACACCACCGTCAGCTTGATGCTGTAGATCAGCATCACGATGATGTACACCACCGAGAAAACTGCATCCAACACTACGGTTAGGGCGGTACCGGTGAGAAACTGCCGGATATTTTCCAACTCGTTAACACGGCTGGACAGTTCACCCACAGGCCGCCGGTCAAAGTATTTGAGTGGCAACCTCAGTAAGTGATCAATGGTTTGGGATGCCAGGGTCATGTCGATCCGGTTAGTGGTATCGACAAACAGATAGGTGCGCAGACTGCCCAGAATTGCTTCAAACACTGCCACAATCACCAGGAAAATTCCCAGCACATGGAGCGTATCGACACTTTGCTGCACAATAACCCGGTCAATAATCACCTGAATCATCAGGGGATTAGCCAGTCCAAAGATTTGATAGAAGAATGAGGCGGCTAGGACCTCGATCAAAATCCACTTGTACTTCTGTAGGGAGGGGGCAAACCAGGACAGACCAAAACGCTGCTGGGGTGTTTGGGCCGTGGTTTCTAGCAGCAGAACTTCACCCTCTTGCCCCCAAATTTCCTCAAAGGCCTGGGGAGAATGGTGGACGATTTCCCGATCTTCAGGGCAGCCAATGACGTATTTCTTCGCTGAGGTTTCATATAGCAGGGCGTAGCTATCACGCCACTTGATCAGCGCTAACTTTGGCAGTCGTCCAATGGCACTGGCGGGTACCTTAGCCAACTGAGGCTTTAGGCCCAACATGTCAGCCACGGCTCCGCAGGACGCTAGCGACACCTGACCCAAACGAGCCTTTTGGTTAACCAGGACTCGGCGTACCACATCTTTTTTAAAGGGCATGCCAAAATGTTTGGACAACATTTCAAAGCATGCAATTAAGGCGTCGATTTCGCCACGAGCGCGAATGTGGGGATAGGTCTGATTGCGGCGGCTGGGCTCTGTTTCTGGACCCAGGTCTTGGGGGAGCGCATCGGCGTAGGGAATCGCTGTAGCCGTTGTTTCAGCCTCCCAGGGATCATCTTCGACGATTTCTGCTGCCTTGGTTTCAACCTGGGCCGCAATCATGGCATGGGGAATCCCCAGCAGACGAGCACCATTGGCACTTTGCACTTCGGTGGAGGCCATGGTGGGGCTCAACTGGCCACCCTGCTCATGGAAGGCAACGTTGCCCCGACTAATGAACCAAAGATTTTGGCCGTCAAGGTCGCTGTGCTTTAAGGGACCGGCGGGGACTTCTTTAACGGAAACACCTGACGCTTGAATGTTTGCCGTGAGTTCAGCTATATCACCGGCATTATGGGCCTGCTTCTCAAAGTATTTGCTGAGGATTTCAAATAGCTCTGCCAAATAGCAATGATTTTGGATGGCGTTGCCAAAGTTGGGATGGTCATGAACCAGCTGTTTAATAGCGGCCACAGGGATCGCCACGGCCACAATTTCAGTGGATGCGATCGCGCTCTCACAGGCGACCCCACGAGCTGGGCCTGCCAGACCCAAAATATCTCCTGGACCCAAGAGTTTTAGCGTAATTGGATTTTTAGTATAGGGGTCGTATCCCAGCAGGCGCACCTGTCCTTCTTTAATGAGGACAACCTGATGCGGCATGGTTTCCCGTCTGAGGATGGGCTGACCCATGCGATAGCGTAACAGTTGGCTGTTGTCAGCCAAATCCTGTAGCACCTTTGCAGGCAACTGGTCAAAAGGCCTAGTGTCGCTTAGCTGTTGATGGATAGGACTAGCGGTATAAGTCATAATTTAATACGAACTCTGCGTGCGTAAGCAGCTGATGCCTCAATCTAAAAGGGGTTCGACGGCTGTAGACTGCGTAGTTTCTTGGAGCCATTTTTTAAAAAGCTCATCCAAGAGGCGCTGCCGCATGGACTCATCAAACTGTGCGGGTACAAACTTCTCTAGCCGAGTAATCACGTACCATTCGCCGATGGGGGTGGGGGACCACAACTGTCCAGGATGGCTCACAGAAAGCATCCGGCCAATCATTGGATGGGGCACGCTCAGCTCAACAGGTCCAATTAACCCTCCTGTTTGAGCTTCTTGACCTTCAGAATAATGTCGAGCTAAATCCGCAAAGGAACCCCCATCGTCATTGAGGCGGAAGTAGAGCTCTTGGGCAAGGCTGGGATCCTTAGTGCGAATCAATGAATAGAGCACCCGATCTAAATTAATCTTGCGCTCTAAAAAGTAAGACTCGGTCTGATTCCCCCAGGTATCTTCCTTAAATTTGGCAATTTTGGCCTCTCGTAAAGCCAGCATATAAGCCTGTTCTTGAGTCAGGTTATTTTGATCTTGCCATGTTTGTTGCTGCTCCTCAGTGAGCAAGTTCCGTTGACTACAAAATTTTTTATAGGCTGCTTCGGGCTCACATTCAATGTCCTCTATCGCCTGGTCTACGACTACTTCCTGCACTAGTCTGGGCAAAAGCTGATGTTGATGTAACTGCTCTAGCAGCGTACGAATATCAAGTTCTGATTTACCAATTTTCAAAACTGCTGCCATGATTAAAACCCTGATGGACTAAGCGCTGTATCATTGTGTCTGACTGGTAAGTGTACGAAATTAAGTCAATAGGCGGTGGTTTCAATAATGAATCTGTATGGACTAGCAGCTTAAAACTAGCATCAGAGAAAATTCCCATTGCTGAGACCATTCCAAACTATCACCCGCAAAAATTATCGCGGTCGTTATTTTATAGATTTGAGATAATTTTATAGATTAGTAAAACAGGAATTTGATTAAGCTGTTTCATTAAAATCACGTAATAATCATCTACTCAATAGAATGTATTGATTAGGTATGGAGAGAGAGCCAGTCCTGGCAGGGATATAGAGCTACGGAAGTCAGACATATACAATAAGTTCATATTAAATTTAGCTTCACTCCGGCAGCCCATGGGCTGCTGGGTGCATTTAACTAGTTCTTCACAAAGAGGTTTTTTATTCCGGTTGTTTTTCCGTACATTTATGCCACTGATCCCTGAATCGATAGTCTATTTGAGCCCAGTGAATATTTTAATTCGTATTGAATTCTTAACGATCATCATAATTTCTCGATAATTATTGATTAATTGGGCACAGTTGAGCTTTTATGATTATCTGCAGCTCTTATACGGAATTTTTTATCGCCATTGAGGCACAGGTTTATTTTCGCTATGCAACAGCAACAAGATAGAACGCTGATAGTCATTACCCTGGCTGGCCTTGGGCTGATAGCTGGGATATTTGGGTTGGCCGCATGGATGGTGGGCGGTCGGAGTGGTTCTAGCCCGGTGGTCCGGTCCAACGATGGCAGCAGTGATGTCAGTGCTGTGTCTGCTGCCGATTCAGGTCAGTTAGGCGGTGCCGAGAATGTGCCTCAGGGGTTATATAGCTATGGTGGCAGTACCACCTGGATTCCAGTGCACGCATCCGTCAATGCAGCCATTACTAATGCTTTTCCAGATTTTCAGTTGAGATATACATTGCCGTCTACCGATGCACCTGGCTCAGGCACTGGCATCAAGATGCTTTTAGATGGCCAATTATCCTTTTCAGAATCGTCTCGGCCATTAAAAGAAGAGGAGTACCAAGCAGCTCAACAGCGCGGTTTTAGTCTGGAGCAAATTCCAGCTGCCATCGATGGAATTGCCCTGGCGGTTCACCCAGATCTTAACTTAGAGAAGGGACTGACAATTGGACAAATTCAATCAATCTACACGGGTGGCGTGGCCAATTGGTCGGAAGTGGGCGGTCCTGATCTACCCATTAAGGCCTATAGTCGCTCGCCAGAGGCGGCAGGGACAGCCAAGTATTTCTTAGAGTCAGTCATCAATGCAGATGCCTATGGTGAGAACGTCGTCTTTGTGGGGGATACCACTGCAGGTTTGCGCCAGGTGCTGGGCAATAGAGGGGGCATTTACTATGCTTCAGCTCCTGAAATCGTTAACCAGTGTTCAATTTATGCCATTCCGGTTGCATCCCAAGAGCAGCCTGATAATTTTATTCCGCCATTTGCCGCACCCTGGCGAACTGGTAAGGCTTGTCTAGATAGTGCCAATACGGTTAATCAAGAAGGATTCCGTAATGGCAACTACCCACTGACCCGGCGTCTATTTGTGATTGTTAAGGCTGATGGTGGCACCGATGAAACCGCTGGGCGTGCCTACGTGAATATGCTGCTATCGTCTGAGGGGCAAACATTGATTGAGCAGGCGGGCTTTGTTCCTGTACGTTAAGACCTATCCAGCTTACAAATTTTGTTAGTCAGAAGAGCTGGAATCAGCCACAGTTGTCGAATGCAGCGCATTACCATTAGTTCAGCCCAGCGGGTGGACACTACTAATACTTTCCAATTGACCGGTGAGCAAATTCATTATCTACAGCGAGTGCTGCGATTAAAGTCTGGCGATCTGTTTATTGCCCAGGATGGAGAGGGGCAACAATGGCAGAGTCAGTTAACGGACATCTCAGGGGAGGCCCAAATTCTCTCCACACTGGTGACAGCGACTCGACCCGCAACACTAGAGTTGGCGGCAGCTCTTCCCAAATCAGGGTTTGATGATGTGGTGCGTCAAGCCACGGAGTTAGGTGTAACAGATATTCAACCCCTACTGAGCGCTCGCACCCTGCTTAACCCCAGCCCTAAAAAGCTGGTGCGTTGGCAGAGGATCGCTCAGGAAGCTTCTGAACAATGCGAACGTGGCTATGTACCTAGGCTTGAGCCACCTATCAAGTTTGCTGAATGGATCAAAGCCGAACCCGTGTCCGTAGGGAACTATTTCTGTGCTGCTAGGGTCAATGCACCTGGGCTATTGCCTTGTGTGCGGACACTTTTGACCGATTCTCCTCAGCAATCGATTCGAGTGGTGGTTGGTCCGGAGGGGGGCTGGACGTCTGAGGAGATCGCGGTTGCGATCGCACATGGCTACCAAGAAGTTTCTCTTGGATCCGGGATATTACGCGCAACAACAGCTTCGCTTACCGCCTTAGCGATTATCTCATCTGTTAGAGAGCAGTTGATATAAACAAATCTCGCGTATTTGTCCGGATGGCCTGCTGTCGTAACCTTGGCTAATTTGGAAAAAAATTCAAACGATTTAGGTGAGTATTATCAACTTTACCTGCGTTTGGATATGGGGTTTAGTGTTTATTCAATCGATCACCATGCATAGTTCAGCTAATCAGGAACACGTATTTTCAGGATTTCATGCGCTATCAGAACCAATTCGCATTCAAGTATTAGAGCTTCTACGCGAAGGAGAGTTTTGTGTTGGCGATATGTGTGAACGTCTCAGTATCGCTCAGTCGAAACTGTCTTTCCACCTCAAAACGCTTAAACAGGCGGGACTTGTGACCGCTCGTCAGCAGGGGCGCTGGATGTACTATAGTCTCAATCCTGAGCAGTTCAATATTTTGGAGACCTATCTCTCTAATTATTAGCCTGCTAAATTAGTTCCCTGTCAAAAAAAGACTCATATTCAAGATAAACAATCCTAATTACTGATTTCCGTGGGGAATAAAACCGTACTGTCAACCTTGACAGTACGGTTTTGTTGCCTCAGTTAGGCCTACACTGGATGGCGGTGTGTCTGACTCGGTTCCCATGGAGAGTACTGCATTTACCTTTCCTGCCGCCATCATTTTTGATATGGATGGCCTCATGTTGAACAGCGAGATCATCTTCCATAAAGCTTGGCAGGATGAGTTAATGCACCTGGGTTATGGCGCTATTGATGAGGCCGCTTATCTACAGCTGGTTGGCTGTAGTAACGATTTAGCTGAGCAAATGTTGCTACAGCTATTGGGCACTGAGTTTCCTGTTGATCAATTTCGTACTGGCTGGATGACTCGATGGGAAATCCTTGCGGCCCAAGGTATCCCGATTAAGCCAGGTTTAGACTCCCTCTTAAACTGGCTAGATGAGATTGGCTTACCAAAAGCCGTCGGTACGTCTAGTAGTGACCGTGAAGCCCAATTGAGTTTGCAAAGTACAGGGCTTTGGTCAAGATTTAATGCCATCGTCACCGTAGATAACGCTGGAGTGGGCAAACCAGAACCAGATATCTTTTTGGCTGCAGCCAGGTCGCTAAATATACCTCCATCCCGCTGCCTGGTTTTGGAAGATTCTAACGCTGGGGTGCAGGCTGCCATTACCGCTGGTATGGAGGTCATTATGGTGCCAGATTTGCAAACGCCTACGGACTATTCAAAAAAGCACGCCTTAGCCACTGTTTCCTCACTGCATGAGGTTTTATCTTATCTACAAAATATAGCTTAGCGCCCGTAGTTCACAGTGCCAGGTATTGCTGAAAGCTATACATAGAAAAAGCTATGGGCGCAGCAGCCTGCTGTTGGCGTAGCCTCTCCTTGGGCGATATGCATTAGCAGGTTGCTATAGTTGGCAAGCTTTCAACAATTAACCGTTCTCTTGATCCTGCCAGCTCAGCTGGCAAGTGACCGAATTTCCCTGGTTGCTAACGTCTAGTTTGCCACTTGTTAAAGTATGAAAGATTTCTTTAAGGTGTGTAATCTTTTTGACATCTAAGGATTTTGCATTTTGAGGCTGGCCACCCCTGTGGGTCAATGTGAGGGTGCGAGAATTTTGCTGATGGTCTAGCGCTATGTCTAGTCGTTGTTCGTCGCTGTCGTCGCCATTGGGTAATAGCTCTAGAATTCTGATGGTGATTGAGAGAATTATTTGATTGTTATTAAGGGATGAATCCGTCCAGCTAGGGGAGTTTTTTAGCTGGACTATGAGCCCAGAATGGGTTTGTTGCCAGTGAGTCACGATAAACTGGAGCGCCAGTGGCAGGCTATCTGTTATAAATGGCGGCGATAGTTGATTACTGAGCTGTTCTAAGCTTTGATAAAGTGCTTGCAATCGCCCTAGCCACTGTTCAGCCTGCGCTACATCGGTCTGATTACTGTTCTTTCCTATGAGGGTATTTTCCAAATAACGTCGAAAGGCGAATGTTTGTTGCAATACATCGTCTCGAATAGATTCTGCTTGGTTATGCAGTTGAGATGCTTGCGCCCCATGCCACCACAGCCATGCCTGTTGCTGGTTTGCCTGTCGCTGCTTAGCAAAATAGAGGGTGGTTGTCCACCCGAGCATTGTTATTATTGCTACCCCTAACCATAAGGTATTCACAGGAAATCAGCCCATTGGATACGCTCAATGTGCTGCCTGATTCGTCCTCAACCATCTGGTGTAGAACGCTGGCAATTTTCACATTGGGGCCAAGTTTAGCCTTTCTTGAAGGTGGCCGTGTTGCAGTTTTCTGCCATCTAAATCACACCTTTGATCATAGTTTTGTGGAATCTGGCAAAACGTTATCCCGCAATCGGGCTACCGTGGTGGTGCACCAGATACCATTGGCCACCCATACGCTCAAAGGTGTTTGTTGCCATCGATTTAGCTTCTAACCGTCGACTACCAGCAACTTGCATCACGTTTTCTACTAAAACCACATAGGCCAGATCGCCTGAGGTTTCTACGGAAATTACATCCAGATCAATTTCCAGGTAGCGAGTCGCCTTAAATATTTGCATCCAGGATTGTCGAATGGTTTCCCAGCCTTTAATAGCCTTACGACCTGGATGAATACAAAGGCTGCCAATGCCTTTAGAACAAACTGCCTCCATAGCCTCAATATCCTTTTTCTCAAAGGCGCGATAAAACGCGTGATTGGCTTCCAGAACCGCAGTTTGATCGTTTGACATTGGACACATAAATCACAATTTCTGGATTCTAATGCAATTCTGGCCAAGATTTATGTACATACAATGCTCTGTCAATGCTCTGTAGGTAAGTGATCGCTACAAATTCTTAGACTTCGCAGCAGAATTCAGAACACTGGCCCTACGTTACCTGTTATCTTGTGTCCCACCCCATGGCAAGATCAGACTGACCTACTTGTTTGTCTACCCCGTGAAATTTGCGTTTATCATTGACCCCATTGCTAAGCTAGACCCCGGCCACGATAGCAGTGTTGCCATTATGGAAGCTGCTCAAGAGCTAGGTCACCAGGTTTACATTACTGAGGCCCAGCACATGGGTGTGGTTGCGGGTCAGGCTATGGCCTATTTGAATCCTGTGACCCTGGTTCCTGTTACTCTCGGCGACAATCGTTGGGATGCTGTGGCGGATTGGTATACCCTCGGCGATACCCAGTGGCAACCTCTAGACACCATGGATGCCGTCTTTATGCGCCTTGACCCGCCGGTCACTGTGCCCTATCTCTACGTTACCTACATCCTCGATTACATCGATCCAGTGAAAACCAAGGTAATTAACTCGCCTCGGGGGATTCGGGCTGCCAATGAGAAAATGTATGCTCTGCAATTTATTGGGGCGATTCCAGAGACCATCGTCAGCCAGGATAAAACGGTTATCCGTGAGACGGTTGAAAAATGGGGTGGGGAAGCTGTGCTTAAGCCTTTAGGTGGTAAGGCTGGTGAAGGAATTTTGTTTCTGAGTAGTCGAGATCGCAACTTTAACTCCATGATTGAAATCAGCACCAAACAAGGGCAAGAGCCCGTCATGGTGCAAACCTACTTGCCCGCTGCCAAAGACGGCGATAAGCGCATTATTTTGCTCAATGGCGAACCGCAAGGGGCCGTAAACCGTATTCCTACCGGCAAAGAATTCCGTGGCAACATGGCGGTTGGTGGACGCACTGCCAAGGTGGATATTACCGAGCGAGAATTGGAAATCTGCAAACAGCTGGCACCCACGCTACAGCGTGATGGCTTATATTTTGTCGGCATTGACATCATTGGCGGCTACCTGACCGAAGTAAATGTCACCAGCCCCACCGGAATTCGCGAAATTGATCGCCTGAATACGGTAAAACTGGGACACCAAGTCATAGAATGGCTGACCAAGTAGCTGGATGGAGTGCTCTCTGTGGGTACAACGTCCTAAACAATACGGAGGTATCTGTAATGGCTAGATTCAATCGCCGTCGCTTTATCCAGTACGGTTCATTAGCGGCTGGAACTGGGCTGCTTGCTGCCTGTGGTAACACAGCTGAAACGACTACTGACACCCCAGCTGAACCATCAGCAGCGGGGGAATTGCAAAAGGTTACCTTTGGTACCAACTGGTACGCCCAGGCTGAACATGGTGGTTTCTATCAGGCCATCGCAGCAGACATCTATAGGGAGTATGGTCTGGATGTCACCATTCAGATGGGGGGTCCCCAGATCAACGGTACCCAGTTGCTGATGGGGGGCGCTGTGGACTTTTTTATGGGTTATGCTGCGGATGCGATTAAAGCCGTTGAAGAAGGCATACCTAAAGTTACCGTGGCAGCTATTTTCCAAAAAGACCCTCAAATTCTGATCGCTCACCCTGACCAAGGAATTAAAGACCTGGTTGATCTCAAAGGTAAACCTATCTTCATTTCAAAGGCAGCCAACGTTACCTATTGGCCCTTTTTAGCAGCTAAATATGGCTTTACCGACGATATGAAGCGTAACTACAACTTCAACCCCGGTCCGTTTCTGGCTGATAAAAACTCGGTACAGCAAGGATATTTAAGTTCTGAGCCATTAGCCATTGCTAAAGAAGGCGGTTTTGAACCCATGGTGTTCCTGCTAGCTGACTATGGCTACACGGCCTACGCAACTACGATTGAAACCCGTCAGGAGATTGTTGATGGCGATCCTGATTTGGTTCAGCGTTTTGTCGATGCGTCCATCAAGGGCTGGTATAGCTACTTTGAAGATCCTTCCCTGGGCAATGAGCTGATCAAGCAAGACAACCCTGAAATGACGGATGAACAGCTGGCCTATAGCCTTGAGAAAATGCAGGAATATGGCATTGCCATATCTGGAGATTCGGAGGCCAAAGGCATTGGGGCTATGACCGATGAGCGCTGGAAAACGTTCTTTGAAGACATGTCTACAGCAGGTATCTTTAGTGCCGACACTGACTATACCCAGGCATATACTCTGGAGTTTGTTAACAAAGGTGCAGACTTCTATCAAAACTGATCACCAATCCTGTACGAATCTTGACGGGTAGCATCCGGTATCACGGGACTGGCACAAGGCACAGCCCCTACAGGAGCCTTTTGTTTGAATTGGGGTAAAAAGTCAGATTTGGCATAAAAAACTCTCTCTTGTATCTGGATAACAATGACTTACACGGTTGTTGTTTAGATGGTTTTTTATGAGAGATGCAAAGATGCATGGGGCAAGTCTTCCATGTCAATGGCTAGAAAACGATCCAAGGCCAAGTACATCCAATAAATGGCAGCCTGGTTATCTAACCCTGTTTTTTGAAAACCAAGGGCAGTGGCCAGGGGTTCATAATGGCGATGAATAATCAGAGTGTGGAGATCACACAGATTTGGAAAGTCTTGCTGCATAGCCTTTAATATGACTTGACTATCTTGCAGCAGTATCAGTGCCTGGTCTTCATACTCAGGGGCAATATTCCAGCTACGGATAAATATGGAACGACAGGATTCATCCCCTGGTTTGGCTAGGGTAAACGGGTCTTCATCAGAAATGCCGCTGAGATGTAAGCCCTTGTTAGGGGAACCAAAAAAGTGAATTTCGGAATCACGAGTGGTGGGATACAGCAGACAGAACCCTACCGGATTGAGGTTATCGCTGCGACGTAATACGCGCATACCACGGTTATAGCCTGCGGCCCACTGTCGTAATAGTTCAGTAATGCGATAAGGCACAGCGGTGTTGCTATTGTTCATCCAGTTATAGCGGCTGGCCAGCAGGTTGGCGATGGGAATAGCGTCACAGCGTGGGTCAAACTGGTCGGCGATGACATGGGCTGGTTTAGGCTGTGTTTGGATAAGTTCTGGCGGTTTGGGAATTGCGATCGCAATGGTATTACCATCAAACTGCTTTTGAATTAACCCCAACGCCATCAGCTTATCCAGCATCATCCCAGCCGAACGTTCACTGCCCCGCTCAGACTCGGCATAAAACAGTGCGGCTGCCTCACGGCAGGTGCAATCCACCCAATTGTCGATAGGCTTTAATTGCTGCAAAGGTTCAGAAATGTCCGCTTGTTTTAATTGTAAGTAAGCCCACAGCCGCACAAAGCAATCTGCCCGCCGTCTGGTGAGGCCGACACGACCCAACAAATGGTGCACATACTCCTGCTGCTGTGATTTTGAAAAAAACTGATCCAGGGACTCCGGCGTCATCTTAATTACGACAGCTACGCTGTCAGGATTTTAAGCTGTTTAACTAGGGCGAGATCGTATATGTGTGACAGTTGTTGTGACAATTGTCTTAGGTCATAGGCCCAGGCTAGCTGGTAAAGTATCGTTCGTACTGCTTGACCTCTATATGACTGTGATTGCTGCTCGTAAAACTAAAGACGTCATTACCTTTGCGTCTGACTCCATTTTGGTAGCTGGGTATCTCAAAGCCACCGATAAGGAAGTGATTTACAACAAGCTATTCCAGCAAAATGACATGGTTATTGGTAGTACAGGTACCGGTTATGAAGGCACCATGATGGAGTTGTTTAGTCGTAATCATCGGCCAGTGGATGGTAGTCGTTTAGCAGTCATTGACTTTTTTGTTGAATTCCGTGAATGGATCAACAAGCGCGATTCTAGTCATTCCCCAGAAAATGATTATTTGATTGCCTACGATCAGAAATTATTCCGTACCTACGGTGGGCTAGACATCTACGAAGTGCCCGAATTTGAAGCCGTTGGCGCTGGTGAAGACTTTGCCAAAGCAGCACTACATCTTGGCCATAGTCCCCGCGAAGCCGTCGAAGTGGCCTGCAAGCTTTCCATTTATTGCAGCGAACCCATTTCCGAAATTACGATAGAGATTTAATTTAATTGATCATGGAAAATAATCAATAGATACCCTTCGTCGGGGCATCCCCTTGTCTGTTAAGGGTTTGTGCAAAAATATGTCATTGCGAGAACACAATCCACCGATGCCATGTTTAGATTGTCGTTGCGATGCCGCGTGAACAACAACAGTCGTGGGTGGCGCAACGGCATCAACCCTAACTAAAATCAAAACATGAGAATGATTATCGTTCTAGTATTATAATGCAAACCTAGTTGTAAACCGTCAAGCTAGCCTTGCAGAACTGCCCTAGGCTGGCAGCATTTCACCGTGATGCATTGAATTCTGACGCGTATCGTGACGTTATCTCAGTACGCGGTCAGATTTTGAACCAAACCCCTGAGCTTAAAGACTGTTAGTGCCCTATGCAATCCCTCGAACTGACGTTGGTGGCTGGTCCTCCTGGGGTGGGTAAAACCACCTGGATTAGTCAGTTTCTCAAAGACGTTTCACGTCCTCTGTTTTATTTGTATCCGGGGTCACAGGCGGAATCTGTCGATTTGGCTCGGATTGGCTATTGCTTTCCCTGGGTGTCGATCATTGCGGACGATCGGGCTGCGACCGTGCTGACTGACTTGCCCGACCAGGCCCAGGTTTTTATGGAATTAGGGTTTCATCTGGATCTAGAATCACCGTTGTTAGCAGCGTTGCCTGGGCGGCGGATCGCCATTGTGCCCCCCGGACTGGAAACGTCTGAATGGCACGATTGGGCAGACGAGGTGATACCCAGTAACCATAGCCAATTATCGAGTGCTGGCAAGCTACCGGCCCTATGGCGATCGCCGTTGACGGGGCAAGTGTTTGATCCCCCTAGCCTGGATGAAGTGTTAATTGAGCTGACGGGGGGAGCTTACGGTCAGGTAATGCGCTTAAAGGGTATTTTTGAACTGCCAGATGGTCAGGCATTTTATATTGATTTTGTCGAAGGGTTACCGGGCATTGAATACACTGACCTCAAGTTGCCCCGGTGGCTAGAGGGCCATCCCGATCGCTTTAGTGGTGTGGAAATCGTGGGTCGTAATTTAGAGCAAAAGACCATTGCTCAAACATTGCTGGCATGTTGTTTAGCCGATGATGTGTTGTTCCAATATCAGCGACAGTACCAACAATTGCAGTTAGAAGAAGAGACCGTAGCAGAAGAGACTGAGCAAGAGGTGATGGCATGAAACTCGCGGTGATTTCTTGCATTCACGGCAACTACGAGGCACTGAATGCCGTGTTGTCAGACATTGACGCCCAGAAAGCTGATCAGATTTACTGTCTCGGAGATCTGGTGGGCTATGGCCCTTATCCTAATGAGGTAGTGGATCGGATTCGCTCGTTGGAGATTCCCACCTGCCAGGGATGTTGGGATGAGGACATTGTGGAAGGGTTAAATGCCTGTGAATGCAGCTACCCCTCACAGCTTGCCGAGCAGCGGGGCAAACTGGCCCATGAATGGACTAATACTGAGATTCGCCCCGACGTGCGGGAGTATTTGGCCACATTACCCCTGTCGTTAAAACGGGACAATCTGTGTTTTGTCCATGGCAGTCCCAACAGTCAGCATGAGTATCTGTTGCCCAGCATGGATGGCTTTGCCGCGTTGGAGCGAGTTCTCTCTACCGATGCCGATGTGTTGTTCTGTGGTCATACCCATGTTCCCTATGTGCGAGAGTTAGCGGATACCAAACTGTCGGTCACGGTGAAAAGTCCGGCTCAAACTGAGGGTTCTCAACAGTTTCAGGCAGAACTGAAACGCATTATTAATGCAGGTTCTGTGGGGGAACCCCGCCACGGTCGACCCAATGCCACCTATGTTCTCTACGACACGGAGACAACCCAGGTAACCCTACGGGAAGTTGCCTATGACTATACCAAGACCTGTCTGGCCATCCTCGAAAAGGGATTGCCTGCTATTTTTGCATGGCGATTAGCACGGGGCATGGAGTTTGCGGAACGGGCGGACGATCCGAGCCATGTGTGTGAGCGTTAGACACTAAAATAACGGGGAGATAACTAAGTGAAGTGGGCGATCTTAAGTGGTATTGAAGGGAATTTAACGGCCTATGAAGCGGTGTTGCAGGATGTACGGCGGCAGTCGGTGAGCGATCTCTATATCCTGGGGGATGTAGTGGGCCTGCAGGGAGATAATGAGGCGGTGATTCAACGGTTGCAGTCTCCTCGAACTGGTGAGTTAGTGCCCCAGGTATGTGTGGGCTGGTGGGAAGAGCAGTGTTTTAGTTTGCACGGGGTGAGCGGCTTGCAGGATGCGCCGGAGCTGATGGAGAAATTTGGAGGTGATGGGGTAAAAACTATGTGGGAATCTGTGTCACGGGAATCGGTGCGGTGGTTGCGATCGCAACACTTTGGCTTCCATGAACACAACTGTTTACTGATCCACGGCAGCACCGTTAGCTATGCCGATGAACTTACCCCTGATACCCCGGCAATTCAACTGTGCGATCGCTTAATTCGGGCCGATGCCAGTCATCTCTTTTGTGGCCGCTCTGGCCTTACCTTTGAATGCTGGGTTACCCCGGTGGGGCTACGCTCGACAGTGACCACCCTGGACGGTGAGCAAGAGCCTCAGGACTATGGAAAAACACCCCGCCAGGTTGTGGGTGTTGGCTCGGTGGGTCGCACGCCTGGAAAGGCGACGTATACACTATTCAGTCCTGAAAAAGGGCAGCTTTCTTTTAGAACCGTGAATTATGGGAAGGCGAAGGGGTTTGGTGCAACAAAAAGATAATATCAGGGGCTGTAAAAACCTATTTCATGATTTGCGATAACCTGACCCCTGACCTTGCCATAACCCAACTACGCCCGAATCACTAATGATGAACGACAAAATTCTAAAAAGAGACGTTATCTAGTTCATGTTAGGCCAAACAGTTATAGTCAAAGAATGAGCTTAATTTTTACATAATCCCCTTACGTCTGTTGCAGCTCTCTCCAGGACTGAGAAAGCACGGTTCCAGCCGATTTCGCAAAGACAACGGTTAACAACAATCCAACCGCCAGATCGGGCAAAATTGAGCGAGTAAGTAAAACTAAGACTGCCGCAGCCAGAACAGACGTGTTGGCAATGATGTCATTGCGAGAACACAGCCATACCGATGACATGTTTAGATTGTCGTTGCGATGCCGTGTCAACAACAATAAACACAACAGGTTGGCCAGTAGCGCCAATACGCCCACTGCCCCCATGATGGAGCCTTCGGGACTGGCCCCTGCAAATAGCTGATAGGTGGCTCTGGCAAATACGGCAATGGCAAACAAAAACATGATCAGACCCTTAAGCAGAGCCGCTCCCGCCTGAGCTTTTGTGCTTTTGTGAATCACATACAAACTGCTGGCATACACCAGGGCATCTCCCAGCATATCCAGCGAATCCCCAGTTAACGACAGAGAAGCTGCTCGAATACCCGCACCAAATTCGACAACAAACATCACAGCATTGATCCACAACACCGACCAAAGTACCTTTGCCTGCCGCTCTTTTAGCTTGGAAACTTCGCAAGCTTTAGCCTGACAACAATCATCAGCCATGGTAACCTCCAACATTCAATCATTCAAACATTCAAGCAAGTATTAGAACGTTATCACGAAAAAAGACGTCATTCAAACCATCATTAGAATGACAGCGGAATGCCCCCGATGGCTGCAGAATGAGGATTCAATTAGGTTCTATCTTTTACCGTCCAGGCGTTCCATGGGACGCCTCTGCAGACAACATTTTTGGATCTGATAAAATCCTGATCCCTTACTCGACCAGCTGCCTTAGTGCATAGCAAAGAATGTCAGCAACCCGTGGATCTTTTAGGGAGTAGTAGGCCAATTTACCGTCGTTGCGATACTTCAAAATACTGAGGTCGCGCAGCTTCCGTAGGTGGTGAGATGCCGTTGCCACCTTGATGTTCAATAGGGAAGCCACATCACAGACGCATAGCTCCTCATCATTGCGCAGGGCGTACAAAATTTTTAGCCGAGACCGATCGGCCAGGGCACCAAACAAAACTTGGGCAGATTCCAACAGGTCGTCGCCGGGGAGCACCTGGCCGATCTGATGAACTAACTCTTCGTTGAAGCAGCGGACTTGGCAGACATCACTAGGTTTGGTCACAGATTTTGCAGGGTTCATCAGGTGCTATAGGTTCATTCTACTGATCTATGACTGGCCACACTCAAATCTCCATCGCTCCTAAACGCTCCTAAAAGTTAATAAAGGGTAACGACTCAACGTTTTAGTAGCAAGAATGATTATCATTCTTATGTAATTATAACCAGGTGAGCACCCTGGCAGCGTCCCCAGATAAAAGGCGAAGCGCGATGACAGTCAGTCCCTATCAAGAATTAACCCACCCTACCCTAGGCGGACAGGTGCAGCACTATGACTGGACCTATCAGGGGCAAACGGTAACCCTCGCCTACGAAACGTCGGGGGCAGGGCCAATGGTGTTGCTGCTACCCGCGTTTAGTACCGTTTCAACTCGGGCAGAGCTGGCCCAAATTGCTCAGGTGCTGGCGTCTCAATTTCAGGTTATAGCCCTGGACTGGTTAGGGTTTGGTGAATCTGAGCGACCTGCTTTCACCTACAAGCGATCGCTGTATCAGGCATTACTCAAGGACTTTGTACAAAACTGCTGTCCAGGGCCGGTGGGGATTTTGGCAGCAGGCCATGGGGCGGGGTATGCGCTCCATCTGGCTCAGAACCACCTGACCCAGAACCAGATAAGCACCCGACTGCTGCTGGTGGCACCCACCTGGAAAGGTCCCCTGCGGGCCATGGGTGCACCCGGTTGGTTAGCGGCCAGCCTGCGCAGTCTGGTGGGGTTGCCGATCGTTGGGTCTGCTCTCTATGGCGCAAATACCCATCCAGCCTTTCTTAAATGGATGTATCAGCGCCATGTGTTTGTGGATCAGACGCGGCTCACTCCCACATTTATTCAGCAACGTCACCGCATTACCCAGCAACCGGGAGCCCGATTTGCTCCTGCTGCCTTTGTGACAGCGGCCCTAGATCCAATGGGCGATCGCACCGAGTGGCTCCAGATCGCAACGGCGGTCACAGCGGACCCCAATAATTCTGTGCGAGTGATCCTGGCGGACCAGGCACCACCCCAGTCTAAAGCTGAAATGCAGGCGCTGTCAGAACTCCCTGGCATCCAGACCGACCATCTACCTGGTTCGCTGGGGCTATACGAAGAATATGGCGCTGAGGTGGGTGTGATCGCGCTTGCCCACTTTCAAGCCTAGGCAAACACCACTCAAGGAGACTATTCATGGTAATCAACGACATTTACAACACCGTACCCGTAACCGTTTTAACTGGCTATTTAGGCGCGGGCAAAACCACTCTGCTAAATCGCATTCTCACCCATGAACATGGCAAAAAGGTTGCAGTAATCGTCAACGAATTTGGCGAAGTGGGCATCGATAATCAACTGGTGGTGGATGCCGATGAAGAAGTGTTTGAAATGAACAACGGTTGTATCTGTTGCACCGTGCGGGGCGACCTGATTCGCATCATTGGCAACCTGATGAAGCGTCGCGACAAGTTTGACCATCTAGTCATTGAAACCACAGGGCTGGCAGACCCGGCCCCAGTGATCCAAACCTTCTTTGTGGATGACGAAGTGCAGCTACAAACCCGTCTGGATGCGGTGGTGACGGTAGTGGATGCGCGCCATATCTGGCAACATTGGGAAGCAGAGGAAGCCGTAGAGCAAATTGCCTTTGCCGATGTAATCTTGCTCAATAAAATTGACCTGGTTACAGAAGACCAATTAACCCAACTAGAACAGCGCATTCGAGGAATGAATGCCCTGGCCAAAATCCATCGCACCCGTGATGCCCAAATAGAAATGGATGCCCTCCTCGGCGTCAGCGCCTTTGACCTCAATAACGCCCTAAAAATCGACCCCGATTTCCTTGATGAAACCGCCCATGAGCACGACGAAACCGTCGGCTCCATTGCCCTGGTGGAGTCAGGAGAACTCGATGGCGACAAACTTGACGCCTGGATAGGAGAACTATTGCGCGACCACGGACCCGACATTTTTCGCATGAAGGGCATTCTCAACATGGCTGGAGAAGACAATCGCTTTGTTTTTCAGGGGGTGCACATGTTGTTCGATGGTCGCCAGGACCGCCCCTGGAAACCAGACGAATCCCGTAAAAATGAACTGGTGTTTATCGGTCGTAACCTGGAGCAGCTAAATCTAAGCGAGCGCTTTCGCGATTGTTTGGTAACGAGTCGTTAGGCAACAACTTCATCATTTGAATTTCATGCACTAAATTTGCCGCAGGAATCGATCCAGAACATTTATAATCGACCCCGCCGTAACCCTCAAACTTAATGCCATTAAGAACAACCTAGTACGTTGGGTCCTAGGGCAGCGTCCTGGCCCTAGCCAGGGGGGTTGGGGAACTCGGAGGGACCCCAAGCAACATCTTGAAACTCTCCACCAACATTTTACGCTAAGTGTCCTAAACAGCCTCTCTAGCCACTAATACCCAGAAACATGCTGAAAGTAAAAAAGCATAAACAAACTGTACTGAAACCGCTGTGGGACACCCGTCTTTCCGACTATGTAACCGCCATTGCCTGGTCACCCGACGGCACTCAACTCACTGTCAGCTCTGGCGCAGGAGAAATAGCACTCTACACCCCTGCAACGGGTGAATCCACCTGCTTACAAAGCTCCCAGGGCGAATCTGTGGATGCTTTGGCCATCTCCGCCGATGGTCAATTTCTAGCCGCTGGCGGACAGGCCGGCACAGTCTGGATCTGGCAAATTGACCGTGATTCACCCACACTGTTAACAACTTTGGAACATGCCCGTACCTGGATTGATCGGCTGCAATGGCACCCGAGTTCTCCAGAACTGGCCTTTAGTTTTGGCCGTTATGTGCAGGTGTGGCATGCGGTTGAGCAAACGGTTGTCACCACCTTGAATTTTGAAGAGTCTTCAGTATTAGACCTCGCCTGGAACCCCCAGGGAACCAGGCTATCGCTGGGGGGTAACCAGAGTATTAAAACCTGGCAGTATCAGGATTGGGATGAGGACCCAGCGGTGAGAGAAGTAGGCGGGGCTAGTGTGGCAGTTGCCTGGTCGCCGGATGGTAATTACCTGGCTTCGGGCAACAATGATCGGTCGGTTTTGGTGTGGGCAAAAGATCATCCCGCTCCCTGGCGGATGCAGGGATTTCCTGGCAAGGTGCGACAGTTGGCTTGGTCGAAACCGGCGGTACGGGATGCGCCGTTGCTGGCATCAATAAGTGTTGAAGGAATCGTTGTGTGGACAAAAGCAGCTGATCCATCGGAGGGTTGGAAGCCTCAGGTGTTGGATGCCCATGAGGGAATGGTGCGGGCCATTTCGTTTCAGCCCGATACCCTATTATTGGCCACTGCCGCTGAGGATGGTTGTTTGTATTTGTGGCAGAAGGCCCGTCGGATTGCTCAAAAGTTGGAGGGTGCTTCCAGCGGATTTTCGTGTCTGGCCTGGTCTGGGCAGGGCACAATGTTAGCCGCTGGTGGTAGTGGAGGCGAGCTGTTTGTATGGACTGAAACGACTAAAGGAAAAGGGTTTAAGTAGAACAACAGGTCAATCGTTTTCCAGTAGCATTCCACTTCTTCCCCTTTATACAGGCACATCTATATTATGAGCGTTATGGCTCCCACTCTTGATTTTCAGAAGCTTCCCGTGACGGTCATCACTGGCTTTTTAGGTAGTGGGAAAACAACGTTACTGAATCATATTCTCCAAAACTTTGAGGATTTTAAGGTAGCAGTTCTCGTGAATGAGTTTGGGGACATTAACATCGACAGTCAGTTCTTGATTGCGGTGGAAGAGGACATGATAGAACTCACCAATGGCTGTATTTGTTGCACCATTAACGACAATCTAACGGATGCGGTCTATCGTGTATTAGAACGGAGGGATCGCATTGATTACCTGGTGCTAGAAACCACGGGCGTCGCCGATCCGTTACCTATCATGCTCACGTTTCTTGGCACAGAACTGAGAGACTTGACCCAGTTGGATGCCGTAATCACCTTAATCGATGTAGAAACCTTTGACCCAGATGATCACTATGAAAGCAACGCGGCGATGAGTCAAATTCTCTATGGTGATATTATTCTTTTGAATAAAATCGATCGAGTGCCTGAACCTCGAGTTCAGAAGTTAAAACATCACGTTCTTTCCATTAAGGATAGAGCCAGGGTATTAGAAGCAACCCATGGTCAGGTTCCACTATCGTTGATTCTAAATGTTCAACTAACAGATGCTGCTGTGGTGCAAGAGAATGTTTCTGCCGTCGATTCTTCGGTCAAACATCTCCAAAATGATGGGTTTATGTCTGTTTCATTTAAAGGCGATCGCCCCTTTGCCCTCAAAAAGTTTCAGCAATTTCTCGACTATCAGCTTCCCAACAACGTGTTCCGGGCCAAAGGAGTTATTTGGTTTGCAGAGAGTGAAAAGCGCCATCTATTTCAACTCAGCGGGAGCCGATTCACAATAGATGACAGCGACTGGAAAACACCTCCGAAAACGGAAATGGTGTGGATTGGCCGTCAGTTAGATGTGATCTCGTTGATGCAAAAGCTGAATAACTGTATGACTCGATAACTGTCATCAGGGTTAATGTCGGGTTCGACAAGTTTCCGCACCCAGAGAGTAAGGGGCGGGAATGTTTTGACCGTTTATGATAAAATGAGAACGATAATCATTATCATAAAACTGGAGATCTATCCTGATTCACCCCCTGCGGCCCCATCACAATTTTTAGTTAGCAACAATCTCTATGAACCTCACCCTTCACAACACTCTGACATGTGGAAAAGAGCCATTTATCTCTATTCATCCCGGACGAGTGGTGATGTATTGCTGTGGTGTGACAGTATATGACCATTGCCACCTAGGGCATGCTCGTTCGTACATGGTTTGGGATGTGCTGCGACGCTATTTGCATTGGTGTGGGTACACAGTGCGCTATGTGCAAAATTTTACAGATATTGACGACAAGATTCTCAATCGTGCCAGTGTGGAAGGGATAACGATGCAGGAGGTGAGCGATCGCTACATTGCTGCCTATTTTCGGGATATTCGCCGACTCAACATTCTCGATGCCGATGACTATCCCCGTGTGACAGAGCATATCCCTGCCGTTCATCAATTGATCCAGGCGCTAGAACAGAAAGGATACGCCTATGCAGTCGATGGCGATGTGTACTACAGCGTGCGGCAGTTTGCGGAGTATGGCAAGCTCTCTGGACGAAATCTGGATCAACTGCAGGCGGGGGCGGGGGGACGAGTTGCCGCTGATGCTCCAGACCAGAAGAAACGTGATCCGTTTGATTTTGCCCTATGGAAATCGGCAAAACCGGGTGAACCCGCCTGGGAGTCACCCTGGGGCCTGGGACGACCAGGATGGCATATTGAATGTTCGGCCATGATCCGGGCGCGATTGGGTGAAACCATTGACATTCATGGTGGTGGTGGCGATCTGGTGTTTCCCCACCATGAAAACGAGATTGCTCAATCGGAAGCGCTGACGGGACAACCGCTTGCTCGCTACTGGCTGCACAATGGCATGGTGACGGTGAATGGTGAAAAAATGTCGAAATCCCTGGGCAATTTCACGACGATCCGTGACCTGCTGGATGGGTTGTGGGCAGAATACCCACAACCGGTAGACCCAATGGCGGTGCGACTGTTTGTGCTGCAGGGGCACTATCGGAAACCGTTGGATTTTACAAAAGATGCGATCGCAGCTGCGGTCAACGGTTGGCAAACGCTAAAAGCCGGACTTCTCTTTGGCAACCATCACCGAGCAGCGTTGTCATGGCCAGTTGCCAGCCTCCAGTCTTCTCCTCAGGAACCCACCTCAGAAGACCCGTGGGTTAAACGGTTTCAAACCGCCATGGACGATGATCTGAATACATCGGGTGCTCTGGCAGTGCTGTTTGAGCTGGCCAAAGGGCTACAGCGAGAGGGGAATCGTCTGATGCATGAAGGGCAGACCCAATCCAGTCCAGAGATTCTCTGGCGGCAGTGGCAAACGTTGTTGCACCTGGCCCAGGTGTTGGGGTTAGAGGCCAAAGCCGACAGTGATACTGATGCGGCAACGGGTAAATTGGATGAGGTTGCAATCTCTGACCTGATCCAGCAGCGTCAAACGGCTCGACAACAGAGAGACTTTATAACGGCAGATGATATTCGTGATCAGCTAGCGGCAGTGGGAGTTACGGTGGTCGACCAACCCGATGGAGCCGTCCGTTGGCATCAGCAGTAAATCAACGATAGCGCCAACAGCCCCATTATTAGATTATCAATTCGGGTTTCCAAGACAACAGTTCAACTGCAAAGTCTTGGGCCAATCTCTGGAGCTGTTCAAGATCGTCTTGCAAGTGATGTTCCCAGGAACGGGACACCTCCCGGAATAATCGCCTTTAACACCAGCCATCATTTAGATTTCACATTTAGAATTTCCATAATTTTGACTCACTTGAGAATAATAATCATTCTCAAGTGAGCTATCATCACCTGTATTGCGTCAAGTTGTTTTTGGGGGGTAGAACCAATGAGTTATCCGAAGTCGAGTGTGTTATCCCTGTTGTTGGGGGTGATTGTGCTGACGGGTTGCAACTCCCCGTCAACGGATTCTGTCAGTGAAGGGAATGAAGCGCAGACTGCAACGACTCCGGTCAGCAGTGAACCTCAGGGGCCGTTGGACATTACGGTTAGTATTTTGCCCCAGGAGTACTTTGTTGAAAAAATCGGAGGCGATCGGGTTGAGGTGAACGTAATGGTGCAACCGGGGGAATCACCGGCAACCTACGAACCCAAGCCCCAACAGTTGAAGGACTTGAGTGAAGCGGAAGCTTACGTCAGGATTGGCGTTCCTTTTGAAAACGCCTGGATGGACAAGATTCAGTCTGCTAATGCCCAGATGCTGGTGATTGATTCTGCCCAGGGAATTGAACGATTGGAAATGGTTGCCCATCATCACGACGAAGATCATGCCGAGGAAGCAGCGGACCATGACCATGAAGAAGAGCATGAGCACGAGGAAAAACATGAGCACGCTGAGGGAACTCTGGATCCCCATATCTGGTTGTCACCGCAACGGGTCAAGATTCAAGCCCAAAATATCTATCAGGGATTAGTAACCATCGATCCCGAAAATGAGGCAACCTATCAAGCCAATCTGACCCAGTTCTTAGGCGAAATCGATCAGTTAGATCAACAAATTAAACAAAACTTAGTCGGAGTTGAGAATCGTGAGTTTATCGTTTTTCATCCGGCCTGGGGATACTTTGCCCAGGATTATGACCTGGAACAGGTGCCTATTGAAATAGGTGGTCAGGAACCTAGTGCAGCGGAACTGGGGGAACTTATACAACAGGCAAAAACAGAAAACATTCAAGTGATTTTTGCCCAGCCAGAATTCAGTACCAAAAGTGCAGAAACGATCGCTACCGAAATTGCTGGAGAAGTCCTGTTCATTACTCCCCTGGCTCCCAACTGGTCAGATAACCTGTTGCAAGTTTCCCAAACCTTTGCCGACGTGCTGAACCAGAACGGGGGCGGAAATTAAATGACCGAGGTCATTACCCTGCATCAGGTCTGGGCGGGCTATGGGACAACTCCGGTATTAGAAGACATTAACCTGGTGGTGAAGGAACGAGATTTTATCGGTTTAATTGGCCCCAATGGCGGGGGAAAAACAACGTTGTTGAAGGTCTTGTTAGGGCTGATTTCACCCAATAGCGGAGACGTCAAAATCATGGGTCGCCCGGTGCCCCAGGGGCGAAAATACCTGGGCTATGTGCCCCAATTCCTGGAATTTGATCGGGAGTTTCCCATTCGGGTAGAGGATGTAGTTCGCATGGGACGCTCAGGTAAACGCCCTTTGCTGAGACGGTATAACCGCAAGGATGAGAGTATGGTCACTCGCAGCCTGGAGCAGGTGGGAATGCTGGGATTACGCGATCGGCCCATCGGTCAGCTATCCGGTGGAGAGCGGCAGCGGGTTTACATTGCGCGGGCTCTGGCTTCTGAACCCCATATTTTACTTCTGGATGAACCCACAGCTAACGTGGATAGTAAAATCCAGAAAAGTATTTATGACTTACTGGCGGATCTCAATCAATTTATGACCATTTTGATGATTTCCCATAACTTAAGTGCTGTTTCCACCTACGTTAAGACGGTGGGGTGCCTTAACCATCGCCTTTTTTACCACAATGACAAGTTAATTACGTCGGAAATGCTTGAGCAAACCTATCAATGCCCCGTGGATCTGATTGCCCACGGTGTTCCTCACCGCGTTTTTTCTCACCACCATAATGATTGAAACCATTGGACAAGCTTTGCAATTTGACTTTATGCGTCATGCTCTCCTGGCTGGGGTACTGGTGAGCATTGCCTGCGGCATTATTGGTACTTTTGTAGTGGTCAATCGCATTGTTTTTATCAGTGGGGGCATTGCCCACGCTGCTTATGGGGGGATTGGATTAGCCTATTTCTTTGGCGTTAATCCAGTGTTAGGAGCGATCGCCTTTGCCCTGGCTGCGGCCCTGGGCATGGGCTGGGTGGAGCGCAAGACCCAACAACGGGCCGATACAATTATTGGGGTAATGTGGGCCATCGGTATGGCAGTGGGCATTATTGCCATTGATTTAACCCAGGGCTACAAAGCGGATTTAATGAGCTATCTCTTTGGCAGTATCCTCACAGTTCCCCGCCAGGAGTTAATCATTATGCTCATCCTCAACCTGATGATTGGCGCGATGGTTTTTCTCTTTTATAAAGAATTGTTGGCCATTTCCTTTGATCCTGTTTTTGCCATCACCCGCAACATTCCGGTGGATGCCCTGTACCTCACGCTGGTGGCAGCGATCGCCCTGACAGTCGTGATGGTGATGCAGGTGGTGGGGTTAATTATGGTGATTGCCCTGTTAACCATTCCCGCAGCGATCGCTGGCCAATTTGTCCAGGACATCAAGCAGATGATGTTTCTGGCCAGTCTACTGGGGATGGCGTTTACGACGACAGGGCTGTGGCTCTCCTATTTTTTCAACCTCACCTCCGGCGCAACGATTATTCTTGTTGCTGGAGCCGCCTATTTGCTCAGTTTGCTCCTGAAACAGGGCATTAGAGGCCAAAGCCGACAGTGACGTGGCAACGGGTGGATTGGATGAGGGTGCGATCGCAGACTTTATCCAGCAGCGCCAAACGGCCCGACAACAGCGAGACTTTATAACGGCAGATGATATTCGCGATCAGCTAGCGGCAGCGGGGGTTACGGTGGTTGATCAGCCCGATGGAGCCGTCCGTTGGCATCGGCAGTAAATCAGCGCGATAGGAGTGATGGTTTAAGTGAATCTGGTCTCTGACTTGGTTTGGTAGCTTTCGTGGTTGTGATTCTGTAGGTATTGGACACAAAAAGAATGTGTTTATTTTGACCTGTAATTAAAAAAATACTGATAAAACTCGGCAGCTATACTGAAACTTGTAATATATTCACCTAACTTGAGCGTACTATGTGGACAACTTGCAGCCTATCCATCTGATTTGGCGAGATATACTACGAAGAATCAGTCTAAATAAGAGTTAGAAGCCTATCTTAGTAAGGGTGTATGTTTTGGATATTAATCTAAGAAATATTACCAAAGACAATTGGGTCGATATGATCGACTTAGAAATTACAGAAAAGCAGGAGGGTTTTGTTGCGCTCCCATCGGAGGCTATTGCAGCGTCAAAGTTCTATGAATACTATGTGAATCGAGGTATCTACTTGGGAGATGAGCCTGTCGGTTTTCTTCAATATTATCCGAACTATAGAGATGGGAAATCAAACGAAATATTTATAGATCAACTATTGATCGATGTAAGTCAACAAAGAAAAGGTTATGGGACAAAAGCAATTGACTTAGCGATTCAGGAGATAAAATCATTGAACGGTATTACTTCTATTTCGATATGTTACGTTGAAGGTCATGACGTAATGAAACACTTTTTTGAGCGATTTGGTTTCGAAGTGGTTAATCAAGAAGAGTTCGAAGAGACAATTATGGAGTTGAATTTTTCCTGACAAAAAGCTGCACACGGACACATGCAGCTCCGCCCGTTTTTGTTTGGGTCGCTGCGCTCGATTATCACACAAAAACTTCTCCACAGCATGTGCCGGTGAGCTTGGCGTTAGGCTGCCAAGACTTAAGGGCATGGACAGGATGACTAACAAACAATTGCCAAGTTTTGTGGTTGCTATAAGTGGACCCTCTGGATCAGGAAAAACTTCTCTGGTTCAAAAAGTAACCAGTTTGCTAGAGGATGCTGTATCTTTCTATTTCGACGACTACGCTTCCGTATCGAAATACCCCTCGAACTTCTCTGAGTGGATTAGAGAGGGAGCCGATCCTAATCAATGGGAAACCCCACAACTCCTTAAAGACTTGCAGATGTTACGGCATGGGGAATCCATTTCTCTCCCCGATAACAAAGGAATGATCAAGGCGGCCAGCTTCATTGTTATTGAGGAGCCATTTGGTAGAGAACGAGCCGAGATGAATGGACTTATTGATTTTGTAGCATGTATCGACCTTCCGCTAGAAGTTGCCTTAGCACGTCGGCTGCTTCGAGATGTTGAATGGTGTCTCATTAAAAGAAATCCAGAATATCTGGCAGCCTATCTTAAAGAATATCTAACGGGGTATCTTAATGGTGCTACCCGAGAAATGTATCTTCAAGTAAACGCAAGGGTCTTGAAGAATTGCGATTTGGTTCTAAATGGAGTCAGCTCTGTGGATGAACTGGCAGATGAGATAGTCACTGCGATAAAAACAAAGTTGGGGGCAGTCTAACTGCAATCGGAGGTAGCCTAACAACCCCGTTGCACACCGATCGTATTGAGTCTTTTCGCTGAGTGCGAAAAGTTTTTGCGACGAGTGAACGGGAACATTAATTCTCTCCAAAAGTTGCTGAGGCTGTCACCAATCAGCTTCTAGGAAGTAAGCTACCTGTCAGAAAAAGTTGTTCCTTCCACACATAATTCGAGACCTTGCAGCACATCTCTAGATCGCGCTCAATCTGATCGGCTTACGGTAGTAGCTTGTACTCATACGTCAGGTTGAGCATCTAATCTGCCCTAACAGATTGAACAGGCTCGGAAATTTCTTTTCAAGCTAAAATAGAACCGATTATATATTGATCCCTCCGGAACATCAGTATGGTACAAACGACAGAGCACTGCCATATTGTCAGAAATGACCAAATACTGAGCAATGAGCCCATTATTAAAGGTACTCGTACACCTGTTAGAGCAATTGTAGAAATGTGGCGTATTGGAGTTTCACCTGAGGAAATCCCCCAAAGACTGCCACACCTTGGTTTATCCCAGGTTTTTGATGCACTCAGCTACTACCTGGATCATCAAGCAGAAATCAACGAATACATTGAGCGAAATCGTATTCCTGATCAGCTGATTGATTCACGAGTACGGAATCTATGAGTGATATTTCTATTCACATTTATTTGGACGAAGACTTTGAATAGGTAACTCTAAAAATGTCATTTAGTGATTTCAAAACTGTTGCAGATGTGCAGAAGAAGTATGACATCAAATATGATGAACATGACTTTCTTACGGTGACGGAGATATCACCCTCTGAAGCTTTTCTAAGCGATTTTCGATTTAGCAAAGAGAATATTGATATTTTCACATCGGAGGCATCGCGTAGCGAGCTGATTATATCCCCGTTACTGCGCGAGCTGTATAAAAAACACAGTCAAGACTATTCTTTCTGGATTCAAAAGAGTATCTCCTATGATTCCACACTTTCAGGGACGCCAGATTACATCTTTTCAAAGCGCTCAAACCTCGGAAAAACAGTCCTAGAAACGCCGATTGTAGTCGTCGTAGAAGCCAAGAAAAACGACTTTGAGCATGGATGGGGACAATGTTTAGCCGAGTTAGTAGCCTCCCAGAAAATAAACGAGGATGCCACATTTACGGTCTATGGCATCGTCACCGATGGTAACCTTTGGCAGTTTGGTCGATTGGTGCTAGACACATTCACCAGAAGCACCGGTAACTACACTATTGATAATTTAGCCAGGCTATTTGGTGCCTTGGAAGCATTAGCACAGCTGATTGAGGAAGCTAAACGGTAATAGGTCTGCATCATCGAGCATACCAACAAGTCAATTAGCCTAGAAAGCTCCACATTCAATATGCCAGCCTTTACAATTAAACATAAATCTTTCCCTCGCCAGCGACAATGTCATATCCATCTACACCCTCAGCAGAGGCTTCTGCTGAGCCCTGCGTAACCACCTTCGACGAGTTTGTGCAATTAGCAGACTATTCCCTGATGGATACCTTAAATGCCGATCCTGATGCCACGGTCGATGGGGATGATCACCGTGCCCGCCAGGTTTTTTCAGGTCATTTTGTACCTGTGGCACCCATGCCGCTTGCAGAACCCGAATATGTAGCCCACAGCAGCACCTTTTTTAAAGAACTTGGGTTGAGCGATCAGCTGGCGCTGGATGCAAAATTTCGGCAATTATTTTCTGGTGATCTCTCTGTCGCCCATGAGCCGATGCGTCATGTGGGTTGGGCGACAGGGTATGCACTGTCGATTTATGGCACCGAATATATCCAAAATTGTCCATTCGGTACGGGTAATGGTTATGGTGATGGTCGAGCAATATCTATATTTGAAGGAATCATCAATGGCCAGCGTTGGGAAATGCAATTGAAAGGGGGTGGCCCAACACCTTATTGCCGTGGTGCCGACGGGCGCGCAGTACTACGGTCAAGTGTGCGTGAGTTTCTAGCGCAAGAATACATGCACGCGTTAGGTGTGCCCACATCGCGCTCCTTGACACTGTATGTTTCTAAATCTGAGACCGTTACCCGGCCTTGGTATTCCCAAGACTCCTGCTCGCTTGAGCCTGATGTTTTGGTGGACAATCCGGTAGCCATTTCAACTCGCGTTGCACCATCTTTTTTGCGCGTTGGTCAGCTGGAGTTATTTGCTCGTCGCGATCGCAGCAATGCCCATCCAAAAGCATCAGAAGAGTTGCTCATGGTAGTGTCCCATTTAATTGAGCGAGAATACAAAAGTGATATTAATCAAACTCTTGGTTTTGCAGCTCAATTGGTTGAGTTAGCTAAGCTATTTCGCCAGCGTCTGACGTCACTGGTGACCCATTGGCTACGTGTGGGTTACTGCCAGGGTAATTTTAACAGTGACAACTGCGCCGCTGGTGGCTTTACCCTCGACTATGGCCCCTTTGGGTTTTGCGAAATTTTTGACCCTTGGTTTCAACCCTGGACTGGTGGCGGCGAACACTTTGCATTCATCAATCAGCCGAACGCAGCAGAAGCGAATTATTACATGTTTTGGAAAACTGTGAGACCGTTACTGGCGGGCGATGCTGACGCGTTAGAACAGTTTGACCAAGTAGGCCGTGGCTTTGCAGAAGCCATGCAACAACAACTCCAAACAATGTGGGCGGCCAAACTTGGCTTAACTGAATTTAACCCAGAGCTGTTTCAGACATTAATGCAGCTAATGACCCACTCAGATGTGGATTACACCATTTTCTTCCGCGAGTTATCCCATATACCAGACGATGTCTCAGCATTGAAAAAGAGCTTCTATGGTAAAACGTCACAACAATTTGATGAACAATGGCAATCTTGGCTAAAAAGCTGGCGCGGTCTCATTAACGAGGGCAATTTGGCTGAGATATCCACAAAGATGAAACAGACTAATCCCAAATACGCATGGCGAGAGTGGTTGATTGTTCCTGCCTATCAACAAGCCATGCAGGGTGACTACACGTTAGTTAAAGAGTTGCAAGCAGTCCTTAGCTATCCCTATGATGAGCAATCACAAGAGGTAGAAGATAAATACTATCATCTAAGACCTAGCGCGTTTTCTGACGTTGGTGGCGTGTCACACTATAGTTGTTCATCTTGATGACGCGCGGGCTGTCGATCAGCGCATGAGCGTCATATCGTACTTGCAGAGTCGCGGATGCTCCAGCGTCTTAGGGATCTGCCAATCAATAGAATACCCGTTTGAAATTGTGTTGTAGGATTTCCTCCCCTTACGAAGGGGAGGTGCCGTAGGCGGAGGGGGTTCGACCAACAGCGCTAGTATCGAAAACCCCTCCCTGACGGTTCCCCTTACGAAGGGGAACCAATTGTCACCAAGCCTCTCAACAGGTAGATTATTTTCCCGCGCATCCCTTATCTATTTATCAACAATCGCAATCCACTTAATGTGACAAGCACTGTGGAGCCTTCATGGCCTAACACCCCAAACGGCAGCGTGATATTGCCTGCAAAATTCAGGATTAACAAAATCACGACAAAACTCAGGGCAAAGACAATATTTTGCTTCACGATGCTCTGGGCGCGACGACCTAAATGAATCGCATGTTCTAATCGCTCCAGGCGATCGCCCATCAACACAATATCAGCGGTTTCCAGCGCCACATCGCTACCCGCCGCCCCCATGGCAATGCCAACGGTGGCCTGGGCCAGGGCTGGGGCATCATTGATGCCATCTCCAACCATGGCAACGGTCTGATACTGCTGTTGAAGTTGACGAATCACGTCAACTTTATTTTCGGGTAACAGTTCTGCGTAAACCTGATCCACACCCACATGCTCAGCGATGCTGTTGGCGGTGCGGGGATTGTCCCCCGTCAGCATGACAATATGCTCTATACCCAACTGTTTGAGGCGGGCCACAGCCTGGGCAGCGGCAGGTCGAACGATATCAGCTACGGCAATCAGTCCCAACAGTTCTCCCGCCTGGGCGACCCAGACCACTGTTTTACCCTCTGATTCCCACTGCTGGCTTTGCTCCAGCCAATGGGGAGCAATGGTCTTTACCTGTGTGCGAACAAAGACCGCTTTACCGACTACGGCTCTTTGACCCTCCAGATTGGCGGTGAGGCCCTGTCCAGCCTGGGCCTGAGCGTTGGTGGCTGTTGCCCAGGTTAGGTTTTGCTGGCGGGCTGCCTGAACAATGGCGTCCCCAATGGGATGTTCCGACAGACTCTCCAGCGCGGCTGCTACCTGTAGGAGCTGGCTTGAGTCGGGCTGAGCCGCTACCATGTTCACAACCTGCAGATGGCCTGTGGTTAGAGTGCCGGTTTTATCAAATGCGATCGCACGCACACGTCCAATCTGCTCTAACTGTGCCCCGTTCTTGAACAAAATGCCTCGACGGGCTCCGTTGGCAATGCCCGATAGCAATGTGGGCATAATCGAGGCCATCAGGGCACAGGGGGAGGCCACCACCAGAAAAATCAGCGCTCGATAAATCGTTTCTTCCCAGGTCCATCCCAGCAGGAAAGGGGGTAGTATGCCTAGTAGTATTCCGGTAATAACAATCACTTTGGCGTAGCCCCGCTCAAACCGCTCGATAAATTGCTGAGAGGGAGGTGCTTCTGTCTGGGCCTGCTGCACCAGCCGGATTACCCGCTGAATTAAGCTGCTTTCCGGCGGTTGATGCAGCTTGATCCGCAGTGCCCCATGGCCATTCAGCGTACCCGCAAAGACTTCATCCCCAATGGTTTTCTCTACGGGCACAGACTCTCCCGTAATCGAAGCCTGGTTGAGGATACTCGCGCCGTCTACCACTACACCATCGGTGGGCACCAGCTCTCCCGGCTTGACCAAAATGAGATCGCCTACCTTAAGACGGGCAATGGGGACAGTGCGCTCCTGCCCGTGGTTCAGAAGTCGGGCGGTATCTGTTGTTAAGCTCATCAGCCCCTGGATACTGCGCTCGGTGTGCTGCATGGCGTAGCCTTCTAAAGCCCCACTAATGGCAAAGATCAAGATCAGGACGCCTCCATCGACGATCAGGTAGTATTCCTGCTGCCATAGCCCCAAACTGGCAGCGCCCAGCGCCGCCACGATCATCAGCAAATCAACATCCAGCTCTTTCTCTTGTAACAGAGTTGTAATACCGTCACGGGCGCTGTCCAAACCGCCAATAACGTAAGCTACCGTCAGGATCAAAAGACCTCCTCCCACCCAGCCAAAATTGAGGGACTGCCAGCCCAGCAATACCAGGATGGCGCAGGTGATCGCAGCGACGGCCTCGGGATGGTGCTTGAATACATCCTTAAATAAAGCCGAGAGACGGGGTGATGCAAGGGCTCTGGCAGCCATAATCTGATCTGTCCAATAAAAACTATCCGCCAGCATAAACCTTGACATTAGTGTCAATGTCAAGGTTACTGTAAACTCAGTGAATGAAGACAGACCATCTGACTATTAAAGAACTGACGGATGCCGTGGGGAGTGGCGTCACCCCGCGCATGGTACGGCACTACCATACCCTTGGCTTACTGCCTCAGCCCCAGCGGTCTGAAGGTAACTACCGGCTGTATACCCAGCAGGATGTGCAACGATTGCGGCGGGTAATGGCACTGAAGCAGCAGGGGTTTCAGTTGTCTCACATTCGCCAGCTTTTAGACAGCCACCCTGAAGCCACCCTGGATACTACATTGATCATCCAGCTACAGCAGCAATACCATACGGTCATACAACAGATGACCCAGCTCCGCCAAACAGCAGCTGCACTAGAAGGTCTGTTGGGGCGCGATCGCAACTGTCAGATCGCCCAGGCAGAAGCGCTATCGCAGCTGAAGCAATTAGATGTCGATGTCCAAGCCGGATTGGGGCAACTGGATCAGATCTGGAGCTATTTTGATACCGAAGTCACCACACACCCGGAGCAATTTCAGGAGTCGTTGAAGCTGTTACTGCCCGATTTATCTCACTACTCTGAAATTACGGTTCACCTGTTGCATCAATTGGTGTTGGCCTGCGGCGATGTCAGTCTGGTCAGTTTTGTGCGCCTCGGTCACAAGGCTGTCGCTGCTGCCCGTACTGCCCTCAAAGCAGGCTGTTCAGTTGTCGTGGATGTCCCCGCTGTTGCTGCCACCCTGGATCAGACACGGCTAGCCCATCTAGGAAATCCCGTGACAACGCTGATTGATGACCCCCACATCGCCGGAGCCGCTGATGCCGAGCAAGCATTTTGGCAGGATAATCTCTGGCAGCAGCGGCTGCAGGAAGCTCCGGCAGGCTGTGTGCTGATGGTGGGGTATGCCCCTTCGGTCTTGCTGGCTGCCTGCCAGTGGATTGACCAGGGAAAACTTCAACCTGCTCTTGTGATTGGGATGCCCATTGGCTTTAGTCATGCTCCTGCAGCCAAGCGCCAGCTGATGTCGCTACCAGTGCCTTACATCACCATTCAAGGCAGTTTGGGAGGTGGTCTTTTGGCGGCAGTTACCCTGAATGCACTAGTGGAAACCCTGATAGAAAAACCTGATTGCCACTGCTATCTCACCCGTCCTTAGATATGCAGGTTGGAGTAATCCATTCAGCTGTAGACTTTGTAAGCGCTATACCCGTGGAAAAAGATGTGGACGTGATTGCTATTCGTCTTAAGCCTGGAGAAGATCTCAAACCATCTTTGTTGAGATACTGTATTGACCAAAAAATAGATGCCGCTTATATGCTGAGTTGTGTGGGTAGTTTACGCAAAGCAGCGATCCGATTTGCCAATCAACCAGAAGGAACAGTTTTTAAACAGCCGCTAGAGATAGTGTCGCTAGAAGGTACACTCTCACAACATGGTGCTCATTTACACATTGTCGTATCAGATAGTGAAGGCCAGGTCATCGGTGGTCATTTAATGGATGGCTCGAATATCTACACGACAGCAGAGATAGTCTTGGGAATTGTGCCTGACGCTATCTTTAAGCGGGAGATTGATCCACTCACCGGATACATAGAGCTAACAATCACTAGCTAGCAGTCGGAAAGGAGTAAGTTCGCTCCTCGATATATCTACTCCTCGATATATCTACCGTCGGTCCGTTAGCAACGCGATTTTGAACGGCAGATGATATTCGCGACCGGCTGACTGCAATGGGGATTACGGTGGTTGATCAACCAAATGAAGCTGTTCGTTGGCATCGACAGCGAATCAGCATGATAGTGGTAATGCTTTAAGTGAATCTGGTCTCTGACTTGGTCTAATAGTTTTCGCGGTTGAGTTCCCATAGGTAGCAGGCACAGAACAAATGTGTTTATCTTGACCTGCAACCAGAAAAACTTACTGACTTGAGTGTTGCGCTCTCTTCGTAGAAAAATAGGGTGTGATGTTAATCGTGAGATTAGGCAGGTATCTCCTTATTTTGTTTAGCAAACAATTTGCGAAACACCTCGGCAGCCGTTTCCCCCTGCTGTAAGCAATCATGAGCAAACAGAATGAGTTTTTCAATCAGCGCTTGCCCTTGTTGACGACAGACCTGCCCAATGGTTTTGATGGGCTTGGTAGGGCGTTTACCCATTGCATTTTTCGGGGGTGGAGGCAGACACGCTAGAGGCAAGAGTGAATAAGCTACAAACACTAAACACCAATGGGTTTGAATGGCTTCAAATGTTCGTACTCGATACGCATCGAGCCCTAGATGTTGCTTTCCATCTCGATAAAATGTTTCTATCGGCCATCTGTTCAAATATTTTGCCAGCACTTGTTTTGCCGACCAGTCTTTCCGATTGGTGACTAAGACGGCATAGGTGTCACTCAGGTCGGCTGTTTCAAAACTAATCACTAGACGGACTTTACCCATCCCCGGAATGCGAGCACATAAGGTAAAACACCAATAGACATGAGCCCCGACCTGGCATGGCTTAAAGGCTGTTTTTGGAATCAACGGTATCAGGTCTTCAACCTTGATATGCGGTTTGTTGAAGACGATTCGTTGTCCCGTATCGTCCTTCAGGCGAATGCTGTAAGCCTCTAGATTCCGATTCGCTTTGAGCAAACTCACCCAATCTTTATGATGGGCCTCAAGATGTTCAACCACCTCACGCGATAGGTACCAACTATCCATCAGTACCGTTTTGAAGGGTAACCCTCGCTCAATCGCTTGGTCGACCAACAGCATCCCAAGGTCGATTTTGGTGCAAAACAATTTATCGAGCTTGGCAAAGGCTGGATCTTGCAGGAGAGTTGGGTCCACCTGTTTGTGTAATTTTGTCCGTGCTTTACGAGTCTTCGGTATCTCCTGGTTTGGGAAATACTGGGTCACAAAGGTTTCCCACTCCGTCACCTCCTCATACCGACGATAGACCTCAAAATCCACGGGGAACCGAACGGCCCCACTTAAATAGTGACTCGTAACTAGATTATGCGCTAACGGATAGGTGTGGTGACTATGGTTGTAATGACGGTCCACATACTCAAACAAACTGCCGACATGCTCACATAGCGTATCGTCCAGAATGAGGTTAGAACCACCAGCACTCAAGCGTAACGATGTCGTTTGGCTCAACATGTACTGAATGCGAGTCTCGTTGACCACAGGGGGGTGCCAGGGGGCCGACGATAGAAAGCGAGAGATATTGCTCTTATCCGAACTCTCTAAGGTACATCGACTAATATTCGCGAGGCTTTTATTCTCCAACACCATCAACCCCGTCAAGTAATTCTGAAAATGCTGGTACTGACGTTCGTCACAGAACAAATGCCGAAACGCTTGAGCATGTTCACTCACAAGTGGGGCGGGGGCAACGATGGGCAATTGCATGAACCTGATGGGGCAAACCCCTGAAACTGCCTACCGTTTTACCATAGACTTACTCTGATGATTTTTATCTCGGCAGAGTACAACACTTAAGTTACTGAGAAAACTCGGCAGCTATACTGAAATTTACAATATAAGTGCCTAAGCCAAATGTTTTATGCAATGTCTAGCTTGAAAATTACTGTGGATTAAGCATTTTAGAAAAAAGCATTATGTAAACCATTTTGGACACCTACTTATTTACCCAATATGAGCGTTCTATATGGACAAATTGCAGTATATCTGCTCAAATTTGCGATATATTCTGCGAAGAATCAACATATCTACCCTATTTTGGTCAGATATACTGAGACTATCAGTCTAATAAGAGTTAGTCTGCTCAAGCTACTGGATAGGGCAGAAAATTGAAGGTTATCCCTTGGGGTATGGCTGAGTTCAGTAAAATGAATAACCTGATTAGGGAGTGAAACATCTGCCTGGTTGAGCGCAAAAGGTTCCTGTAAGTTGCTGTAGCCCTTGTCACCAAGATTTCCGAATGGAGTTATCCTGGAGCAGGAGTTTTTCTTCAGAGCGATCGTGCATGTCGAAACAAACCTACAACTGGAGACGATTTTGGCGTTCTCGTAATGCTCAGATTAATCTTGGCGATCGGGACTATTTGATCGATCCAGAGTCAGAATGGGGACATCGGCATAATTCTGAACTGGTTGAGCTGGAGGCGATCGCTGACGTTCCTTGTTTAGTCTTGCTGGGTGAGCCGGGGATTGGTAAATCGCAGGAGATGGAGAGTCTGAAAAGTTACACAAGAAGACTGATCGACGAGGAAAGGGCGTACATCGACGAAGATGATAAAATTCTTCAACTTGATCTTGAAGACTGTAATGAGGAAAAGCTCTACGCTACATTGTTCAATTCTCAAATTTTTTCCGATTGGAAAAATGGCACGCATCGTCTCTACCTATTTCTAGATAGTCTAGATCAAGGGTGGTTAAAAGTTCAAAGATTACCAGCATTGCTGGCTGATGAATTTAGAAACCTTGATGAGTTTCAGTTTCTAAAAAAGAGCGATATTAAGCCTAACCTTCTTCTTCTTTTAGCTCTTAAAACTGGTTTCCTTCAAAAGACTTTAAAGATTAAAAATCGTCCTAATCTCAGTCGTCTTTATCTACGAATAGCTTGTAGAGCAGCCGTCTTTTCACCTGTAGAAACTACGTTCAAGAATCTTTGGGGAAATAGCTTAGGGATATATGATCTAGAGCCGCTTCACTTATGTGACATCCAAGTCGCACTTGATGCTTGCAACTTGGATATCAATGCATGTTTGAAGGAAATTCAGCAAAAAGGTCTTATGCCACTGGCAATTAAGCCAATTTCGTTGAAGTTTCTCCTAAAAAAACTTCAACGAAATAAACGAAATAATAGCAATCCTTTCTCTTATAACCAGAAGCTAGCTGACATATACCTTGATGGGTGTAGTGAACTTTGCAGAGAGCCGAAAGATGAAACTCATCACCCATTACAACCCTTAAGTAATCTCGCAGTTGATAAACGCCTAGTCATAGCAGCCCGTATTGCCGCCATTAGTACCTTTTGTTTGCGATCTACGGTTTGGACTGAACAGGGTTTAGGGGATAATAATCTTGATGAAGATATTCTAATTAGAGAACTTTGTGGAGAGAAAAAGAACACTCAGAGTGAGGGACAACTACCAATCAATGAGCTTGCAATTAGAGAAGTTTTAGATACAGGGTTATTCTGTTCGCGTGGTACGAATCGAATGGGGTGGGCACATCAAACCTATGCAGAATTCCTAGCCGCATGGTATCTGAAACAGCACGATCTCAGCTTGAACCAAATTCTGAATTTAATTATTCATCCCGATCGCAGAGTTGTTCTTCAGTTACAGGAGACAACGGCTTGGTTGGCAAGTATGATACCTGAAGTATTTCAAGAGATCATGAAAACTGATCCTGATGTGTTGCTCAAAAGTGATATATCGACGATCGATGATGAAAATAAAGCACAATTAGTCGAATCATTGCTCAAGTTACATGATGAGGAAAAGCTTGAATATAATCGGCGACGTTACAGCAATTTAAATTATTCAGGATTAGCAGCACTACTAGAATCTCATGTTCGTGATTCTTCCAAGAATCAGTGGTCAAGATTAGTGGCGATCGATATCACCCGAGACTGTAACGTAAAAGAAGTGCAAGATAGCCTGGCTGATATTACACTTGATCCAGACCAACTGTATATAGTTCGGACACATGCAGCTTTCACTGTTTGTGCTATGGGCGATGAAGAAACAAAAGCACAACTCAAGCCTCTGGTTGTGGGTGAAGCCGGAGACGATCCAGATGATGATCTCAAAGGCTATGCTCTTCGGGCTATTTGGTCACAACACATTACTGTAAAAGAACTGCTGGAGCATCTCTCACAACCCAAACAGAAGGGCGCATTTTCCATTATTGGTGGAGCATATCAAGATTTTATTTCAAGAGATTTTATAGAACATCTTTGCCTGTCTGACTTGCCAATTGTACTTAAATGGCTTGAGAAATTGCCTCGGAGATATGACCTACGTTATCCATTTAGACAACTGGCTGATTCAGTGATGCTGAAAGCATGGCAAGCTCTAAATGAGCCTGGTGTACTAGAAGCATTTGCAAGCATAGCTATTCTGAGATTAAAACAACACGATGGAATTCTGGGTGATCGACCTAATCAAGGGTGGGTTACTCGTGAAAGCTTTGAGCAGACTCGTGATGATGATGTGGAGCCTTTGCTAAAGGAGTCTGATGAAAAACGTCGGCAACTAATAGCAAAAATAGTTTTACTAACTGCAGAATTAGAAAGTAATTTCTCATGGCTTATAGTCATTATTTGTTCTGAAGATGTGTTGTGGATAATCGAACGGATCACATCAGAAAATTCACCCAGAATAGTTGATGTTTGGGTCAAGCTTCTAAACCAAGTCCTAAGTTGGCATAACTTGTATTGGAAAAGTACAACGCATATTGACGCAATTCTAGAAGCACGTAATCTCAGTCCCGCAATACGAACAGCATTTGAGACTGAAATTGAGTTAGATTCTGATAAGGCAAAGCAAGCGAAAGCTAGCCATCTACAGTATCAGAACTGGTCAATATCCTCTGACCCAGAACCTACACTTGATCCGCTACCCAAGCAAAGAGTTCTTACCGCCTTAGAAAAAGTTGAAGCAGGGCAACCCCAACTGTGGTGGCAGATAGTTGTTGAAATGACACTGATACCAGCCAGCGAAGAATATATCCACGACCATGTTTTTGAGTCAGATATAATAAGACTACCTGGGTGGAAAGAAGCAGAAGCAAATACTAAGGCAAGAATTATCGAAGCTGCCAAAAACTATTTGGATGCTGGAGATCCAGCAACTCGAACATGGCTTAGTACAAATAACTTCTCTCACCCTCCGTTTGCAGGCTATCAAGCCCTATACCTTCTATCAAAAAAAGAACCAGAGTTCGTCTCAAAGATTTCTACTGATACTTGGGCAAAATGGATACCCATCATTCTGAAATCCATAAGTTTTCCTTTCAGAACTACAGAAAGTAAAGAGAATAAAGTTTGTCAGGAGATAGTGAGAATTGCCTATCAACATGTTCCAGATAAATTCATTGAAGCTCTTGTGAATTTAATGGTGCTCAAAAACTATCAGCCTCATACCGCTTACCCTGATGATGTTTATCGATTAACTAATGAGTTGTTAGATCAGAATTTAGCCAGTTTAATTATTGACAAAGTTCCAGATAAAAACCTAAATGCTGGTATGTTGGGGATCTTGCTAACCGATCTATTTAATCATGATATTGGTAAAGCCAAAAGAATTGCTGAGTCTTTTCTTTCTGAAAAAGTAGCTGAATCTGGCGAAACGAGGAGTAAAGCAATCGTTGCTGCTGGTTTGCTGTTAAATTACCCTGACAATTCTAATTGGCAAGTTTTTTGGTCTGCTGTGCAAAAAGATTATGAATTTGGACGCGAAGTATTAGAGTCTATTGCATTCCAATCTGCCAGTAATGGTCAAATTGAACAGAAAATCAAAGAAGATTATATAGCCGATCTATATATCTTTCTTACCCAACAATATCCAGAGGTTCAGCAGTCTAAAACTGAAACACAGGAGACTAGAGGTGTAGAAGCTCAAATGCTAGGAGAGTTTGATGGTATAAGAATGTGGAAAAACTACATTCCACAACGCCTTCAATCGCGAGGCACTCCAGAAGCTTGTGATGCGTTGGAAAAGATTATCCGCGAACTCCCAGAGCAGAAAGAAAAATTGCAACCAAGGCTACTGGAAGCTGAGAGTTTAGCTCGACGTAATACTTGGAGGCCTCTTGAACCAGAAGAGTTTCTTCAGTTTGTAATTAGCCAAGAACCCTCAAACTCAGAAGTGGTAGATCGGATAGCAAAAAAAATGGAAGATGAACCCAAAATCAAAAACGAGATTAATATCTCAAATTCGCCAAACTCACCTATTAATGCTCCTATCGGAACAAGTGGTGAAACCAATAGCCAAGTAACCGTCGTTCCTGATTCTGATGCCAAGAAGGGCATTAACTGGGATAGACGAATTGCTATAGCTGCACTTATCGTTGCGTTAGTTGGTCTAATTGGTATTCCAGCAGGAATGGCTGTAAGTGGTGCTTTCACCGACGAGTTTAAGAAATGGTGGAACAGTACTTTCTCTTCCGAAGTCGAATCGCAAGTTGTTCAAGAGATTCCATTAATAACTGTTAAAGTTGCAAATCATACCAACGACGATATTACAATTGGCTCACGAGGTGATTTTTTTCTGTGGTTTCCTGGTCCAGGCGCTAGACATATGATAGGAAAATATAAGCTTTCTCCAATAAATCTAGATCTTCCCGAATCAGAAAAATATTTGATCAAAGTTGATTCTACAGCTACTTTTTCGGCAGAGATATTGAATCAAAATGTTTACAGGACCTTTCTTGAACAAGAAGAATTTGACTTGAACTTAACGATTAGACCAGTTGGTGGTGGTATGAAGTTCACTCAAAATATGCCTTTTACGAGAGATGATATAGAGAAATACTATCTTTCAGTCGATTTTGATTGATCTTGATTTGTATTGCTTAATTTTTCTCCTTGAAAAGTGCTTGTAACGGAATAGATGGTTACGCTTGATCATCATAGTTACTTGGTTATAATGCAGATGAACTATCACTGTAGTTGATAGCTATTTGTAGCAATGATTTATAGCCTAATACTCAAACAACCTAAAGCTAATCTATTAAGAAAATCATGAAAACCAGCGTTGAAATAGACGAAGCCTTAATCGCCGATGCATTACAAACTACTGGTCTAACCGCTACCGATCAAGTCATCGAATTAGCCCTAAAAATGCTGATACAACTCAAAAAACAAGAAAAAATCAAAGCCTTTCGAGGCAAGTTACCTTGGGAAGGTGACCTCAATCGGATGAGAACAGACACATGATTCTAGTCGATTCCAGCGTTTGGATTGATTACTTTAATGGTCAAGATACCCCTGCTGTCGAACGACTAGATCAACTTTTAGGCATACAGCCGCTGGCCATTGGCGACATTATTTTGACAGAAGTCTTGCAAGGTTTTCGCCAGGATAAAGACTATGCAACAGCTAAAAACCTCCTATTATCATTGACCGTATTTCAACTCACGAATACCCACTTAGCAATAAGAAGTGCCGATAATTTTCGCACCCTAAGAAAGCAAGGCATCACCATTCGAAAAACAATCGACGTGATTATTGCCACGTTCTGTATTGAAGAGAAACATTCTTTATTATTCTCAGATCGAGACTTTCTCCCCTTTGTGAAGCATCTTGGTCTCGATAATATTATTACGCCAGAGTAAAGCTCATAAAGACTACTCAACACCTTCAAAACGCCAGGGAACCGGATCCACGGCCACCCCATTCACATAAAGGCCCCAATGCAGGTGCGGGCCAGTTGATGCCCCCGTTGACCCCACGCCGCCGATCACCTGTCCAGCGGTGACAAAGTCTCCTTCAGCAACGTCTATGCGGCTCAGGTGAATCATAATACTCAACACACCCTGACCGTGGTCAATACCGATGGTGTTGCCGTGCAGTTCAAAACCATCAACCACTCGCCCCACTAGCCGGATGGTGCCCGCCGCTGGAGAAACAACTGGTGAGCCGGTAGCAGCAGCATAGTCCACACCTCGGTGGTAATAGTTTTCGGCGAACTCGCCGTTGTAATATCGCCGGACGCCAAATACAGTACTGACGTAGCCCTGGCTAGGACGAACTAGAGTCCCTTGCCAGTGACGCTCTGACGTGACAATGCGCTTAAATTCGGCAACGCGGTCAAATTCGTGATCGGTCCCCAGGTCGGTGCTACCCGCCGGAAGCCAAATGCGCTGGGTGGCAAAGGAGCGACCCGCCAGGTTTACCGTTAGGCGGCGCGATGAGCCTGCCGCAGAAACATCCAACGTCAGACGTCCGGGAGTATCCAGCGGACTGGTGGGAATAAAGGCTCGGTAGCGATTGCCGGATACCAGAAAACTGGGATAATCAGTGCCATTGACCGAAACAACCGGGGCAGTACTAGCCGCTGAAGCGCCGGAGATCACTACTGAGATAG
Source organism: Leptothoe sp. LEGE 181152 (assembly GCF_032906605.1). NCBI lineage: Bacteria > Bacillati > Cyanobacteriota > Cyanophyceae > Nodosilineales > Cymatolegaceae > Leptothoe > Leptothoe sp. LEGE 181152. The sequence goes on from NZ_JASATU010000058.1 coordinate 127,389, forward strand.
TATCGCCCAGCCTTGGGTTCGTTGGCGAGAGGGTAACATCGTAAGCATGGGCCGCAGGACTCCAAAGGCTACCGCTGGCGGCTGTGCCGATCATAACCCCTGTCATCGCGAGAAAAGCGCGACGCCCCAGGCGGGAGGTAATGACAGGACTAATTTTGGGCGGCTTCATAGCTGTTGTGATTGGGATGGATAACAAATTTACCAGTTTCTTGATCCGAGTATGAGAAAATCTGTAAGGCTTATTACTTCGTTCATACTTAATCGAGATATGATCGGAGGGAACCAAAACCGGTTGCTTGGGGTCCCTCCGAGTTCCCCAAACCCCTATGGCTAGGGCCAGGAGGCCGCCCTAGGACCCATCCTACTGGGTTGTCCTCAATTGCATTAAAGTAGGGGTTACGGCGGGGTCGATTAATCAGGTTATCGCATTGTTGTTTGGCACGACATTGTTGGAATATCCGTATCCATCGGGATTTCAAAATTCGCATCCCTTACTGGCCAATGATTTAACCTTTGATGCTTACTCTGGCTTTTGAATTATTTTCTCTAGCTGACGCTGTTTTGCCCTAGGGTCAATGCTCAACAATCTTACATAGTCACCAGGATGACTGGCCAAAAACTGTTCCACCTGGGTTCGCACCTGAGCCTCATGGGCACTGGTAATTGTCGGGCCACTCTGCCAAGAACCCACGTTGAATCGTCTTGCATCGGCAAATTCCAGGCCAATGCGGTGGCCTTGGTGGAGTTGTTGCCGGATGATGTCTATGATGTCTGTCTGTAACGGAGCCGCCTTGCCATTTTGCGGCATCGATCGAGAGCCATTACCGGAGACCGCATTCTGAAAAGGGGTGACGCAGGCGATATCGTTTGCACAGCGATATCCGGCCCGTAAGGCTTGATTGATTTCGACCACATGGTGAGAGAAGCTGCGATCGCTATCGTTAGCATCCGGCAACCGGTCAGCAGCTTGCTGTGTGGTAATCACCGCTCCTGAAGGCACATACTTACCGGCGGGAATCTCCACATCCTGGATCAGGGCATGCATCATAACAATGCAGCCGTGGCCCACCTGGGCATTAAACACCGTCGAGCGAAAGCCAATAAAACACTCGTTGCCAACGTAAGCGGGACCATGGATCAACGCCATGTGGGTAATGCAGGTATCATGGCCAATCCATACCGAGTAGGCTTGCTGGTCATCCCCTAAAATGCGTCCCTGCTCTAACCCATGGATAACCACCCCATCCTGAATATTGGTATTCGCACCAATGTAAAAGGGAGCCCCTTCATCCGCACGAATAGAGGTATTGGGGGCGACCATTACATTTTCACCCAGTTGCACATCTCCAATCAGACTGCACTGAGGATGGACATAGGCAGATGCAGCAATATCAGGTTGATCCAGATCGCTATCCCAGGGAGTGGGTGGAGCGGGTTGGTGACGCAGCGGCATGGTACTGTCCTCAGTTTACTGTCCTTCAGTTTAAAGTTGAGTGGGATTAGACGCATCCCCATAGACGGCGACGGGGTTAAACGTTTTGGAGGTTTCTGTAAAGGTGAGAGTAACGGGACCATTGGCCGCTAGATCGCCCTCGCCAAGAGAAATTTCGCGGTAAAAGCAAGAGCGATAGCCCACATGGCAACTGGCCCCTGAACCGGCCACTTTGACCTTCATCCATAGGCAATCTTGATCATCGTCAATCAACAATTGCTGCACATTTTGCACCAAACCACTGGTGGCTCCCTTGTGCCAGAGCCGCTGACGGCTGCGGCTGTAGTAGTGAGCTTCACCTGTTTCCAGGGTTTTTAACAATGCGGCTTCGTTCATGTAGGCGTGCATCAAAACCTCCCCGGTGTCAGCATCTGTGGTGACAACGGGGATAAGCCCATGGGCGTCAAACTTAGGAGCCAGGAGCCCCCCCTCTTCGACAGCTTCAACCGAGGTACGGGCAACAAATGGAGATGACATAGGACAGAGAGTAACAATGACAAATCGGGTCTAGAGCAAATAGGTTGCCTCAGTTGAGCCTGAGGGCGTTGATTGGCCGTTGATTTAGGAACTGCGGAAGCCTCTTTCTCGGTCTGCTTTACATTCGTAGACACCAACTTTACAAAGAGTTCACATCCACCTCTGTATATTCGCATATTGTGAGAATGATAATCATTCTAATTAGAGATTGAGGTTTTCTCGATGTCCAGTTTTGGCAAGTCAATCGTTTCCCTTACCGGCAAGCTAGGTGGTGCGATTGCAATCGGCACGGCCCTTAGTCTAGGTACCCTGGCTCCAGCTCAGGCGGTCACCTTTCGCCTTTCATGGACGGGGCAAATTCTGGGTTATGGCGCTGAGGGGCAATTTAGCTACGACGATGCCCAAACCTATGAAGACGGAATTGTGCGAGGTGACGATTTAGAGGCATTTGACATCGCCTTCTATGATCCCCAAGGCAATCTGATTCAAGCGTTTGAGGATAATCACCTCACCTATTCGGGGTTCAACTTTAATTTCGATACCCAAACGGGTGAAATTTTGCAAGATGGCTTTTTTAATGAGCCAAATGGCATTGATATTGGAGAATACACCGTCCTATTTGATGAAGCAGGGGAGGCCATCGGGGCAACGGGGCTAAACTTCTGGTCGGCGGCTCCGGCTCCGGATGGAGAACCCGTCCCCCATGTTCACCTGACTGATTTTGGCGATGAATTTCCTGATCTGCCGATAGGCTTTGGCACTCACCTCGATGTGGCTTTCTTTACCCGTACGCGGGCACAGCTTCTGGATGATCCGGGAGCAGGCGAACAACTCGGTCAACGGATGATTGCCACCCAGGTGCCTGAACCAGGTGCATTAGTCGGAATGGGTGCGATCGCACTGCTGGCTCGCCGTTTGCAGCGCTCTAGGGGGCAAGCCAAGTCTGTATGGAGACCGCTGAATTATTAACGATTGACGGCGCTGAGAGGGTTAAAACGTAGAGCTAATGGCTAGCTGGCATTAGCTCTTATCTGGCTAGCCAGCCGCCTATCCAAGCTAGCAGCATTGAAAACGCGATCGCGGAATCACGACTGATGATAGCGAGCAGGCATTTTATTGAGATGATCGGCAGACAGATAGTGTTCTCAGTTTTACTCTATTAACCAGTTAAACAGCTCTTTTACTGTGAGGTTAAAGTTTCTAGCAAATTCCGGTACTGGCAACTGCATTTCTGGTTCGTCACAAACCACAGTCGGCTGATCCGGTCGATGAACCAAAACGGATTGTTCATCTGAATCAATCAACCACCCCATCTGAGTGCCATGGTTCAGGCAGTGCAGAATATTTTTAGTGACTTTAGTTTGGCTCTGATTCGGTGAAAGAATTTCGATTGTCCAATCTGGAGCAATTGCAAAAACGTTGGCCACCCCGCCATTTTCCTTGCGTGGAATTCTAGCCCATAGGAATACAGCAATATCGGGTACACTGGAGCGTCCACCAAAAGTACAGCGTAATTCTGTGAAAGCGCGGGCAATTTGCTGGGGTTTGACGGCCAAATTAATGGCGGGCGCTAATTCAGTTTGAATGACGCTATGCTCTCCTTGTGGCATTGGTTTTTGGATGATCAGTCCATCAATGTACTCGCTAGCCGGTTCTGTTTCTGGTAACTGTAGAAATTCTTCGAGCGTCAGCGTTTTAGAAGGAGTTTGTACCATTTTCAGATTCCCATAAGAGGAGTACGAGGACTACGCTACCGTTCCTCTACTTGCCATTTTACTAATACATTAAGCTGTTGTCGCAGTCTAAACACTGCATTGGTTTTGGTCACCCCCAGCGGCCTACCCAGGCCAGCAGCATTGAAAACGAGATCGCGGCGATCGCCTGCCGAGCCATCAGCCTTACCGCAAACTGTACTGACTGTTCGCGGGCGATGGTGAGTGCGGTGACCAGGCAGGGCAGCAACACTCCAGCCAGGTACACGCCCGTCAAGATTTGCAGGGGTGTGAATACGGCCAAGGTGCCCGGTTCGGCAAAAAGTAACAATCCGTCTTTGCGAATTGAGGCCAAAATAACGGGTACAGCCGCCTCTGGGGGCAGATTAAACAACCCCATTAGGGGATTAATCCAGTCAGCCAGAAGGGTGATCAGGCCCAGACTGTCCAGCACCGAAGCGATCACTGTAATCACCAAAAAGATGGGAATCGCATTGGTGAAAAACTGGTGGAGGGTGCCCTGGGTTTCATGCCAGATGGCAGACCAACGGGGCATTTCTAAAAAGGTGCGCTGTTCGATCATCAGTGTATTGTGGACCGAGCGGGCGGCTTTGGGCGCAATCAGACGGGTATAGATCAGGGTGGTCAGGGTTAAATAGCCCAGATAGGGCACCACTAAACCGGGCAAATTGGCTGCGCTGAACACACCCAGGGTGGCTCCAAACTGGTAGGAACAGGCCGCACCAAATGCGATCGCACTCACACAAGTCTGCCGAGAACAGCTGGAACAGGCACGAGTACTGATCACGGCGGGCACATTGCAGCCAAATCCCATAATCACCCGTACCAAATCTCGCCCGGATAGGCCAAACGGTCGCAGGAGTGGGTGCAGCGCTACGGTAATGCGTTCCACTAACCCACTTGCTTTATACGCGCCTAAAAACAGAGCGTACAGAATCACCGTAGGCACCGCCCAGACAAATAACAGCGGCCCCATGGTGACCAGGCCATAGCGGCCAATCAAAATCTCTTGTAGCAGTGATGGTGTTTGAGACAGAACCGTAATCAGAGGATCTAATCCAGCCTGTACAAGGGAGTCCAGCACCCCCGCCACCCCATTGGCCACACCAACGGCGAGAACGGCAGGCAACAACAACAAGAGCACAGCCAACAACCAGCCCCAGCGCCGATGTTCTAGCCAGGTAGGATGGGGTTCAATGTACCAACCCGCTGGGATCGGGTGCCACTGTTGGGGAAAAACGGTCGGTGTCTGGAGTGCCCCTAGAATCTGTTGACGCTGATCCGAACTTAAATGGCGAGCATCCACCGGAATAAATCTCACCTGGGCAGCTTGTTCCCAACGTTTCACCACCTGCTGGGTAAACTCAGAGGCCATGACCTTATCCCAGAAGGTGACCACTACCAACCCTTGCTTCCCGGCAACTAACGGTAGTAGGTCCGCCAGGTCATCATCGATATGTGTGGCTTTGACCAACAACACAATGGTGTCATGGGCCTGGAGTTGGGCCAGGGCCGTTCGGGTGGTGTCGGTGTCGGCATGAAAGAGAATGCCTGGGGTGTCGATCAAGAGAGCATCGCCTAACCGATAGCGATCGCAGGCAATGGTTGAACCCTGAATATTGGTACTGGTGGGGCATTGGCCGGTGAGGGCCGCCGCTAGGGCAGATTTGCCGGTACTTTCTTTGCCGATGAGGACGATGGTGCGTTGGGCAGGCAAGGTGTTGGGCATGGGGAGTGGGAAGGGGTGAGTAGATGGGGGGATGGGGTACTTCCTGACACCTGACTTGGGCATGGAGAGAAGAGGAGAAGGGAGAGGAGAAAGGTGCAAGTTCTTAGTTCTTAGTCCTTAGTCCTTAGTTTTGAGTTGGTAGCTGAGGAGAAGAATTCAAAATTCAAAACTTGCTAACAAATGCAGTCGTTGTCGCAGCAGGAGAGATCGTCGAGAAAGAGTCCGGCCTGGCGGTAGGCATCGAGGGGGGTGGGGTCAATGCCGAGGCGCTGGGCGATCGCATTGGCGATGACGGCAAACCGCTGACGAAATTTATAAATAAAACAAAAAATCAGGTCGCCATGGCGGACGGAGGGACCGCTCACAAACAGACCTGGGGTAAGGGTAGATTCGTCATTTTCCGTGAGGGCTGCATAGCCTTTGGACCAGTCGAACAGTGGGGAAATCTGTTTCAAACTGGTGTCGAAACCGGTGCAGAGAATCGGGGGATGGGCCGTTACCCACTTCTGGTATTCGCTGTAGACCGCATAACCACCGGAAATGGGTTTGACCTCTTCAATGGGGGCGTTACCCACTAGGTCCAGGCGACCGGTGTTATAGACAAATTCCAGACGCTGCAGGGTGTAAGGCGATAGGGATACGCTGGGGTCGGTGTCGGGATTTGCCCAGGCTCCGGTGCGATCAAGCACGCCAACTTTCTTTCCTATGGCCACTAAATTGGCCGCTGCATCCATACCGCTTTCATAGCCGCCGATGATGATGAATTCATCCCCTTCTAAATCGGTCCACGACTGAATTTGACTATTGTGGACACAGTGCTCTGCCCCTGGGAAGGTATTGAGACGGGGATATTGATATTCTCCGGCGGCCCAAATGACAAACTGTGTGGATATTTCACCGCTGCTGGTGTGCAGGGTAAACCCTCCCTGGGGCAAATGTGTAACGCTCTGCACATCTACCTCGGTCTGAATCGGCAGCTCAAAGTGATCGGCAACGGTCTGCAAGTACAGTGCATACTGTTTGCCGCTAATGTGTTCGCGGCGAAATGCGATCGCAGGCGAAGTCTTCAATGTGACTGCATTCAGGTCGAGCAGCCCAAAGCCATGGCTGGGAAATGACGGGGTGATGAAGTTCATCTCCTCAGGCCAGCGGCTAAAGGAAGCGCCCACCTGGTGTCGGTCTAAAATTGTGAAGTGCTCTAGACCCAGCTCTTTGAGCACAACGCCACAACCAATACCGGCGGCTCCCGCGCCGACAATCACAACGTCATAGGACTGATCCGTTTGGGGATGGCTCACACTGGGTTACCCGAATTACTGAAGATACGAGAATGATAATCATTATCAAATTCTTTGTCTAGGGGCTGTCAGGTTACGGTTACACGGGCAGACCAATAACGTCTCAATGGGTATGGATCGAAACGACCAAAGGGAAAGGCTTCGAGGAGGTCAGACTGATGTTTCTTGCGACAGAGCCATCTGCTGAACCAGAGCCTTGGCAGTCTGAGCGGCTTGTCGATCAACTGAACTCAGCGATGTTCCTACGATTTGGTAACAGTTTGTAGTCGTCCCATACGCGTCGATCAGTGCCCCCGTGGTCGAGTTGACCGCTAGCTTACCACTGTCGTCGACTACCGCTGCACCCTGGGCAACAGCCAGACTATAAATCGGTGCAATCTGGCTATCGAAGCCGGTAGCTAAAATCACGGAGTTTGGCTGCCACTGCTTGCTGTCAGGCCATACAATCGTTGGCGTTTCGCAATGGTTCAAGAATGTGCCAGCTTGCAAAGACAAACGCCCAGCCTGCATCGCCGCTAGCATCAGCTCAGCACAAGCCCACGACTGGGTTGCAAACAGATGTTTCACACTGCTTAACAGTTGCCGCAATTTTACCCGCTCGTCGCTTGGCAGCAGGTCCTTCGTCTGACCGTAGAAAGACATTACTGGACGGGCTAAACGGGCTAGGGGGTGGGCTGGGGTTGCCTGTTGTAGGTAGTCAGCGAGAAAACAGCCATAATTCTCGATGTGTAGCATTGCCTCCCATCCCGGATAAGCGATATCACTCACTTGGTAGGCCGTGAGAAGTGACTGTCTCAGCAAGTATTGCGCCCACCGAGCTGTAGGATTGCGCTGCATCTGCTGCCGCGTCAGCCAGGGGCAAGTGTACGATACAGCAGGTTCTATCTGAGGCAGTCGGGCATAGCCTCGGCGGCTCACCAGACTGACTCGCTCTACTCCCAGGTTGTGCAGTGCATGCAAGGCCACCTCTATACCCGATGGTCCTGCACCTACTATCGTCAGATGGGCAGGCAACTCCGCCCCGTAGCGATCGCACGGATACGCCGCAAATACCTGTCCCTGCCACTCAGGGCGAATTGGTGCAAACCGATGGCCGATGGTACACACGAGCTGATTGACCTGATAAGACGCGGTTGCCGTCTGCACGTGAACCCTCTGTTCGGAAGGGACAAAGCTTTGTACCGCTTGAGGAATCGTCTGCACCATGATGTGGCTAGGCAGGTGGGCCACCAGCCTCCGAAACTGCTCGTCTAGATAGAGGCCGTAGGCTCCTCGGGGACTGGTTCCGTGAAGATCGTCCAGGTTATGGTCAGGATGACGCTGTTGTCCCTGCTCTGGAGCAAAATCAGGGTATAGCACCGCTAGCAGGTCACGATTGGCCTGCATCCAGTTGAAGTAGTTCGCTGTGTCGAAGCGCTGTTGGGCAAAGTCAAACCCGCGGACAGCACTGCCGCCGTTGAAGGTGAACAAGGCGGGCTGCATCGGGTCGTAAACCTGTCCGCCACCGATGAATGTTTGCTTATTTAGTGTCTTGAAATGAGCCAGCCGAGTTTTCTGAGCCTTGGTCAGATTAGCCTCTTGGTAGGTACGCTCTGGCTGAAAGAGAGATATCTGTATAGGCCTCTCTGTTTGGTCACGTAGTTGAGTGACTAAGTGACCGAGAATGGCAAACCCACTGATACCAGCACCTGCGATCGCAATTCGCCAAGGCTCAACCCAGCCAGTAATGCAATTGTCTTTATTGGTGGAAATTGTTAAAAACAACAGCCCCCCTACGGCTACTGCCTATACACATCTACGAGACTATTGAATTAAACCGAGAGTTATGGTCCTAAATAGCTTGATACCTCCTAAAGCTTTCTCAATAGAATTGATGATTGAGACTCAATTAGTAGCTTTAGTAAATATTTAAAACCCTTTAGAATCAATGGTTCTAGCGATATTCTCTGACTTATGTATACACGGTAGCCCAAACAGGTCGGGGGGGTAGAAACTAAGTTTTCGTAAACCTTTGCCGTAGCCACCTTGACGGCAAAGGTGTTTACAAGGCCAAACTTTTAGCGTGAACCCCTAACGGAAACAGCAAATATTCATTCCAACAGCGCCAGAGATAAGCCGTTATTGCCTTGCGACGCCCCAGCTCGCTTTCAAAAGCAAACGTAACTTCTGCTGAGCCTGGAATTAGCTGAGCCAGCGAATGGTCGCAGCCACAGCCGTGTTGAATCAACAGCCCCTGACGACTAGCACACGATTGCACTAGCATTTGCACTGCCGTTACATTCAGACTATGCAGGCAGGCGTCATAGGCCCGCTTCACTCCTTGCATATGAGGGTCGAAAAACATTGGACGAGCCTCGTGGATTGACGCTCGCTCAATTGGACACAGCAGCATCCAGTAGAAACAAGCTGGTAAAGCATAGCCTAACCGAGAGAAAACGTCCCGCACAAAAGCTACGACTCTTTCGGCCCCGTCAGTTGCTCTGGCTGTTTGCATTACCTGATTGAAGTCAGGGTAAGCCGTAGTCCTGAAGTCCTGACCGAAAAACTCTAAGGTTGACATAGCCCCTTGCCGGTAGAAGGCTTGGAAGTCAAACCCCTCCCGAAAGACCTCGGGACTGCGGTCCGTTGCCTTGGTTAGAAACAACCGCGCTAGCACTACTAGAAAATCCGGCTCAGGGTGACCCACCGCTACCTCGCGGTTGGCGATGCGCTGCCAGATTGGCGGTAGTTCTTCTAGGGAAACAACATCAGTGTCCGTTAAGAGAGCGCTGATTGAAAGCGGCTCTGAAACAGTGCCTGCTGAAGAAACGGTGGAATTTAGGATTGAAACCATGTCAATGACTGACTCCTCTATAGGTGCAAGGAAAAAATCCTAGACCTAAACAACTTTTCAGAGTTTACACGGCAATGATAATGATAATCATTTTTCCTGGGCGCTATATTTAGATGACCTTATGGAACTACAATCGCAGCACCTAAACAATTCTTTGCAATTGCGGCTCTGTCACAACGATTACAGCAAGGTATCAAAACTTGCTTCTCGATCTGAGACTAATGACCGAACAGGTACGCCGTTCAATCACATCGAAGTGTTCACCGATTGGGTGAATCTGTTCAGCATGGAATTTCCAAGAGCAACGTATTAGTGCTACTCGTTGTAACCATTCCGACTGCTTGATTTTAGAGGAGATGCAGCATGGATCGATTCACCGGCGGTTGCTTGTGCGGCAATGTCCGAATTGTGGCGACGGGACTCCCATACCGGGTTGGCCTTTGTCACTGCCTCGACTGCCGTAAGCATCATGGTGCCCTTTTTCACGCTTCTGCGGTGTTCCCGCAGAATGCGGTGACGATCACGGGCGAAACCCGCGACTACGTCGGGCGGTTTTTCTGCCCCCGCTGCGGATCGTCTGTTTACTCATGCACCGCAGACGAAATCGAAGTGAACTTAGGATCCCTGGACGCACCTGATCAACTTAGGCCCACTTACGAACTTTGGACAATCCGACGCGAATCTTGGTTACCCCCTTTTGCATTCACCAGACAATACGAGCGTGACCGTGAGTCCACGGGGCGCTCAGAGAAGTAGATGAGTGCTCCCGTGGCACACTCTGACCGTAGCTACGGTCAGAAACTACGGACGGGCTACTCAGTTTGAAATAGACGAATTAAATCATCTAGCTCAATATCATCTAACGCTTTGTGGATTTTGTACTGCTGGGCTGGCTGGCTCAAAATAGTAATGACGGTTTCAATTGGCGGACAGTCGGGTTCTTTGCACTGAAGTTGGCTCACCGAGATGCCAATATCCGGGTCGAGCTTCAGAAGGTCGTAAACCCAGGTCTTGATCTGTTGCAACGCGGCTAGATTAGGTTTTGGGCGAGACTGAGAAAACAGATTCATGATTCCACCTCAATAACGACGTTGCTGATGTGGGTAATCAAGGTGCGGCCATCAGCGGGCATGATTTTGACAAATCCGCTGGCAATGCAATATTCCACCGTCGATGATGCTAGCGTTTGGCTTGGAGAAATCAGCATCACCTTGACGTTTTCTAGACAATTGGTTGCGTAGTGCTGAACGATAGCCATGGACGTTTACCTCATTACTTGAACAACTTTGTGAAACCTCATCGGTTCACTTTGACGTTTGAGAAACTGAAAAGAATGACTAACAGATAGTCTTTTGCGCGATCGCATCTTGTAATTTCTCGATCACGTCTGGCACTGTCAGGGCTCCCAAATCACCACTCTGACGGGTGCGAACACCCAATGTCTGAGAATCCACTTCTCGCTGACCGATCACAGAAATAACCGGAATCTTCTCTAATTCTGCGGTGCGAATTTGTTTACCCAGACGCTCCCCGCTGGTATCTACCTCCACTCGGAAACCTTGTTGTTGCAATGTCTGGGCCACCTGATTGGCATAGTCTCGCTGAGCATCGCTCACCGGCAACAGTCGTACTTGCACCGGAGCCAGCCACAGGGGAAACATCCCCGCATAGTTCTCCACCAAAATGCCGAAGAATCGTTCCAGGGAGCCAAAAATAGCCCGGTGAATCATAATCGGACGCTGTCGAGAGCCATCCGCCGCGACGTACTGTAAGTCAAATCGCTCCGGCAGGTTAAAGTCTACTTGGATTGTGGAGCACTGCCATAGCCGACCAATAGCATCCTTGATCTTAATATCGATTTTGGGACCGTAGAAGGCACCCCCCCCCTCATCAATCACGTAGGCCCACTCTTTGATATCCAGTGCTTTTTTCAATGCTGAAGTGGCCAGTTCCCAAATGTCGTCGTTGCCCACAGACTTGGCCGGACGGGTGGAGAGATTCACCTCATAGTCGGTAAAGCCAAAGTCCGACAGAATTTGTTCTGTTAGGTTTAGCACCCCTAAAATCTCCTCTGTTACCTGCTCTGGCAAACAAAAAATGTGCGCATCATCCTGGGTAAAGCCGCGAACGCGCATCAGACCATGGAGCACCCCAGAGCGCTCATAGCGGTATACCGTACCCAGTTCGGCCCAGCGAATCGGCAACTCCCGGTAAGAATGGAGCTGATGCTGATAGGTGAGCACATGGAAGGGACAGTTCATGGGTTTGAGCTGATACTGTTGCGCTTCCACAGCCATCTGCTCAAACATATTCTCCTGGTAAAAGTCCAGGTGCCCGGAGGTTTGCCAGAGGTCGCGATTGGCAATGTGGGGGGTATAGAGCAATTCATATCCCCCCTGCAGGTGAGCCTGACGCCAGTAGTCTTCGATCAACAGGCGCATGCGGGCTCCTTTGGGATGCCAGAACACCAGTCCGCCTCCCGCCGCCTCTTGAATACTAAACAGATTTAATGTCTGTCCCAGTTTGCGATGGTCGCGGCGTTTGGCTTCCTCTTTCTGCGTCAGGTAGGCCTTTAATTGTTCTGGCGTTTCCCAGGCGGTGCCGTAAATGCGTTGGAGCTGCGGTTGAGTTTCGTCGCCCCGCCAGTAGGCTCCGGCTACACTTTCTAGGGCAAAGGCTTTAGGGTGTAGTTCGCCAGTGCGGCTCAGGTGAGGGCCTGCGCACAAATCCCACCAACAAGTCGCAGTATTAGCATCAGAGGTTTTCGTCGATGGTGAATCGAACAAGGACGGTTCTGCGGTGGCTGGCAGTGGGTCAGGACAACCGATGTAGTATCGGGTGATCGGTTCATCGGCGGGGATGCCATCCAGAATCTCTAGCTTATAGGGTTCGTTTAGTTGCTCAATCTCAGTGCGGATGTCATCCCGTTCTACCGTTTCACGAATGATCGGTAGATTTTGCCCAATGATGCGCCGCATTTTTTTTGTGATCTGCTTTAAATCCTCAGGCGTAAATGGGTCAGCCCGGTCAAAGTCGTAGTAAAACCCCGTATCTGTGCAGGGGCCAATGGTGACTTTTGTCTCTGGAAACAGGGTTTGCACCGCCATGGCTAATACATGGGCACAGGTGTGGCGCAGCCGCGCTAGCTGCTCTACATCACCGGGGCTGGTTGCGGACTGTGGACGGGAGACTTGACTGACCATGGAAAGTCAAAATTGGAATGATTATCATTCTCAATCTATCACAGCGATCAAGAATTGAGTGCTTTGGCAATGGGTGGGGTTTCTTACTTCTTATCCTTGGTTAGGAGCAGGAATTTAATAATGTGAATGTGTCGATTTCTCCCTTCCCAGGAGGCAGGGTCTTTCGTATTCATCAGAGAAAATCTGTAAGGCTTATAACTTCATTCATAATGTGATCGGAGGGAACCAAAACCGGTTGCTTGGGGTCCCTCCGAGTTCCCCTTCCCGGAAGTAATACAGCTATCCTAGCTAGGCAAACTGGGGTTTCCATGGCTAGGGCCGGGAGGCCGCCCTAGAACCCAGCCTACTGGGTTGTCCTCAATTGCATAAATAGGGGTTACGGTGGGGACTATTAATCAAATTATCGCATTGTTGTTTGGCACGATTTTGTTGGAAACTCTTTTTCATCGTAATTCCAAACGTTGGATACGGATATTCCGAAGGGTGGGCATGGCCCGCCTCCAAGTAGAGCATAGAGCATGTCTCTGATGAGATTGTTGCTGTACCATCGTTTGCTAGTGAGTTACAGCTGACGATTAAAGAGTCGTTGGGTTGGTTACTGGTATAAGACATGTGTAGTTGCCAGTAAGCTACATAACTTTTGGACCGAGCGATCGCACCCTCCTCAGACAGTGCGATCGCATCGCCTTAGCTAATCTTCACCTTTTTGGTCAAAATCGCCTCTCGTAGGAAGATTCTGACAGGAGAGCTGCCCTAGCTAATCCAAATTATTTGGGTACATCAGGAAATAGGTAACTGCGGTCTGGATCTCTAGCAAGTAGGCCGACAACAGCAGTTAAGCAAATTTCTCAACTGCTGTTGTCGTCGTGTCCAATCGCTCGTCAATAAGAGCAACGACAGACAGTTAGAGGCTAAAACGATGCAAATGACCTATCTAAGACGTTGGATTCTGAGCAATGTTCTAGGGTTTGTGCTGTCGTTGCTGTCAATCTTTACAATGAAGCTATTAGGCCCCACAGGAAACGGACTGTCCGCAGCTGGATGGGGATTGGGGTTATTTTTAGGGGGGATACAAGCATCTGTCCTTAGGCAGCGTTTACCCCAGTTAAAAATCTGGCACTGGATAGTCGCCACAGGTTTAGGGACCTATGTCGGCTCGGCCCTTGCGGCCTTTAGTAATCTCTTGCAGGCCATGACTGGTCAGGGAATTCTCTTTATTGCGTTGAAGTTTTTTCCCTCCTCTGTAGATTCAATGCCATCTTCACTGATGTGGGGGATCTTGCTTATCGGCCATGGAATTTCTGTAGGTATATCCGTTGGGATTGCTCAAGTTTTAGTTTTACGCCAGCATACCCCGAACTGGCGGCTATGGTGGACTATGGGGGTACTTGGTTACACTCTAGGTGGAGCAATTGCCTTTTATGGTGTCTGGTCTATCGCAGGATCGTTTTTGGATATTTCTTGGGCTTCAATGGTCTTAGTTATTAGGGGACTCTGTCTTGGCGCAGTGGGTGGCGTGCTTTATGGCAGCATCACAGCCATAGCCCTTAAGAGCATCAGACCTCGACAACACAATCTTTAACGAGTTATCTCAGTTTGAAGCGGCGGCATTTTCTCCTAATAGTTGTTGGATAGCTTAGGTGCAAAGGGTAAGTTTTTTCTAAGCAATGCAGTCTGAGGAGATCACAAAGATTATCCGCCACATCGGCTATATCACTCTGTTATCAAGGCACTGAGAGGATACTTCTGACCTGAAAATGCTCATTTCACTAGATAAATTCTGCAAGCTCAAGTGCTATTTGGTTTAATTTTTTCCGTGATAGCCCCATTCTTGCACGGACGGCCAAGGCGAACAACAAACTGCTAATGTGCCTGGCGATATTCTTGGGGTGTTGATCGAGAGCTGCTGCATCTTTGCTATATTCTGCGTTAATGATTTTTTCTATGGATGTCTCCATGCGTTTGGTGAAATCTCTCAACGTATCGCGAATCTCATCATATTGAGAACTTGCAGGTAGGGCAGTGCCAACAAGAAGGCAACCTACAGACGGACCGTCTGGAGTTGAATAAAACTTAGCCGCGGCAAGCAACATTTTCTGACAGGCTGCTTGAAGGGTTCCCGCACCTGAAAATTCCTTGACGATGTACTCATGAGCCTGAAGGGAATACTCCGCAACAACGCGAGTGAACAAGGCTTGTTTATCTCCGAACGCATTGTACAGACTCGGCTTTGACAGTCCCATAGCTTCTGAGATCGATTCATAGCTTGACGCCTCAAATCCTTCATTCAGAAACACTTTGGCGGCACGCTGTAGCACCTCCTCCTCGTTAAATTTTCTGGGTCGACCGGGTGACTTTTTCATGATTTTATTCTGTATCGTACAAAATTTTGACAACCTCGATTTAATTATGTACGATACCGTATATATTAGCTCTTAGCAAAAACATTGGAGCAAAAGATTATGGTTGAGAAAAAGAAGGTCGGGATTTATATCTTCCCGCACGTGACGATGATGGATGCTTATGGACCCTTGCAGTTTTTCGCAATGGTTGATGAGTTTGAGACGTTTACGTTTTCCAAGACATCCGAACCCGTGATGTCGGATGCCGGTGCACTCTTGACCCCTCACTATGGGTTTGAGGATTGTCCCAAAATAGATGTTCTGGTTGTTGCCGGTGGTGGTAATGTATTGCCTCAGTTGAAAGACCAAGCGGTAATCGATTTCCTTCGGGAAGTAGGAGAACAGGCAGAATATGTCACCTCTGTCTGTACCGGAGGGTTAATCTTGGCAGAAGCTGGGCTCCTTGATGGACACCGAGCAGTAACCCATTGGACCTATGCAGAGCTGCTTGACAGCTACCCTAACGTCACACGAGTGGATGAACGGGTATGCATCTCCGGTAACCGGATTACTGGAGGCGGCATTACAGCGGGAATCGATTTCGCTATTTCAGTGATTGCCAATGTCGTTGGCGAGCCTGCTGCCCATGTCATTCAGTTACTGTTCGAGTACCGTCCAGCTCCACCTTTCAATTCTGGTGGACCAGAGACGGCACCTCAATTCGCCGTAGATACCGTTCGCGGCAAAGTGGCAGAAATTGCTTCTGATCTTTGGGAGCACGTCAATAGCAAGGAAAGGGTGGCATGATGAGTGGTTGCGTTAAAACCGTTATCGAGCAGCGCAATGCTGAAATGATGGAAGCGTTTGCTCGGCAAGATATCTCAGTATTAAAGGCGATGTATGCATCGGACGCCGTGTTGGTCTTTTCGAATGTTCCTAAGTTAACTGGACAGGCTGCGATCGGTAAGACATTCAACAGGATGTTTGAGGATGGTCTGAAAAAGTTGACTCTATCGACAGAATCTTTCCATGACTTTGGAGATTATGCGTTGGAATTTGGAGCATATTCTCTCGAAATTGATAACAGTGTCGTAACGGATACCGGTAATTATCAAGTCCTTTGGCAAAAGGTCACAGGGACATGGTTGATGGTCCAGGATATGGTGAGCAGTTCTCAACCAAGCTTATAGTTACAGGCTGATTTCTGACAACAACCTGTTCGATGCTATATCCCATCACCTTCAAAGAGTGTCGATTGCTGTGCTATGGATAGCATCGTCAAATTAGTTGTCCGTCAAACAAAGTTAGCACCAAATGCTCTCTAACTACTCGACCACCTGGTTTAAGCGGTGATGAACATCTCGCCGCTTAAACCAGTCTAATGCTGCGAGCTAGCAATCCTTTGATCTTGATCTGCGTTTCTAGGAGTTCAAAAGCCTGCTAATCAAGGCTTTAATCCTGTCATATTCGAATACCCAGTAAAAAGTCATCAAATTTTTCTCATTAGCTTATGAATCTGTTGAAAGATCTCATTCAGTTTTGGAAAGCGATGGGCACGTTGCCTTGGACAATCCGAATATGGGCAATCCTCTATCCATTGCCACAAGTTCTCGGCGGCTTGTATTTCATTCGCGAAACACCTGGACTGGTGATTCTGCTCGGTCGGGTGTTGTCCTTTATTATTGGGAGTCAAGTTCATCGTCGCCGACCGTTCTCACAACTTATCGGTCCCATCGGGCATGCGCATTGGCTGCTAATACTCCCTTACTTATTTCATCTACTCACGACACAAATGTTGGATAGAGGTTTGTACTGGTTTATCATGTATGTGTGTGTACTCACTATGGTGAGTGCGGCCATTGATATCCCTATTGCTGTGAGGTATTTTCAACGCGGTGACTCGTTCTACAAACGAGACTAGAAAAATAGCCGTTCCAGACTGCACCTAACAAGCCTGTTGGAGCGGATTATTGAAAGATTACTGCGTTGTCAAATACTGACAACCGCTCAACAGAAACGTTAGCTATCCTTTGCATATGCTTACAGTTCTAGACGAAGCAGAAATGTGGCAACTCCACGCCGTGGTTTACCAGGATGACCTTCGTCTGATTCTCACAGAGATGTTCGTTGGCGAACCTGATGATGAACAAACCGATCCCAATCCGACAGTGCAGAAGCTTCTCCAAGGTAGTCGCCCGGTAGAAGTCAAAGATGAGAGCAGGATGATGTTGGTGAGATTTCCGCAGTCAATAGCATGGCAAGTTGTTGATGAATCCTATACCTCCTGGGACGACTACGAAGAGCGTGATGATACAGGAGTGATTCAGGCTCTTTCCCGATCCAAGTATTTAGACTACGTCAATGCTAATCATGGTTGGTACAAAGACATTATCGGTTCTGCAAAGCATTATCGAGTTTGGACGGGAGATGAAGTGATCGATGTGGTATCTTGCGAAAAGCCTGTTGTGGAACTGTGGGAGCCGTAATCCTAAGAAACGGACGCAAATAATCGGTGTCGCCAGCAAGTAAAATGGTACAGTAGGTTCGTAATTATGTAGGGGTCTGCTTTCTAACTACCCTGTGGAGAGGGACGCTCGACTCACGCTCACGGGTTGAGCTTTAAACAAATCTCTCACACCCCTGACCGTTCACCGTTAGCCGCACAGTTCCTGCACCTAGATCTACATCTCAACTGCGTTTCTAAGCTTTTGGCTGCTCCGCTTTTCAGTCTTGCGTTTCTATCGTTGAATTATTCGGTATAGCCACGATAAATCTTTAGGTTTCTATTGTTATGTGATTAGTGCTTGCTTTTAGTCAGTCTGCTATACTTCATAAGTGTCGGTTTAGTTCTGTGTTTTTACCACATATTGCACCTGACGCGTTGCATCCCCGACGGCGATGATCTTTTTTGCCTCTGCCGCGCAGATGAATGCAATAGTTATCAATATTCTCTAATCTTCTTTCCATAAAGCCTTGGCCGTTACTACAAGTTCAGGGACAACAGTAGACCTAATTTTGTTATCCCCGCGAAACTGTTGTGGCATACCAAATTCACCTGTCTCAGGGTCCATCGTGTAAACAGACACTGTAGATTGCTTCGGATGACCGATATACCGCATCCCCCCTAACGCGGCATAGTCAACGATCCAATACTCCTCAACACCAATAGATTCATACTCAGCCAGCTTAGTCAAATAGTCATCTCGCCAGTTTGTTGACACCACCTCAATCACTAAGGTTGGAGCAATATAAGCCATCGCTGAGCTGGACAGCCCCTTCATCCGTTCCCATTCAGCCTTGGCAAAAACAACAATATCACCACGTCTGGCAGTGTCTCGTCCATTCCGAGAACCAATAGAGATTAACTTGGAACGCTTAGGTATGAGGGGCAAATTTTTCTCTAAACAATGCAGCCTAAGCAAATCACAAAGATTATCCGCCACATCCTCATGATTAGCAGTGGGATCGCTCATCGGCATCGGCTCACCCTCAATTAATTCATATAGACGATCATCACCGCTATCCCACACAAGAAAATCTTGCAATGACAATGGTGATGGCGGCGAGGATATTAAATCAATTGCTTGGGTCATACTGCATCACCAAATGCTGTCCAAATTCAAGACAAAGACTCTCAAGTCTACCGTTCTTATCGGCTTTCCACTTAGAGCCTTTAGGGTGTGCACCTATCTTAGACTATTAACATGATTGTGATGCTTATCCCCTTTTTCTAGCCCGCTAAATCCAAAACCTCACCCACCTTGCACCGCACAGGGCTCACAAAGGCCAAAGAATTCCAGGGTGTGATAGTAGATTGTGAATGAGCTGGAATGCTGAAGAGAAAACTCCAGACCCTTCAAAGGGCACGTATTCAGAGGAAACGACTGTCCACAGTGCAAACAGGTCATGTAGTGATGATCCTGCTCCACCGCGTTGTAGAGTGTTTCCCCTGTCAGCGTTACCCGATGCTGCACCCTGCCCATGCGCTTTAGCGCATCAAGGGCTCGATATACCGTTGCCAAACCAATCCGCTGATGTTGCTTGATCAGCGTATATAGCGCCTGAGCCGAGATCGGTTCAGACTGTTGCCGCAGTAACTGGAGTACCGCTGTTTGAGCCCGAGTACAGTGAACCTGAGTCATGGAATTTTTAAGGATTATGATCGCGTCAATTTCGAAAAACTGATGTAATATACCTAGGAATGATAATCATTATCATAACGGGTTTCCATCTTATGTCATCCACATCTATGTCACCCACGTCAGCGCCCCTCCCCACCGCCACAGATGCTGTTAAAGCGATAGAGGAAGCTGCACCCGCTGATAATAATAGTGGCAGTACTGGCCAAGTGCATCGTCCCCGGCGTCTGCGTCGTACCGGAGCGCTGCGCCGTATGGTACGAGAAACGGTGCTAACCGCCGCTGATCTAATTTATCCTCTGTTTGTCATGGAAGGTGAGGGGCAGCAGGAGGCGGTACCGTCGATGCCCAACTGTTTTCGCTACTCCCTAGATCTATTGCTAGAGGAAGCAAAAACTGTTTGGGGGTTAGGCATTGGAGCCATTGCCCTGTTCCCGCTCATTCCCCATCATCAAAAAGATAACGCGGGTACCGAAAGCTATAACCCGGATGGTTTGATCCCTCGCGCCGTACGTGCCCTTAAGCAAGCGCTGCCGGAGCTGCTGGTGATTACCGATGTAGCCCTTGACCCCTACAGTAGCGAGGGCCATGACGGCATTGTGCAAAATGGTCAAATTCTTAACGATGAAACCGTGGCAGTTCTCGTCAAACAGGCCCTGGTACAGGCTGAGGCGGGGGCTGATTTTGTGGCCCCATCCGACATGATGGACGGTCGTGTGCGCGAAATTCGTCAGGCACTGGATGCTGCCGGTTGGATTAATGTTGGCATTCTTGCCTATTCCGCTAAATATGCATCGGCCTATTACGGTCCATTTCGCGATGCCCTGGATTCTGCCCCTAAGTTTGGCGACAAAAAGACCTATCAGATGGATGCCGCCAATGCGCGGGAAGCTCTGAAAGAGGTAGAGCTTGATATTAAGGAAGGGGCGGACATCGTCATGGTGAAACCGGCTCTGGCCTATTTGGATGTGATTTGCCGCATTAAACAAAACACAAATTTACCCATTGCTGCCTACAACGTCAGTGGTGAATACGCCATGGTCAAAGCGGCGGCGCAGCAAGGCTGGATTGATGAAAAAGCCGTCATGCTAGAAACCTTGACCAGTATGAAACGGGCGGGAGCCGACTTGATTTTGACCTATTTCGCCAAAGATGCTGCCCTAGCTTTACGTCCATAGCAAGATAAAGCTTAAAGAATTAATGTTGTTTTTGAAGAGAGAATAGTAATGTCTAGACTGAGTTTTCAACGGCAGGTACAACAGTTATCGATTATGGCGCTGGGGGCAATCGTTACCCTAGGTGGCTGCACGACTGCTCCTACGGACTCTACCAGCGAAGCAGACTCTTCGGCAGCGGCACCCGAAGATTCATTGCAGGTGGTTACAACATTTTTGCCCATAACCCAATTCACTAAAGCGGTAGCGGGCGATCGCGCCGAGGTGGTACAGTTGCTACCCACCAATGTGGGTCCCCATGATTTTCAGGCCAAACCCAGTGATATTCAGGCGGTTGCCAGTGCGGACGTGTTGGTGAAAAACGGTTTGGAAATGGAGTTCTTTTTAGATGACATGATCGAGAATGCGGAAAATTCCGATCTGGTCACCATCGACTCTAGCGAAGAGATTGCTGCGTTTGCTAGTGGCGAAGAAGGCCATGACGACCATGGCCATGAAGGCCACGACGATCACGATCATGGTGAGGAAAAGGCCCATGATGATCACGACCATGGTGAAGAAGGGCACGACGACCACGATCACGGTGAAGAGAAGGCCCATGATGATCATGCCGAAGCGAGCCATGACGACCATGGCCATGCTCACGCCCACGGTGAATTTGACCCCCACGTCTGGCTGGATCCCAAGCGAGCCATTGAACAGGTCGAAAATATTCGCGATGGTTTGATTGCCGCCGATCCAGAAGGGGAGGCTGAATACACGGCTAACGCGGCGGCATTTATTACTGAGCTGCAGGCATTGGATGCTGACATTACGGAAATGTTGTCCCCCTTTGCTGGACAAACATTTGTGGTATTTCATGATTTCGCCGCTTACTTTGCTAGCAGCTATGGACTGGAAGCTGAAGTTCTGGTAGGTCTTCCCGAAGAAAATCCATCTCCAGACGATGTCAAGCGTGTGGTGGATACAGTGCAGGCGGAAGGGTTAAAAACCATTATGACCGAGCCCCAGGCTGGAGAATCTTCCTTTAAGGCGATCGCACAGGATCTCTCCATTGGTGTAAGTGAGTTTGACCCTCTGGAAGTAGGTCCGACCGAGGCGATACAGCCAGACTACTATCTGACAATCATGCGTCAGAATGCTGAGAATCTGGCAGATAGCTTTGGGGCATCCACACAATCCTGGTATCCTTTCTGGACGCCTCAACCGGTAGCCGCAATCGGTTGGTGGCTTTAGTATGGAGAATGATTTTATGGGGCCAGGAGAGAACAGTTGAGCGATCCAGTCTTAGTCGTCAACGAGTTGACGGTTTACCGAGAGACCTATGCAGCGGTTCAGAATGTATCGTTCACAGTGCCAGCTGGCATGGATACCGCAATTGTGGGTCCCAACGGAGCCGGAAAGAGCACCCTAATTCAGGCCATACTGGGAATCTTGCCACGTCGGTCTGGAGAGGTGTTTGTCCTGGGGCAGCCGCTCTCTCCTAAAGGCAAATTGCCAGCTGAGGTGAGACAACAGGTTGCCTATCTGCCTCAAAACTTTCTGTTTGATCGCCGCATTCCCATTACAGTCAAAGAACTGATCGGTCTCGGGTGGGATCGTCTGGGCTTACAGCTGCCTTGGGCTGGTGGACGGGCGCGCCGTCATGCAGTGCAGCAGGCATTGACCCAGGTGGACGCCTGGCATTTGCGTTACAAGCTTGTGAGTGCGTTGTCGGGGGGAGAGCTAAAGCGGGTACTGCTGGCCTACTGTTTAGTGCGTCCCCGCCGTCTGCTGATTCTCGATGAGGCTCCCGCTGGTTTAGATGTGCGTAACGAATCGGAATTTTATCGGTTGCTGCACCAGCTTAAACAAGACCAGGGCTGGGCCATTTTGCAGATCTCCCATGATCTCGATATGGTACGTCGCAGTTGCGATCGCGTCCTCTGTCTAAATCGCACCCTGCTCTGCCAGGGAAAACCCGATCATTCTCTTACCCCAGAGAATCTCTCCCTGGCCTATGGCTCTGAGTTTGTTCGCTATCACCATTCTTGTTAATCTTGCTAGTTTTTCTGCCATGTCGATCCAGGCTGAATTTACCCGTGTGATAGAACTGTTTCAACTGCCCTTTATGCAACGGGCACTGATGGGCAGTGTTCTCACTGGTTTTATGGGCGGCTTAATGGGTAGCTTTACCGTTCTCCGACAGCTTTCTTTTTTTAGTGATACCCTGGGGCACTCAGCCCTGTTGGGTATTAGCATTGGGTTTTTGCTGGGTCTGGATCCTGGTTGGGTGTTGTTACCCTTTGCTGTTCTTTTTGCGTTGGGTGTGACCTATTTCCTGGAACGCACGCGTCTCTGGACCGATGCGCTGCTAAATATTGTTTACTCATCATCCTTGGCCATTGGCATTATCTTGCTGAGTTTTCGTGAGGACTACAAAGGCGGTATCACCCACCTGTTGTTTGGTGATATCCTGGCAATGCAAACCACTGACTTAATCTTTAGCGGCGTGCTGTTGGTGGTATGTGTCATATTTATGGGGCTAACGTTGCGATCGCAAATTCTCCTAACACTCCATGAATCCATGGCCATTGCTCGGGGCGTATCTGTGTCTGCCCAACGTACAGCGTTCATTGTGTTGTTATCTCTGGTGGTGGGTATTTCCATTAAGGCCATTGGTGTTTTGTTGATTAGTGCATTTGTCGTGATACCCGCTTGTGCGGCCCGTCTCCTTAGCCGCAACTTTGTTCAGTACATCCTGACCTCAGCAGGCTTAGGTGCTTTAGGGGCCGCTATTGGTATGATGGTTTCTGCCTTTTTCGACTTACCCTCGGGCCCCAGTATTGTCACCGTTCAACTCGCTATTTTTCTGTTGGCGATGCTCGCCCCCAACACCCGCAAGTTGGCCTTGTGAACATAATTAGGCCAGAGATATCGTTGGCTAACTCCAAAGGAGTTAGGGAATCCATCTTGTTGCTTCCGGAGTTTATTCCATGACAGCCTCCACACTCCCCTCAACCACTAAAAGAGGAATGCCCGTCACCATCATTACCGGATTTCTTGGCAGTGGTAAAACAACGCTTTTGAACCATATTCTAAGCAATAATAAAGACTTAAAAGTTGCCGTCCTCGTTAATGAATTTGGCGATATCAACATCGATAGTCAGCTGTTAGTGACAATGGATGAAGATATGGTTGAACTTAGCAATGGCTGCATTTGTTGCACCATTAACGATGACCTGGTAGACGCTGTCTATCGAGTCATGGAGCGGGATGACCGTGTTGACTATATGGTGATTGAGACCACAGGTGTGGCTGATCCGCTGCCTATTATTCTTACATTTCTGGGTACTGAACTACGCGACCTCACCCGTTTGGATTCCATCATCGCCATGGTAGATGCCGAAACCTTCACGCCCGATCATTTTGAGAGTGAAGCCGCCTTGAAACAAATCACCTACGCTGATGTTACAATTATTAATAAAGTTGACCTGGCTTCATCGGACCAGGTAAAGACGTTAGAAGAGTACCTTAGTAGCGTTAAAGCGGGGGCAAGGATTTTGCACAGTCAGCAGGGCCAAGTGCCGCTACAGCTAGTTTTAGATGTAGGGTATAACAACCCCGAAGCTTATGCTGCGCTGGTGCAGGAAGAAATTGAGCAGACGGCCCATGAGCACCATCACGGACACGGGCACGGGCACTATGGGCACGGGCACGAGCATCACGGGCACGAGCACCATCACCATGGGCATGAACATCATGAACACCATCATCACCACTCTGCCCATCTTGAGAATGATGGATTTGTGTCCATTGCGTTTGAGAGCGATCGGCCCTTCCATGTCAAAAAATTTGAACACTTTTTGCAAAACAAACTTTCAAAGAATGTTTTTCGGGCAAAAGGAATTCTCTGGTTTGAGGAAAGTGACCTGCGCAATATTTTTCAGCTAAGTGGTCCTCGCTTCTCTATTGACGGTGAAGAATGGTCCACCCCACCTCGAAACCAGCTTGTTTTTATCGGGCGGCATCTCAATGGTGATGACATCCAGCAGCAGCTGACGGCTTGCCTCGCCTGATACATCATTTGTCAGGGTAGTACACCGCTAACCTGACGTGTAGTTGCCTATTCGGCAATTGCTACATCCAGTCTTTCAGTCGTTTTCTGAAGGGGGCTGATCGGTTCGCGATCGCTCGACATTTTGATAAATCCATCCAACAATTCACCCACTCGTTATTTATGACCTTATCCATTTCACCCGACGATATTCGTAGCCAGTTAATCAACACCGAAGCTAAAGCTCCTGTTTCAGACGAAGACATGCGACAAGCCGTAAGAACATTGCTTCTAGGCTTAGGAGAAGACCCCGACCGTGAAGGATTGCGAGACACACCAAAACGTGTGGTCAAAGCCCTCAAATTTTTAACCTCGGGTTATCATCAGTCCCTGGATGAACTGCTCAATGGAGCCGTTTTCCATGAAGACACCAATGAAATGGTACTGATACGCGATATTGATTTGTTCAGTTCTTGTGAGCATCATATCTTGCCGATTTTAGGCCGTGCCCATGTTGCCTATATTCCCAATGGCAAGGTAATTGGCCTGTCGAAAATTGCCCGCATTTGTGAAATGTATGCACGACGGTTGCAGGTGCAAGAACGACTGACTCAGCAAATTGCCAATGCCCTCCAGGGTCTTTTACAACCCCAGGGTGTGGCAGTTGTTGTCGAGGCGTCTCACATGTGTATGGTAATGCGCGGGGTGCAAAAGCCAGGTTCCTGGACTGTTACCAGTTCGATGCAAGGGGTGTTTGCGGATGATGCTCGCACACGTCAGGAGTTTATGGACCTGATTCGTCACAACCCATCGTTCCATTAGGAAATTTTCACCCAAAAGTTTACTCACTCACCGGGAGATAAGCATCACGCTTATCTCCTTTTCTGTCATTTATCTATCTAATACAAGTTTAGAAAACACAGGTGTTATTCAGCCATTACCCGAGAGCCTAACCGATGGCCCTGCATTAAACCCTAATGCCTATTTTTGCGATCGCTTCCGCCTGAATCTATCCCCCGATATCTGCAACGACTGATACGATCTTTTAACCAATATTACTGAAAGCTTCTAGAATAGTACAAATAAACTATTCACCAAGAGAGCTGACTAATGATCCAACCAATTCTGACCAGGACAGCCTTAGAGGCCTCACAACAGTTTATTGAACAAAAAGGACGGCCATTAGAAATTGCCAGATTCCACCATGCCTTTAACGGAGCATCAGCCGACTCAGTAGTTGCCGCACTGAAGGAATTCCAGAATCCAGATGGCGGTTTTGGTCATGGACTAGAACCTGACTTGCGCACAAATGATAGCTCGGCACTTTGCACATCCATTGCCTTTCAAGTACTTCGCTCAATTAACGGTACCTCAGATCATGAGGTCGTCTCAGTTGCGATCGCCTATCTACTAAAGACCTTAGACCAAAAAGAATGGCACTGGCCGATTATCCCTAAATCCGCTCAGCAGAGTCCCCATGCTCCTTGGTGGGAACAGTCAGACGATGAAGAAACATCGGAGTTATTCTCTCTTAACCCGACCGCTGAGATACTGGGATATCTGTATGACTATCAACATCTTGTCCCAGAGACTATTATCTCTCAGGTGTCGGAGCGGGTCATGGGTGCATTATCAAATACAGAGCAGATGGGCATGCATGACCTGTTGTGTTGTCTACGTTTGATGAAGACAAAAACACTACCCGATGAATTCCGGGAACAGATTCGTCAAGTTGTGGCCCAGCAGATTGATGGGACCATTGAAAAGAATTCAGCGGCTTGGGAAGGCTATTGTCTACGGCCATTGCAAGTGATAGATGCGCCTGATTCTCCTTTTATGGCTGGAATGGAAGAAGCCGTAACGGCAAATTTAGCCTACGAGATTTCTACTCAAGGTGAAGAGGGTGCTTGGTTACCCACCTGGTCTTGGGGAGATATGTTCCCTGATGCATGGCAACAGGCGCGTCAGGATTGGAGCGGTGTGATTACGGTTGAAACACTGCTGGTCTTGAAACGATTTGGATGTCTTGAAGGTGTTTCATGACCAGACTAACGATATAGCAATCGAAGAGAATGTCAGGACAATTTTCTGATGGTGATCTTTACACCATGTTTTGCCTATCCCCTCAATTGCAATATTTGTCTAAGTTTGTCCTGAGTCTACTATTGGCAGTCATGGAAGTGGGGGATAAGCATTTTCGACCAACATTTCAAACTGTTCCGCGAACCACCACCCGGCATGGGGGGCCCCAGCCATGGCATTAGTCGAGTATTGTGGTTTGTCTCTATTGGTCGCGTTCGGATCGCACATCCCATCAAATCCTTTGGCCGGATCATTGGGATCAATAATGCCAGCTTCGCTAACACCATCAGATTCTCCCGGAGGTTTCACCCATACAAAGGCATCAAAATGTTCATAAGGTTCTACGACCGGGCGTTCACCGATACCCATGCCGATCTGGTTACACCAGCCACCGCGATGAGGTCGTCTATCAATGCGAGACTCATCTACAAAGGTATTCACATCTGTAGCGGTGCTGGCAACAGTCGGACGATTTGGGCCGCCCCATCCGTTACGGCTGGTATCCACTAACATACCAATCGTCGTCGGTAGACCTTCAGCCACAAAAGCATCGTACATCGCGCCCATATAGCTGATTTCGTCAATATAGGGGTTCCAGTCATAGAAATCAGAGGAGCGGCTCGGCTGGCCACCAGTATATTCTTTAATAAACGGCTCAATTATCGGGGTGCTGCCGGAGGTATTTGAAATAAAACCATCCACTGCGTTTACGCCAGCTTGTGTGCCCTTAATCGTATCAGCGATCAACGTCACCGTCGGACTAAACGCACTATCCCAGCCTAACCAACCAGAATGACCAAGATCAACATAGGTATAGACGTTAGGGATTGGATACAGCTTATTTAAAGCATATTTCACACCTTCGACATATTCGCCACTCGATTTTGCCTTTGCACAGGCAGGCGTTGAAAGGTTGGTGACAAGGTTAGGTAATGAATCCGGTTCGATCGTGGCGACAATCCGGATATGGGCATATTTCGGATCGCTAACAATCTTTGCGATCGGATCGATGTAGTCAGTTTTATAGCGTTCAATGCCCCCATGGGGAATTTCGCCATTTGAAGCCAACGCATGACAATCCCGGTTCGGTAGATTGTAGACCACCATCAAAAAGGTGATCGGTTTACCGGGGAGCTTTTGCGCTAGCGCGGTATCCAAATGCTCACGTAAGCTCATGGCAATTTTGGTGCCATCGGTCGCTGTTCCTGTAATTGCGCCAATGCGATCCATCCAGACTGCGGTCGGGTAGGTGGCGACCTGGGCCATTTTTTCGCCTAATCTGCCAGCGGTTTGGGTGGCCTGTTTTTTCACGTTTTCCCCATAGTCCAGGTTCAGGTAGGCAGTTGCCCCAACAAACGGATTGTCAACATGGAGTTTTGCATATGCAGTTTCATGCACAGTTGTCGTTAGTGTGGTTACAGCCAGCATTCCAACAGTCAGTAACCATACAAAAGATTTTAGTTTTGTAGACTTCATAAAGTCCTTCATTTTTTTAAATAAAAATAACTTAAGGGCGGGGGGACACCATTTAACCTGTATTGGTTCAGTGTGCAATGAAATTTTCACACCTAAAAATAAGCTATATCATGCCTGGCATGGGTGATGTATGGGGATGCTCCTTATTACGAAAAAACTATATAAAAAGAGTATTGAGGGAAGATACTTATAATAAATACTTCGTCGAATAGATAGCTCCAGGAGATACTGATGGAAAATAGCTTCGAGCTATCAGATGAATTGAACAGGTAAGAGGTTCCGCTACTATCAGGAAAATTTAATAATGGTGTCGTCACTGGACAACAATTTGGTTTGACACAGCTAAAATAGTGATTAGAGTTTTGCTGAAAATTTTGCCCCATAAGCAATCCCACAATTACTATTAACCTATCAGACGACTTGATCACACTAATCAGTAGTCGATGCCATTACTACTACAAGCGTTGAGTCTGGTCGGCAAAAGTAAGTGCAAAACAACGTACCCCACCATTCTTTTCCTGCGTCAAAGTAATTGGAACAATCGTCGCTCCAGCTATAGATCTGCCCTGCATCAGTGAATGATGCAAAGAAGTGTTCTGCGATCTCTAAAAATAGCGTGTTGAGTTCTAAGGACGATCCAGTAATACCGTATGGAGGAGATAGAAACGCATCAGCAAGCCCAAAACTGTCAGGTTCATAAAAACCGCACTCTCCAACGATATTCTCTGGAATTTCCGCGTCGCCAACCCAAAATAAGTCATTGACGTGTCGCTTGCTTTGACCCCTGACTAACAGTTTCCGAGACGACACGTTAAAGGACGAACCTAGGAATTGCTCCAAGCTGATGATATTCCCAACAAATTTGCTGACATCATATGTCAACTGAAAAAAATCATCTCGATTGTGATGCTGATTTTCAGGGCTTTCGAGAATAGTGTGAAAGTCCTCATCAATATCTTGGGCTATTGCGTCTAAGGCTAATATTGCGGCTTGCCAATGAGTATCATAATCATCGTAGGGTTGCTCCTCCAACTCCATCGCTACCCAATCGATGACTCCGCCTCGTTCTTTATACTGCTGCAATAACTGTTTTTGCTGCTGACTTAATTCCGCTAATTTCATGGAGCCTTTGCTCTCTCATTATTTGATAAATATAGGCACATCTTCAGACTAGTATTGGGATAAAATTGAGCTAATGATGCCTGTCGTCCGCCGCTAGTAACCTTTCAAGCTTAACCAGAAACCTCTAAACGTTCGTGGCCATGGACGTTGTTACCCTGCTTACTGAGTCAACATAAATAAGGGTGGGTTTTTGTCTAATCTTGGCAGATAATCCCATTGTCAGGGCATAACAACATTCAACTTAAAAAGTAATCTAGTTAACAGTAAATCTGTAAAAATGTGAATAGTGCTTCTCCCCACGATTGTCTTGACACCTGTTCAATGTTAGTGACGGTGGAAGATGGAAAGGCTACTAAAGTAGCGGATAATCCCGATTACCCATTCACCCAGGGAACCCCATGCAGCAACGTTAGCGACTATATTCGTTTTGTGCCAGTTGTCTCGGGCACGGTGACTGTCGAGGGTCGCCTGAGGCTATGTCTATTACGGGAAGGAGAATGGGATGCTTTAATGCTGGGGCGGGCGGGGCTTGCGATCGCAAAAGGTCAGAAATTGTTTGCTAGACCTAGCCTACATACAAACAATCAAGCCATGTACTTGATCGATGGACTTTAAACAAATTTAAACAAACCTGAATTTTTTAAGAGTCTTGCGATCAAAGATTTTTATGTCACTAAGATTATCTGTGACGGCAAAGATACTCATCTATGAATTTTGCATCTCAAATCAACACTAATCCATGGCTTCATTTTTCAATGATCAGTTTGCTATGGCTTTTTAATGGTCTTTGCCTTCTATATTGCATGGCCACTCTAGCTGTCTTTATGAAAATTCTGTTGACTTAGATGGTTTAGTTTAGACTCAAGCGAAGTGATTAAGATCAAGCAGACTATACATTGATTCTGATAAATGTCTTGTGTCAGATTATGGTGTGCTCACTGAAATAATCTTCCGAAACGCAAACTTTTACAGCCTCATACCCAAAACAACAAAATAGCTGTTCTTTTCCTGGCCACAAGACTGAAGTCTTAAAGTTGAGGCCATAAGGTCGAGAAATCAGCCACAATGTGAGAACGATCTTCGGCCTCATATTGTGGCTGGCCCTATTTTTAGGTAAACCACACAACAATCTCTCAATTCATCAGATAGACCACATCAAACCTTTTGTATTTTTCAAGCTATGCTACATCTCAATATCAAATAACATACGCTTATTTTGAGTGCCGTTCAGCATCCTTGATCCTGAGCTTTTGGCGCAGCGGCACTCAGTATTGGGACCCAGGATGATGTAGCCAGGTTTCAGCATGCAGTTTCAACTGGGCTATCAAATACAGCCTTACTCTCGACGTAGTCAGGAATCGCATCGCCAATTAAGTTGGACGTTCGGTTGTAAAATTGTGACCTACGAGGCTGCCATGACATGACAACATTCAGGGCATAAGGGGCACATAAAGATCATCTATGAAAGACAGACACCCTTAGAAATAAAGGTTTCAAGGATTTATGAGAGAACTTTAATTAAACAAAGAATAGGAGTTAAGGTAGGTACCGTCCATGGATGTCTGACCATTGGAATCCGTAGAAATACGGAATTAGCTATGTATTTCTGTATTTTTTTCCTGTCCATAGATCCTTTGGCAGAATGCTGAACTATGTCAAGGTCAATAGGCCATAGGAGTTCCAAGTTGTACCCCGTTAAAAAATGGTTCAATCCGATGTTTTTAATTAACAACCCCATTCCCTGCGATGGGGTTTGGTCATCCCAACCCCATCGTCAGCCAAAGCTATGGGAACGACTGATTCAGTTAATATATAACGCTTTAAATATAATCTTTGGAGTAAGTTGGGGGCAGCAGTTTGCCATGGTTGGGCAATCCCCTACACACGATTACATGCCCCTAGAAGTGCTGCCTGATTACTATCTCAACAGTGATAGTGCTAAACGGCTGTGGCAAGATTGGCGGGTATTACGACGATTATTCATTCGTCGCGATCACAGTCGTGATTTGCTTTTGCAAGGTCAGTCTGGTTGGTTACCTATCCACGGTATGACCATTCACCAACAGCTAGTGACTATCACCACCGATGAAGGTGAGACAGTATTGGATTTAGATGAGCCTGTTGTCTGGCTCAGTCGTGCTAACCCAGCTAATACAAAAATCTCACAAGAACCTATTTGGACCGTTGGGTTACAGAATAATAGTTTGTGGTGCCCTGCCTAATGAGGACGATCAGTTCTCAGTGTTGAGTGCTGATTCATAAATTTCTGATACAGGAAATCTAACAAAAGAAACAGTGACAGGCGTTGCGCTACCGGCAAATCTGTAGGAATTGTGAGAGCGATATGGGGTACAAGCGTTAGCATGGTAGGCGTTTATTTCGCCTCTGTTGACTCTTGTACCTTTATGTCATATTTGAGAAGAGTCGGCAGGCTGGTTCATCTATAAAGAGAGTGTTTTTTCCTTTGCCATCAAGTCTTAGAATAGAAGCAGGACAAGCTTCAGATGGAGAGACTGTTAGTACCGTTTTAAGAACATCAGCTTTATAATCTCCAAAGACACAGCAGAGATTATATCGAGCACTGCGGATGGCACTCAGGCTGAGGGTAATCGCATAGGCAGGAACAGCTGAAAGCTGTGGGAAATATCCAGAGGTCAATTGTTGTTGGCGGTTGATGTTGTCCAAGCGTACAAGTTTTACCCATCGAGAATCATGGAAATCTGCTACGGCTGGATCATTAAAGGCTAGGTGGCCGTTATCGCCAATACCCAGTAAACAGATATCAATTGGTTTTTGGGTGAGCAACTGGGTGTAGCGATCGCACTCTTCAATCGGCTCTAATGCATCACCATTGAGATAATTAAATACTTGAAACGGTAACCATCGGACAATGTGATGGTGCAAGTAAGCGCCAAAGCTAGCCGGATGCTCGCGACTCAAACCTAAAAACTCATCCAGGTGAAAGCCGATCACCCGTGACCAATCTACAGTGGTATCACGGCGAAGGTACCCTAATAGACCCAGTTGCGATCGCCCGGTAGCAAACACGATGGTGGCCTGTGGCTGATGCTGAAGTGTCTGCTGTAGCTGGACAATAACTTGCTGTGCCGCCGCCTGAGCTAACGAGTCTGGATCTGGATAGACTCGCACATTAAGCGCATCGACCTTAAACCTGCGGTTAGACATCGCCACTTAGCCTAAATTCTCAGATTTACATAACACTAGAGCAACGCCATAAAAGTTAAAACTTGCTCGGTGATCATGGCCTACTATGCACTAGTTTCTTTTGACTACTTAAAAAAAACTCTGGGATTCATAAGCTTGCGCTAAGCTTTGTAGGTTCGAGGAACAAATGGTGTAAACCATCTTTAATCCCCGATACTTGGGCGTTATCTGACAGGTTAGAGCATGAGTGCAAAGTGGTTGTGGCTAATTCTCGGAGGGTTGCTTGCGCTTACCTTCTCTGGATCCTTCGTGCACTTGATCACAGAAGTGTGGTGGTTCGACTCGGTTGGGTTTGCAGATATTCTATGGACTCGATTGCGCTGGCAGGGTGCGATCGCAATCCTAGCCTTTGCCAGCTGGTGGTTAATTTTATTCATAAACTATGCAATTGCTCAACGCATTACTCGCGAACGTCCCCTACGGGTTGTGCAAAATCCCCAGTGGGATCCCTATTTACCAAGCTTAATCCGCTACGTTAGCTTTGGTCTGATTACGTTGCTAGCTTTAACCGCTGCCATCAATGGTATTGAAGCCTGGCAGGATGTCCTCAAGTTTCTTCACCCGGTAGACTTTGGTGCCCAAGACCCTCTGTATGGGCGCGAAATGAGCTTTTATATTTTCCAACTCCCCCTCTTCGAGAGTTTACATAGGGCTATCATCGAAATATTGGTATGGAGTCTAGCACTTGCAGCCAGCATTTATGGGGTTAAAGGAGAAATTCGCCCAGAACGCGGTTGGAAATACTTTCTCACCGGAGAAGTCAAAACCCACTTCTGTGTATTGTTAGCTGGATTAGCTGCTGTCGTTGCCTTAGGATTTTGGCTCGCTCGCTACGAACTCCTCTATTCTTCAACAGGCGTTGTCTTTGGTGCCGGCTATACCGATGTCAATGCTCGTATGCAAGCCTACGGCATCATGGGATTCATCACCATTGCCGTCGGTATTTTATTCTTACTTTCCCTGTGGCGTAGCGGTTTTCTGCTACCGCTTACAGCCATTAGTCTCTATGTAGCCGTTTTTGTTCTGGTGACTGGGGTATATCCCTGGGGACAACAAAAGTTTGTTGTAGAACCTAACGAACTGCAAAAAGAAGCTCCCTACATCGCCGATAACATTGAACTTACCCGCCTAGCCTATGGTCTAGATGATGTTCAGCAAGAATCTTTTGACGTTAAAAATCAGCTAGATGCCACTACTCTAGCAAGTAATAGCGGCACTATCGACAACATTCGCCTATGGGACTATCGCCCTCTGCAAAGTACCTACGGTAGTTTGCAAACCCTACGTCCCTATTACAAATTTCAAGACGTTGACATTGATCGCTACACCTTAGATAACGACTACCGTCAGGTAATGTTATCGCCTCGGGAGCTAGTGGATGATGCCCTACCTGCCCAAGCCCAAACATGGGTCAACCAACACATAATTTATACCCATGGCTATGGTCTGGCCATGAGTCCAGTGAATAAGGTTACCGAAGATGGTCTACCGGAATTATTTATCAAGGACTTACCCCCAACAAGCACTGTCGATCTCACCATCGAGCAACCTCGAATTTATTATGGAGAAGCAACAGATCGCTACATCTTAACTGGCACTGACCAGGCTGAATTTGACTATCCCCTAGGCAATGATAACGCCCAATATAACTACACAGGTCCTGGGGGTGTTCCCATTGGTTCCATGCTACGAAGACTAGCCTATGCTTACAACCTAGGCGACTGGCAACTGCTACTGTCCAACTCTCTCGGAGAGAATTCTCGGATTCACTACCATCGATTAATTCAGCAGCGCATTCAACAGTTAGCTCCCTTTCTTTCCCTCGATAGCGATCCCTATTTAGCCATCATTGACGGGCGACTCCAATGGATTGTTGATGCCTATACCCTCAGCGATCGCTATCCCTATTCTGAACCTCTATGGCGCAGTGAGGGCATTGAAGACGTATTACAGGGGCGCGCTATGCAGCGTATTGTCAGCAGTGGCACTAACTACATCCGTAATCCTGTTAAAGCTGTGGTCGACGCCTATGACGGCACCATCAAGCTTTACATTGTTGACACAGAGGACCCCATTCTGGCTTCTTTTCAACAGAGCTTTCCCACATTATTTGACAATTTAGAAAGCGCACCACCTACACTCCAACAGCATTTTCGCTATCCTCAAATGCTGTTTAAGATTCAGGCTCAAGTCTATCGAGCCTATCATATGGATCGTCCAGATGTGTTTTACAACCAGGAAGACCTCTGGGATTTCCCAACTCAGATCACACGAGAAGAAAGCTCAGAAACCCTGGAACCGTACTACGTCATCATGAAACTGCCCGAAGGTGAAGCAGAAGAATTTATGTTGATCGTGCCTTTTACCCCGGTACAGAAAAATAATATGGTGGCGTGGATGACAGCACGCTGTGATGGGAATAACTATGGCAAACTGTTAACCTATGAATTCTCTAGACAGGCCTTAATCTATGGCCCTCGCCAAATTGATTCCCGTATCGATCAAGATACTGAAATTTCTCAACAATTAACGCTTTGGAATCAAGAAGGCTCAGAAGTCTTTCGTGGGGATTTACTGGTTATCCCTATTGAGGAGTCACTGCTGTATGTAGAACCTGTCTATCTACAAGCGCGGGGACAAAATAACAATAGCAACGCTATTCCAGAACTCAAACGGGTGATTGTGGCCTACAAAGACACAATTGTGATGGAACAAACATTGGAAGACAGTTTAACTAGACTGTTTGGGCCGCTTCGTCCTACACCTTCAGTGGCAGAAACCACTCCAGAAACATCGACGCCACCACCTACACCGGCATCTCCCACAGCCGATCAACAGGCCCTGATTCAATCTGCTCTAGAAGCTTATACCCAAGGTCAGCAAGCACTACAACGGGGAGACTGGCCAGCCTATGGGGCTGCTCAAACACGCTTAGGAAAACTACTTGAGCAATTAACTAAAGCAGAAGAGTAAAGCCATGGTGCCCATGACCTATCGGTATCAGTCATCACATAGCTGTGTTTAGAAACACCTAATTTTTTAGACTGTTTCTGAGTATGGGCTCCTGACGACCCCTGATCGCGTCTGGAAGTGTAGAAGGGAACAACTGACAGTCATAGCGATCCGGAATTGCTTTGCTCGTCTGGATACTATGGGTTCCCAGCCTACGACATCCATCCAGCCTGTAAGGGAAGCTCAGCGTGAAAATCAAATCTAAAAGCCTACTGCTTCGGCTCATTACTCCCCTGTCGTTATTGTCTGTCGCTACCATATTGACAATTTCAGTGAGCACATATTTCTCGGCACGGGAAACCCTGAAAAGATCGCTATACGACCGCTTGAGCGTAGCAGCCACCCTCAAGGAAGAAGAACTCACTCAGTGGTTTCAAACCCATCGTAACGATATTCTGCTGCTGGCCCGTTTGCCAGAAATTCAGACCCAGACTGAGCGCCTGGTATCTGACATGGCTCCACCTCCGGAAGATATCCCCCAAGCTGAACCGCCATCTGCTCTAGAACTCAAAAAAAATGCCCGCACAAAACTCGCATCTTATCTGCGAAACATCATCACGCTGAAGCCCGACTTCGCAGAGGTGTCAATTGTGGCAGACGATGGCATGGTTGTGTTTTCAACCAATAAAAAACTAGAAAATACGTCTCAATCCCTAGACGCCAATACAACCTACTTTGCTGATGGCTCAGGCGATATTATCCCCATTCCCTACAGTTCTCCCACCACCGGTACAACAGCTATTACCTTAGCAACACCGATCCTAGATGCAGCTAAAAATCGGATTGGAGTGCTGAGGGTCACTCTAGATTTAAGAGAAGTGGATGCCTTAATTCAGGAACGAACCGGACTAGGTAAAACGGGAACCACATACCTGGTTGGCCAGATCGAGGAACAAAATACATTTATTGTCTCTGATAAAGATGAAGAATCAGCAGGTAATATCAGCAGCTTTGCCATTGATGCCGCCACCTCAGGCGAAAGTGGGGCTGGCCTTTATCAAAACTATGCAGGCAAACCGGTCATTGGTGTCTACCGTTGGTTAGATAGCCAAAATCTAGCTCTCCTAGCGGAAATGAACCAACGGGAAGCGTTTGCTCCAGCCCGTGCCCTCGCCAGGAATATCTTATTAATCGGTTTTGTGGCAACGGGGTTATTGTTATCAGGTATTTATTTATTATCTCGTCGTATTACTCGACCCATTACAGAAATTACTAAAGCTGCGATTCAGCTCCAAAGCGGTCAACTCGAGCAGTCACTGTCAGTCAATAGTAAAGATGAAATCGGTGTCCTGGCTCAGGCATTCAATCATATGAGTCAGCAGCTCAAACAGTCTTTTGATACCCTAGAAAGTACTAACCAAGAACTGGAAATACGGGTTAAGGAGCGAACAGTTGAGTTAGAAGCAGCAAAAGAAGTGGCAGAAGCTGCCACTCGTACCAAGAGTGCTTTTTTGGCTAATATGAGCCACGAACTTCGAACACCGCTCAATAGTATCATTGGCTATAGCGAAATGATCGAAGAAGATGTGGAAATTATTGGTGAGGCCAGTCTCATTCCTGACTTACGTAAAATTCAGGGCTCTAGTAAACATTTACTCAATTTAATTAACAGTGTACTTGAGCTGTCCAAAATTGAGGCGGGTCGCATGGAGCTACAGCTACAATCCGTAAATGTCATGGCTCTTGTAGAAGATGTCCTGGAAACTATCCGACCAAACGCAGAAAAGAAACTCAATCACATCACTCTCAATACGGCTAATACCATGGGTTCGATTGAAACCGACTTTGGTAAACTACGCCAGTGCCTTTTACATTTACTCAGTAATGCCAATAAGTTTACTGAGCGCGGTCAGATTATTCTCACTGTGCAAACATCACAGCATCAAGATGAAAGCTACCTTGAATTTACAGTTGAAGATACGGGTATTGGCATAGCTCCAGACCAGCTAGAACATGTTTTTGAAGCATTTACTCAAGCTGATGATTCATCAACTCGCCCATTTGATGGTACTGGCTTAGGGTTAACCATCACTCGCGAATTTGTGTATATGCTTGGAGGTGTTGTCACAGCCCAAAACAGACCGAATAAGGGGGCTATGTTCAAAATTCGGATTCCTCAGATAATTCCCCGCGTTAAGCACCAGTTAGCCACTGCTGAGGTTTAAAGTACCCGTGCTAAAGAGCAAGCCATAACTAACTTCCAACAGTGAGTGTTGAAGAGACGTTCCATGGAACGTCTGTACATCCAAAATTTGGCGTTAATGGATTTTATTTCCTAAGACTGTGTAGCTGACGTTCGAAAAATTGGTATAGAAAGGCCTTTTATATAAACCGTAGTCTTAATAAAGACAGATTACCCATCGAGTAAATGCTCATTCGATGGGTAGTTTCTATTAAAAATACAAGGTAATTCTTCGTCTTATTTTTAAGATAAAGCTTGTATCTAACACGATTTCTTTACCTTACTTTCCTGAGCACATCTAATGGACTTGAACATTTAGATAAACCCGGTGAATTTACACAAACTCATGTATTGATTATCACTCCATTGATGGTAACAAAAGTAGCTGTGTTGTGTTTAGAATAAATTATTTAAAAAATCATTGTTTTCATTAGAAAGACCTCATGAAAAACATTAAGATATGGGCAGTAAGTATCATTTTTCCTATTTTATTGATTAGACTTGCAGTAATATCCCATAGACTATATATGTGATACAGAGTGATATTCTTATTTCAAGCTTCAGTAATAAAACGATGAGAATTGTTTCAGGCTTGATGTGATGTTAACGAGTCTAGGCAGAGGCAAAAATCAATCTGTTTAGCAAGTTAATACCTTTTATTAAAAGTATCTGGGTGCATATCGAAAAATCAGGATGAAGGGTGTTTGTATATCGATAACAATCGTTCAAGCAATTTTTTTGGCCAATTATTAGATGCTCCCGTAGGTCGCTCTATCGTCAGAATACGTGGAATTTTTAAGGCTGATCTCTCCATTTCTGAATACAGATTTTTCATGATTGTTTGAATAGTTTTACCTCTGAGGTAGTAGCTATTTTTATTGGAGATATTGTATTTATGCAACGGCGCAAATTTGCACAGTTATCACTGTTTGGGTTAGGTGGTTTGATTGCGAGCTGTACCCGCGGACAACAAGTCTCCACCCCTAATGACATACCATCTGAGAACAAACTTAAGATATGGTGGCAAGAGGGGTTTTATCCAGAGGAAATTGATGCACTGAAACAGATTATTGAAGTTTGGAAAACCCAAAGCCAGATAGAGGTTGAACTCAACGTTATTCCCCAGAAAGACATTCTGGCAGCACTTGATCGGGCATTGAGCACCGGTACCGACGATATTCCTGATATTTTCTATTCTGGCTCAGCTGACTTAACGAGTATTCCTCGTTTAGCGTGGAATGGAGAACTTGCCGATGTCTCTGATGTAATTCAACCGATTAAACAGTACTACACAGATAATGTGCTGGACGGCGTTAACTATCAGAATAAGACTGGAGGCAGCCGTAGCTACTATGCTGTGCCACTGATGCAGTCAGCCATTCATATTCACTATTGGGAAGATTTATTAATCAATGCCGTCGGGGAACGTCGGGTAACTATTCCTAAAGACTGGCAAAGTTTCTGGGATTTTTGGCAGAATATTCATTCCACACTTCAGGCGAATCAAGGCAGTGACATTTACAGTGTGGGTATGCCAATGTCCCTTAGCCTCGATACCTACAATAACTTTGAACAATTTTTAGAAGCCCATAATGTTCAAGTTCTAAATGAATCGGGTAGTTTTGCCATAACACCAGAAAATCGAGAAGCCTTTGTGACTGCGATCGCAGACTATGCCCGATTTTTCGAGAATAATACGGTTCCCCCAGATGCCGTTGATTGGGATAACACAGGCAATAATGTCTCGCTTCTAAGTCGAAAAAGCCTGATGACCGTCAATCATACCCTTTCGGCTCCAGGTTCCCAGCGCAGTGATGATGAGACTTACTATAAAAATCTAGCGACGGTCGAATGGCCCAGCAAGCCAGATGGTAGTCCCATGCGCTATGTCATTGAAATTAAACAGGCCGTTATCTTAGCTAACTCCAAGCAACAGACAGCGGCCAAAGACTTTCTGGCCTTTCTAGCCCAGCCTAATAATCTATCGGCCTATACCAAAGGTGCCCAGGGTCGGTATTTACCCGTTATGCCCGAACTCTTTAAAGACCCATTCTGGCAAGAGCAGCGAGATACTCACATTTCTGTCGCTGTTCAACAGCTACAAAATACACGGCCTGCATACCAAGTATTAAACCCCGCTTATGGTGAGGTCGCTGAGCAAAATATTTGGGGGCAGATTATGAATAAAATTGCCCTCGGTGAACTCGATAATGAATCAGCTGCAGATGAGGCCATTCAACTGATTCAACAAATATTTGACGATTGGCAATAGCTATTGCCAGGGTGCTCTCTCTCTGCGATCAAACTCTACCAAACATAAAGGGCAAACGTGAACAATAAAAAGAAACGCCTGCTGTTAAAGTTAATTACACCATTATCATTATTGTCAGCAGCCACTGTACTGACAATTTCAGTTAGCACATACTTTTCAGCACGAGAGACTATTAAACAGTCATTGTTTGATCGGCTCAGCGTCGCCGTTACCCTTAAAGAAGAAGAAATCGCGCAGTGGTTTAAAGTTCAGCGTAGCGATATCTTACTCTTAGCCCGTTTGCCAGAGGTCAAGACACAGACCAAAGCGCTTGCTAATGATGATTCTAAGCAGGACGCTTATGACAAACTTTCCTTATATTTAAAGGATATTATTTCAGCCAAGACCAATCTAGCTGAAGTTTCCATTCTCACCGAGGGTGGAATTGTTTTATTTTCAACTAATAAAGCATTAGAGAAAACATATCAGCCCTTGGGGGCCACCACCACCTACTTTTCCAATGCTGCAGACAAGATTGTTCCAACGTTGTACATATCCCCCGTTACCGGGGCAACGGCTATTACCTTTGCCACACCTATTTTAGACAGTAGTAAAAATCGCGTTGGTGTGCTTTCGGTCACCTTAGATTTGCAGGATGTTGATTCACTGATTCGAGATCGCACAGGACTAGGGGAAAGCGGAACCACTTATCTTGTCGGACAATTAGAACGCAGAAACACATTCATCGCATCAGGCAAAGACAATGGGGCACCGGACAATTTAACCAGCTTTGCGATCGATGCAGCCACTGCTGGTCAGCGTGGGTCGGGTCTTTATCAAAACTACGCGGGCCAACCCGTCATCGGCGTCTATCGTTGGCTAGATGGTCAAAGTTTGGCGCTGATTGCTGAAATCAATCAGACAGAGGCCTTTGCCCCTGCCCGTGGCCTGGCCAGAAATATTCTGCTGATCGGGTCTGTGGCAACGGGCTTACTGTTGTCGGGTATTTATTTACTATCGCGGCGTATTACTAATCCGATTGCGGCCATTACAGCAGCGGCCACTCAGCTGGAAAAGGGAGAGCTAGAGCAGTCGATTCCCATTGTTAGCGATGATGAAATCGGCTTTCTTGCCCACACATTTAATCGGATGGCGTCGCAACTGCAGGAGTCGATAGCGGCCCTAGAAACTAATAATCAAGCACTAGAATCTCGGGTCAAAGAGCGTACAGCTGAATTAGTCGAAGCCAAGGAAGCGGCTGAATCAGCAACCAGGACAAAAAGTACGTTTTTAGCCAATATGAGCCATGAGCTGCGCACACCGCTCAATAGCATCATTGGTTACAGTGAGATTCTGCAAGAAGAAGCTGAGATCAATGGTGATGAGAGTATGGTCCCTGACCTTCGCAAAATTCAGGGTTCTAGTAAGCATCTATTAAATCTGATCAACAGCATTTTGGATTTATCCAAAATTGAAGCTGGCCGCATGGAACTTCATTTAGAACCTGTCCATATTGCTGAGCTGATACGGGATGTCATGGACACAATTCATCCAGTCGCTGATGCTAAACGCAACAAGGTCGTGATCGAGAATCTAAGTGAAGTCGAGTCCGTGGAAAGCGATGCTGACAAGCTACGTCAGTGTTTGCTCAACCTCCTTAGCAACGCTAACAAGTTTACTGAAAACGGTCAGCTGACTCTAACGGTTAAGACCATCCATTATCAAACAGAAGACTATCTTGAATTGACCGTTGCCGATACGGGGATTGGCATGGAAAAAGATCAGCTGGACAAAATCTTTGAGGCGTTTACCCAAGCAGATCTGTCCTCTACTCGACGGTATGGTGGCACTGGCTTAGGCCTCACCATCACCCGCGAATTTGTGCGCATGTTAAACGGTACAATTTCAGCTCAAAGTGAAGTGGACAAAGGCTCCACCTTTATTATTCTGTTACCCCAGGTTGTCTCCAGTGTTCAGACTGAGTTGGCAGCTGTGACTACGGCTTAAGGGTAATCTTCTTGGGCCGCAGTGTCGAGGACATGGATGTAGTAGCCGTCATTTTATCAACGACGCTATCGAGTAAGGTCTCATACCCCTCAAGGGATTGTTCAAAGGAGTAGTTTGCGATCGCATACCCCCGTCCTCGTTTACCCAACTGTTCGATCCGCTCAGGGTCATGGTATAGATCTTGAATCGCCTTAGCTAAGGCTTTTGGCTTCTCAGGCTCTACGACCAAACCACCACCGCTATCTCTCACAGCTTGGGCAGCGGCCCCGCCATCAGGCACAGACGCCACAATGGGTCGACCACTGGCCAACAGCACCATCGTTTTGGATGGCATATTAAACCCGACCACGCTGGCTTTCTGCATAATTAGCGACACATCTGCTGCTGCCAACATTGTTGGTAGTTCAGCCCGAGGCGCGAAGGGTAGCAACGTCACATTGTTAACCCCCAGCTCTTTACGCAGGTTTCTCAAATCACCAAGCTGACGCTCTTCGCCCACAATGACAAATTCAATATTTTGAAAATGCTGTAGTGCTTCTGCTGCATGAATAATCGTTCTAACCCCCTGGGTACGAGCAATATTACCGGAGTAGAGAACAATAAACTTATCTTGTAATCCATACTTTTGCCGAAACTGATTATCATATTTCGGTAAAGGACGAATAAAGTTAGTATCAACCCAGTTGCAGATGCGCTTAATCTTACTGACAGGTACACCTTTACTGACCAAATTTTTCGAGAAACTATCAGTAATTACAGCAACGCGAGTCGCACTGGCGTAGGCAAACTTCTCTAATACTTCAAAAATCCGGATAGCCAGTTGATTACTAATCAGCCCTGTCCTAACAGCCGCCTCTGGCAAAATATCCTGGAGGCTAAGCACTGTCGGACACCCATAGATAAGTTTTAATACCGCTACGGGGATACAGGCTGGCAACGACGGACTAGTCGACAAAATAACGTCTGGCCGCCACCCTTTGAGGGCCTGTAAAAAACTTAATAGCGAAAAACTGCCGTCTAGCAGTACACGAGTGACAACACCGGGGTTGGGATGAATAGCAACATAGCAACGCTGAATCTTAACACCGTTGCGCTCCTCTTCACAGAAAAGTTGACCACGATACTGGGGATAAATCTTACGCTGGGGGTAGTTAGGCATAGCCGTAACCACCCGCACCTCATGCCCTTTGGTAACTAATCCTTCTGCCAACTCGGTCATTAAGGGGGCAATACCGATGGGCTCGGGGTGATAATTGTAAGAATATATGAGTATACGCATGGAAATCGCTCTGACTACTGATGTCGTGGTCAACAGATAAGCAACAAGCGCAAGCAGGGCTAGAAAGCTAAGAAGACCAACTTTTGAGGCTATAGAAATACGTCTAGGCTTCAATAATACGGTCCTACATTATGCCCAGTATGTCTTTCGCAAATGTGCCAAGTTACATGGCACTTTTCTGAAGATATGAACAAGTAACCAAAGGGTTCCCTTAACAGCTTTCAGAAAGGATAAACACACTACCTGGGGCAACACCTGTCATTGAGGACATTAAGTTTTGGCCGCGATCTGTTTAAAGAAAAACATCCTTAAACAAAGGCTAACTTGGTCTTAAAACAAATGTAGTAACCAGGCTGCAATGCACTAGAGTTTTTGAAGTTTATGTAAAAAGAGCAGCTTTAAAGTTCGCAATTGAAGGATCAATCACCTAAAAGAAACTGACTACTTTACTACTACATTCATCAAACTCACTCAAAACAACTTATACAGATCAAAAACACTGACCAAAAAGTGAAACTGTTAATTTGGACAAGCGACTCAACTACCCCGTAGCGGTCAGTATGGTGTCCTAACCGTTACTTCTTTATTCTTCAGGAAACTCTTCTGGCTAGATAGCTCATCCTCAGACTTTCTCATGTGGCACAGCTACGCCAGAGCAACGACCACCATTATGGTAGGACCTTCAAGGTCTTAGATAAAAGGTTTGACGTAATCTTTATAGTATCCAAGTGAAAGTCCATAGCCAAAGTGGCAATTCTTTACATGATTATACGGATACTACAGGATCAATCAACCCAGCTGAATGATATAACAACTTTCCTTGATTGAAACATGTAAGCAGGGAGATTACGTCTGTAAAAATACAGACAACTTTTCAATTTTTTCTAAAATTTTAATGAACTAGTAGGCTCGAGAAGCATCACGATCAGCTCGAATTCGATCCTTAGCTCGATTAGCACTGCGCTTTAATGCTTCTAACCGCTTCACATAGCGATCGCGCTGCTTTTTCTTGGGTGTCTGCTCAATTAGAGTTTTCAAAGCACTGCCCAAACTCTTGTAGGCATTGGGTAGGGAGTAGCCAAAACGAGTGGCTAAAGCAATGGCTTTTTCGTCCGCGTCCATGGCTTCTTTAAGGGTCTTTTCTGCGTTATTGCGCTTGTATAAACGCCAGCCAGAAATACCACACAGCCCTAAAGCCAACATCAGCAAGAGGCCATCTTGAACCCACAGCTCCCCGACAGCACCCCCAAGACCAATAGCTAAAGCAGCCATCTC
Source organism: Leptothoe sp. LEGE 181152 (assembly GCF_032906605.1). Classification (NCBI taxonomy): domain Bacteria; kingdom Bacillati; phylum Cyanobacteriota; class Cyanophyceae; order Nodosilineales; family Cymatolegaceae; genus Leptothoe; species Leptothoe sp. LEGE 181152. Next base: position 171,757 of record NZ_JASATU010000058.1, read on the forward strand.
CCAACCGTCACGGGGAATTGTATCGTTCTGAACGCGGGCAACTTCGTGCCAAAACAGTAAATTACGCTGGTCAATGGCCAGCTGTTCCCACTTAGGCAAGTCAATTTGAACTTCGACCTGATCTTTGCCTAGCTCTTCAGAGGTAATCAGCGGTGGGCCTACATCCATAGCGGGCTCAACCGTAACCCAGCTTTGCAGTTCTGGGGGTAGCAGACTACGTAAACGGCGAAGTTCGCCCATATCTGCTCTGGAACTGTAGGTGGCGTAAGACATGCTGATACTGGCCCGAAAACGCTTCTAAAAATGCTTATACTATAGCGGGCTTTAGGAGGCTATGGCGGTAAAGTTCTGGGGAGATTACCGTAATCGCCTCGTCTAATAAGCCACACCCTTCTTCCACAGACTCGATGCGGCATAGTTGATCCCGCAGTTCAGCGGCCCCATCAAAGCCCTTAGCGTACCAGGCCATATGTTTACGAGCCTGGCGAATACCGCTTTTACCCTTGTAATCCGCCAGCATTCTCAAGTGTTCCTGGGCGCAACGTAGACGCTCGATGACTGTGGGCGGCAGGCGACGCTCGCCAGTCTTGAGGAAGTGATCAATTTCCCCGACTAAAAAGGGATAACCTAGGGTGCCACGGGAGCACATAACGCCATCGGCCTGGGTTTGCTCTAAACAATCAATTGCCGCATCCACTGAAAAAATATCCCCATTGGCAATCACGGGGATCGCCAAAGCCTGTTTCACTTTGGCAATCCAACTCCAGTCGGCAGTGCCGTTATAGCCTTGGGAGCGGGTACGACCGTGAAGTGTCAACATTTGCGCCCCAGCTACTTCAAGACGACGGGCAAAATCCACAGCATTGATGTCGTCTTCAGACCAGCCAATGCGCGTCTTAGCCGTCACCGGTATCGATACGGCAGCGCTAACGGTTTCAATGATGCGGGCGGCTGTATCAGGGTCCCGCAACAGTGATGAACCACCGCCATTCTTCGTGATTTTGTTAACGGGGCAGCCCATGTTGATATCAATGGTGTCTGCACCCTGGTCAACGGCTTTCTTAGCTGCTTCTGCTAGAAAATCGGGTCTACGGTCAAATAGCTGAATGCTGATGGGCCGTTCACCAGGATCCACCTCCATCACCTTGGGTAGCTTGCGCATGTGGTGCAGTTCGGCAGCGCTCACCATTTCGGTATACATCATCGACTGTGGAGCGTAGCGGCGCACGAGTCGGCGGAAGACAAGATCGGTTACCCCAGACAGCGGCGACTGTAAAACCCGACTGTGAACTTCAACAGTGCCAATGTTTAGGGGAGTGGCGAGGCGGGATTTAAGAGCGGGGGACAGGGAGTGGGGAATGGGGTGTGGGGTGTGGGGTGTTTGATGGAGGTTGAGAGCAACTGACATGGGAGATTGGCTAAACGCCGCAAGGGGTTGAGACTTTCTTACACAGCTTACGCTTCTCTAGGATGCCATTAACTAACCGACCACCCACAATTTAGAACTCCTGTACGATGCCTTTAACTCATAATTCACAACTCACAATTGAGAACTAACTAAGGATGTTTCAAGGGGAAATTGCGGCGCTGAGTGCGGCGGGGCTGTGGGCATTTGCGACGCTGATGTTCGGCCGATTGGGGAAGCAGCTATCGCCCCTGGTGTTGAACCTGATTAAGGGATCAATGGCGATTGGGTTTATCGTGCTCACCCTGGCGGTACGGCAGCAGTTGCTGGCATCGTTGCCGATGGGGTCAGTGGTACTGCTGTTAATTAGTGGTGTGGTGGGCATTGGACTGGGGGATACGGCTTACTTTGCCACGGTGAATACCTTGGGAGCGCGGCAGGCTTTATTACTGGAAATGCTGGCTCCGCCTATGGCTGCTTTGATGTCACTGGTGTTTTTGCAGGAGCAGCTGTCGGCTTTGGCCTGCCTGGGCATGGGGCTGACGTTGGCAGGCATCATCTGGGTGGTGAGTGAGCGGAGTCCTCAGGTTCAAAGCACCCGCTCAAAAGCGGCCATTACTCGGGGGATCTTGTTGGGGATCATGGCTGCGCTTGGGCAGTCGATTGGTAGTGTGCTGTCACGGGCGGCGTTGGCCGACACGGCTGTCGATCCGCTATGGAGTAGCTTACTCAGGCTGTCGGCAGGGTTGGTGTGTATTGGTGGATTATTGCTGTGGCGTCGGCAAGAGCAGGTATTTATGCGTCCATCTGGCCGGTTGTTGGGGGGTGTGGCGATCGCAGCCTTTTTTGGCACCTATTTAGCCATCTGGCTACAGCAAGTGGCCTTGAAATATTCCCCGGCTGGCATCGCCCAGTCACTGCTGGCAACGAGTCCGATCATGGTGATCCCCATGGCTCTGGTCATTGGCGAGCGGGTTACGGTGCGAGCTGTCTGCGGGGCGATCGTGGCGTTGGTTGGTGTGTGGCTATTGTTTAGTCGTTGAGGGGAGCGTTACCTAGAGGAACTCTGTTACCGGCAGAGGCGTTGCTCCAAGGGCTCCCACAAGGGGAGCCCCTACCGCCCATAACTCTTTGTTAACCTATATGAATCATATTTCATATGAATCTCAGTTCATTCTAAGCTGCCCCTGTCAATCTCAAGGTTATGGATCAGGTCACGTGCGTCGACAAGCTCAAGATTTTGGCGGATACCACGCGGTTAGGCGTATTACAGAAATTGCAGTTTGGGCCTCAATCAGTGGGCGCTCTAATGACTGCTTTGGATGTAGAGCAAACGCTTTTATCCCATCATTTACGTGTATTACGACAGGCTAAGTTTGTAATCGCAGAAAGGAATGGTAAGCAGGTACTCTATCGGCTGTCTCCCGACGTATTGATTGAGCGAAATAGCCTAAACCTGGACTGTTGCGTCCTATCGTTTCGGTAAGGTCTTTGGGGATCATCCTCTAGCAATCATGTTCGACCACAGTGCCCTGAACGTTGTCTCTTTAAAGGACGTCGGTCTATGGTACAAACGCTTGACTTGAAAAGATTAGGGTTAATTGCCTTAACCTTGGCTGGTTTATCAGCCTGTTCACCACCAACGGAATCAGCGGATGGTGAACTACAGGGAAAAGTTATTTTGACGGGCTCTAGTACAGTGGCACCCCTCGCCTCAGAGCTAGGCAAACGCTTTGAGCAAGAACATCCCGAAGTACGGGTGGATGTGCAGACAGGGGGTTCCTCACGGGGATTAGCTGATGCCCGCAGCGGTCAGGCGGATATTGGCATGATGTCGCGGGATTTAGCCGCAGATGAAACGGATGTCACGGCCTATGCGGTGGCCCGCGATGGTGTGGCGATGATTATCCACGCTGATAATCCGGTGACGGAGTTGAGCCCTGAGCAAGTTATAGATATCTACACCGGTGGCATTACTCAGTGGTCAGCGGTGGACGGGGATGATACACCTGTCAGTGTAGTGAATAAGGCGGAAGGGCGTTCCACGTTAGAGGTGTTTCTCAAACACTTTAAGTTAGAAAATAGTGATATCGCCGCCCAGGTCATCATTGGTGACAATGAGCAGGGAATTAAGACGATCACTGGCAATCCAGATGCCATTGGCTATGTGTCCATTGGCGCAGCGGAAAACAGTATTGCTCGGGGCGCGCCGCTAAAGCTGTTGCCGTTGGAGGGTATCAACCCGAGTACAGCGTCGGTGCAGGATGGTTCATTTCCCCTGTCGCGTACCCTGAACTTTGTGACCAAGGGTGAGCCAGAAACACTCACGAAAGCATTTATTGATTTTGCCCAGTCCCCTGAAGTCCACGACATTGTGGAGCAACAGAACTTTGTACCCATTGATTTCTCCCAGTAAAGGTAATTTATCGCATCAGGTGGACTCATCTGCGTCTCTTAGACGGGCTAAGCGCCATGATTGGCTGTTGCTAAATGGCCTCCGGTTATTGGCAGGGATCACCGCAGCCATCGGCGTATTGATTACGGTGTTTGTCCTCAAGGAATCGCTACCTGCTTTGCAGTCTATCGGCATACTGCGATTCTTCGGGGATGAGGCTTGGTATCCGTTGGAGGGACAGTTTAACCTGGTGCCAATTTTATTGGGAACGGTGTTAATAGCGTTGGGCGGGATTGCGATCGCAACTCCCCTCGGTTTGCTCTCAGCTCTGTTCTGTCAGTTTTATGCTCCCAAACTTCTGGCCTCTATCTATCAGCGACTTTTGGAATTGTTGGCCGGGATTCCCTCCGTGGTCTATGGCTTCTGGGGATTAGTCGTTCTAGTACCCAAGATTAATCAGATTCATCCACCGGGGCAAAGTTTGTTGGCCGGGATTTTGATCTTGAGTCTGATGATATTGCCGACGGTGGCACTCCTTTCAAAAACCAGTCTAGGAGATGTGCCTGGCGATTATTTAAAGGGTGCTGAGGCGCTTAGTTTGTCACGGTGGACGATACTCAGCCGGATTGTTTTACCGACTGCGCGTTCCGGTCTAATCACAGCAATTGTTCTAGCAACAGGCCGTGCTTTAGGAGAAACGATGGCGGTGCTTATGGTCTGCGGTAATGTGGTGCAGATTCCAAATTCTGTCTTTGCGCCGGTGCGTTCTTTGGCTGCCAACATTGCGTTGGAAATGGCCTATGCGACGATGGATCATCGCTCAGTGCTATTTGTCAGTGGGTTGGTGCTATTGGGTCTGGTGGGGTTACTGGTGATGATTGCATCTGCTCTAGGTGCAGAGGAGCAAGGCAGACGTCATGGTGTCTAGAATAGTCTCTCAAGTTAACGCTACAAAATGGCTCGATTACTTGTTGACATTGGCGACTTGGGCCACAGCAGCCAGTATTACTGCCGTTTTTCTCTGGATTGTGTTATCGATTGTTGGGCAGGGATTAGGGCAATTATCCCTAGATTTTCTCTTGTCTGAGCCGATGAATGCGGGGCGGGAAGGGGGAATTGCCCCTATCCTGGTGTCTACTCTGTTGATATTAGGCGTGTGCTTAGCGATTGCGCTGCCTTTAGGCTTAGCCACGGCACTGTTGCTTGCGGAGTTTACGGTGAGTGATAAGCGGTTGGGGATGTGGGTACGGCGTAGTCTGGATTTTTTGGCTGGGGTGCCGTCGATTGTATTTGGGTTATTTGGCAGTGTGTTTTTCTCTAAGGTGTTGGGGTTGGGGTTTTCGATTCTCTCTGGAGGGTTGACTCTGGCTTGTATGGTGTTACCGTTGCTGATTCGGGCGACGGAGGAGGGGTTGCGATCGCAACCTGCCAGTTACCGACAAGGGGCTGCTGCTCTGGGTCTTTCTAAAACCACTACATTATTCAAGATTCTCTTGCCTGCTGCGCTACCGGGGCTCATGGTGGGTCTGGTGTTATCGATGGGGCGGGCTTTGGCGGAAACAGCTGCTTTAATTTTCACAAGCGGTTATGTGGATCGGTTTCCAGAATCGCTGTTGGATTCGGGACGGGCGTTGTCAATTCATATTTTTGATTTGTCGATGAATGTGCCGGGTGGGGATGGGAATGCGGCAGCATCGGCGTTGGTGTTGTTGGGGGTGTTGTTGGGTTTGAATGGGTTGATGGCGTTGATTACGTGGCGTTGGTCGGTGAGGTAAGGTTATGGACTGCACAAAAATAAAGGCCCAGGTTGGGGCTGTAGATGGGCTCATAGAATGAGATGGGCTCATAGAATGAGATGGGCTCATAGGATGATTATTTAAGCACAAGCGCCTTATGGGAAAGGTTATCTAAATTCTCCAGGTTCTTTTTTATCTTCTTAATTCTTTAAGTCTCCTTTCAATTTGATTCCCACCTTAGTTATTTTCTCGACTATGCTTTCTTATCACTCACAGGCTGCTTCTCATGTTGCTGAGTCTGCGCCTTTAATAGAAGTTCAAGAGCTGAGTCTGCGCTATGGTCGTCACATCGCTTTTGAGGGGGTTTCTCTGCCGATTTATGTGGGGCAAATTACGGCGATTGTGGGTCCCTCGGGTTGTGGGAAGAGTAGTTTCTTGAGCTGCTTAAATCGGATGAGTGATTTGGTGCCTGATTGTCATGTGGAGGGGCGAATTCGGCTGGCTGGGATGGAGATTCTGAATCCGAATACGGATACCCTGTCGCTGCGTCGCCGGGTGGGGATGATTTTTCAGCGGCCTAATCCGTTTCCGTTGAGTATTTGGGAGAATCTTGCTCTGCCTTTGCGAGAACATGGGATGACCGAGCGCCATCGACTGGCAGAAACGATTGAAGTCGTGCTTAGGGATGTGGGGTTATGGTCAGAGGTAAAAGACCGTCTGCGTAAGTCGGCGCTAGCTCTATCGGGTGGGCAACAGCAGCGGTTGTGCATTGCCCGAGCCTTGGTGCTACAGCCAGAGGTTTTATTATTGGATGAACCCTGTAGTGCTCTGGACCCGATTGCCAGCGGCATTGTTGAGGACTTGATTACGCGATTACGGCCTCGTTATACCCAGGTGGTGATTACTCATAATTTGGCTCAGGCTAGTCGCATTGCTGATCAGGTGGGCATGTTTTGGGTGCAACACGGCGTAGGGCGGTTGATTGAATTTGGTACCGCCCAGCAGATTTTTGAAGCACCCAATCATGAGCTGACTGCAGCCTATGTCAGCGGAGGTAAAGGTTAACTCTATTCTGTGACAACTCCTGCCCCTGAGCCTTTGACTAAAATGGGTTGATTAAACGAATTAGGCTGATCACCAACGGTGGCACCGCCATTGATCATGCCCTGGAGGCTAGGCTCAAAGAAGGTGTAGGGGAAACGAGAATCGGGACGGCTCACCTGATCTAATCGCTGCTGTAGCTCAGCGGGAATCTCGAAGTCTAAAGCACCTAAGTTATCTTGCAGTTGGTGTAGCTTAGTGGCTCCGATAATTACTGAGGCAACGGCGGGACGGTTGACAACCCAGTTAAGGGCGACCTGTGCCATAGAACGGTCCAACTCTTTGGCCACTTGCTCCAATTCTGCAACGATGGCCCAGTTTTTCTCAGTAAATTTGTCAAAAGCTGGATTACCGCTGTTGGCGAGCATTGCCAGCCGACCTGAACCTTCGCCACCTTGCTCAGAAGGTTTATATTTTCCAGAAAGCAGACCACTGGCCAGGGGAGACCACACCATCAAACTGGTGCCCAAGTTTTTAGCCAGTGCTGAGTACTCAAACTCGATGTTGCGCTCGGCTAGGGAGTATTCCAGCTGCACAGTGCTGATGGGTTCCCAGTGGCGTTCTTGGGCCAGGGTTTGGGCTTGAGCGACATACCAGGCGGGGGCATCCGATAGGGCGACATGTCGGACTTTGCCTGAGCGAACTAAATCATCCAGGGTACGCATCACCTCGGCAGCCGGAGTGACCTGATCCCAGGTATGCAGCATATAGACGTCGATGTAGTCGGTGCCAAGGCGCTCCAGGGAACCTTCGACGGCACGCAGGATATTTTTGCGCCCGTTGCCGCCTGCATTGGGGTTGCCGGGCTCAGAGTTATAGCTAAATTTGGTGGTGATGATGATGCGATCGCGAGTCTTACTATCCTTAATAAACCGGCCCAACATCTGCTCACTATTGCCGTTGGTATACAGGTCTGCCGTGTCAACAAAGTTGCCCCCTGCTTCCACATAGGCATCAAACAACTGGCGGGCATTGGCTTCATCAGCCCCCCAACCCCAGTCATCACCAAAGGTCATCGTGCCCAGGGCCAAACGGCTAACCTTCAATCCAGTATTTCCTAGCGTGTAGTAATCCATATGGCTGTCCTCAGCGACCTAATTTTGCAGTTCAACCTACAGTCCCTACCATGGGCCAATCTTTAAAACGCTGCTTGAATATAATTGCTCTGTTTTGGTAGAAAATTGCGCTATCTCCCAAACCAGCCCCTATGCATGACGTGATAAGTTGCCTGAGCATTGATTACCGGTCATGACTATTCAGGGGACACACAAATGGAATTTACCATTGAAATGGTGACGCTGCTATTCGTAGTGGCAATGGCAGCAGGCTGTGTAGACACCATCGCCGGTGGTGGCGGGCTCATTGTCTTACCCACAATGCTGATGGTGGGCATACCGCCCGCCGCTGCCTTAGCCACAAATAAACTCCAAGGCAGCGGCGGCACATTGGTCGCATCTCTTTATTTCCTGCGTAAACAAATTGTGCGCCTAAAGGACATTCAGCTCACCGTATTTATGACTTTTGTTGGAGCTGTGATTGGCGTCTGGCTGGTGCTACAGATCGAAAGCACTGTTCTCAAAGCGATTATCCCTTTCTTACTGATTGGCATGGGTGCCTATTTTGCTCTATCACCCCGGCTCGGAGCCACTGACCAGAAACAACGCTTAGCACATAACCCGTTTTCTGTATTGATTGCTCCGTTCCTTGGGTTTTACGATGGCTTTTTTGGACCAGGGACGGGTATGTTCATGGCCTTATCACTCGTCAGTCTGCGAGGCTATAACCTGACTAAAGCAACCGCCCATACAAAGATTTTGAATTACACCAGCAACGTGTCATCACTGCTTTACTTTCTTGCTTTTGGGGAGGTGTATTGGGGAGTCGGTTTAGTCATGCTGGCAGGTCAGGTGATTGGCTCCTCCATAGGAGCCAGGATCGTTTTAGCCAAAGGTGCAGCCTTAATTCGCCCAGTTGTTGCCACGGTTTGTTTTCTGATGGCATCCAAACTGTTGTTAGATATCTTTGGCTAATGCCCTTAGGCTCCTAAATACTCGGACAATACCTCACAGGCTCCATCTTCAACACCATCATAAATCGAAGGGCTGGGGGAGAACGGCGGTGTCGGTTTGTCAGTCATTTCTAACTGTTCATGCAAAATTGTCAAAATTGCTTCAGTCACAGAGGTAATATCACGTTCTTGTTGGTAAGGGCGCAGCTTTTCTAATATTTCAGCCGTAAGTAGGACAGTAACTGGGGTTCTTTCAATAGCCATTTTTGTATGGGCAATCACTGCCCTTAGCATATATGAAAGGACGGTGTCGTTCATGGCCAAAGTTCAGGTGTGGAAAGAGATACGGTGAGGTCAAGGTAAACGTTACTGCATCGAAATTATGAACTTGTTTCTTAACAACTCCTTAGTGTTACAAATTTTAACCACAATAAATTAGGTTAAGTGTTCGTACACTAAGTCATTAAAGCAATTTGCCCAGTGCTTTAGAGACTACTAAGCCTGACTTTTAGAGGGTTATTGGCTCCATAGAGAACCTTTATGGGGGCAATTTTATCTGAAACAGATGCCCTACTGTTTTGAGAAACGTGACTTACAGCCATGGCTAACGTAAAGATGATTTGTTTCCGACACAGCATCCCTGCGAAAATCAAATAGCTTACATTTAGGTGTCCCCACCCATCACTTGCCTACCTCTACCTCTACACGGCAAATTCTATGGCTCTACCGCACCGCAGGTCAGCTCCCACCTCCCGGCGTTTGGTCTTTCTAGGTCTTGTTTTAGTTCTGGCTCTGACTGTATTTCCTTATCCAGCGATGGCTGTCACTCTAGTTGATGGCATAAATCCGACAGTTGCTGCAACATCGAATAGACCCCCCGCTGTTGTTAATAAGGTGGTTCAAACTGAGGCAGTGTTAGAGGGGGGTGAGCAAGAACAAGCGTTGAGAATTGACGGGACTAGCTTGATGCAGCCCATCAATCAGGCCTTAAAACAACGCTTTGAGCAAGAGTATCCAGGAACGGACGTGACGCTGCGGGCGAATGGTACCGACCCAGCACTAGAGTCATTGCTAAAGGATGATATTGATCTTGCCGCTATTGGTCGTTCTCTATCGGCTAAGGAGAAAGCTCAAGGACTGATCGAAATTCCCGTTAGTCAGGATGCAATTTCTATCATCATTGGCCGTAACAATCGATTTAATGGCACATTGACACTGGATCAATTTGCTCAAATCTTTCGCGGTAAAATTACTAACTGGGCTGAAATCGGTGGCACACCTGGCCCCATTCGTTTTATCGATCGTCCCCTCACCAGCGATACCCGTCTTGTTCTCAGTAAATACGGCATTTTGACGGACTCTGAGCAAGCCCAAGGTGCCCAGGTGGTGCGTCTGGACACCGATGATACTGCTGCGGTGATTCGGCGGCTGGGAAATGATGGTATTAGCTATGCGATCGCAAGTCAAATCCAGGGCCAACGACAAGTAAAGACCGTAAAAATAGCCGTACTGCTAGACACCCTGCCCAGCGACAAATATTATCCCTATTCTCAAGTGCGCGGCTATGTCTATAGAAAGGACAATGCTAACACCGTTCTACCCTTTATCAATTGGGTGACAGGAGAATCTGGCAAGGCTGCTGTAGGAGCTGCAAAAACAGCTGAGGCCGCGGCTGTAGCTACCGCCCTCAATCCTCCTGCGCTGACTAGAACGGCGACCAATACAAATGGTGTTGGTATCCCCGTCTGGCTATGGGGGCTCCTACCACTGCCCTTATTATTTTTATTTGGCTTTAGCCGACGTAGACAAACAGAGGAGATTGCAGAAGAAGAGACTGCTACCCAGGAAGTCTTTGTCCCAGAGTCTCAAGTACCTGCACGGCCTCCCAGCCCTATACAGCCACCTCCTGTTATTCCAACACCGCCAGCATCAACACAACTAAAGGAACCAGAAGTACCAGAGACAATTGAAACTGCCACTGAAACCGCTGGGGATATTACATTTGTACCTGTCGAAACATACCATGAAACACCAACTGTTACTCCCGAAATAACGCCTACAGAAACAACTCCGGCAGAATCTATACCCGCTTCACCGCCCCAGGCTCCGGTGATACTCGCTGTTCCCATCCAATTAGTTGTTAAACCCGTACCACCTACTCCTCCAGTCGTTCTTCCCATTGAAGAAACCGTTGACTGGAAAAACGCCGATGCTGTTTACCAAAAAGGGGTGAGTTGTCTAAAGTCAGGTCAACTGGACAAGGCTAAAGCTTACTTTCAACGGCTACTAGAACTCTCTGCTAGAAACATCTTGGGGCTACTGGGCCTCGGTCAAGTATTTTTGAAACTGGGCCAGGGGAGCAATGCTCTGGAGCAGTTTACCCAAGCGACTGCCGTAGACCCAAATGAAAGCGAAGCATGGCTCGGCAAAGGAAATGCTTTACTAAAACTGCAGCAACCGGAAGCCGCTCTAGAAGAGTTTGATAGAGCGCTACAGTTAAATAGTTCATTGGTAAACGCTCTCAAAGCTAAAGGGGATGCATTCCTAGCGCTAGGGCGACAGGGAGAAGCCAACCGCTGCTACGATCAAGCCAATGCGCTGCAAGGTACGCCCATCCCAGTCTGGAAATCGACAACACCAGATGCTGAAGAGACTATCGAGGAACAACCCGCCGTTCCAGTTCAAGCGATCGCACCAGAAGAACCAACAGCACCTGCTATCCCGGCTGTTATTCCCATTGAATATACGGTTAATTGGCAAAGTCCCATCGCAGTCTACTACAAAGGCCTCACCTGTCTAGACTCAGGACAGCTAAATGATGCAGTGCCGTACTTTCGAAGAGTCTTAGAACTCTCTCCCAATAATGCGTTGGCATTGATTGGTTTAGGCCAAATTTACGTAAAGCAAGGCCAATTAGAAACGGCTTTAGCCTACTTTAATCAAGCCCTTGAAAATGAGCCAACACGACCACAGGCCTGGATTGGCAAAGGGGATGCGCTGATGTTGCTAGGTCGGTCTGAAGAAGGAAAACAGCATTATGCCTATGGTCAGGCGCTATCTGACATACCCCTAACGTTTCCCCCCACAGATACACCAGCTAGACCCTCACCTCGCCCTGTCAAGCCAGATGTGCTATCTGAAGAGATTCAGGCTCCTATTACACCCCCACAGCTGCTAGACATGGTGATTTTGGTCAACACTCAGGGACCCCTGAAAGCAGAGGTAATGGCCATGGGACAGGTAATGGACGAGGCAATAGAAACAACAACCAATGCCCGTCCTGCTGATGTACGCCTTACGTGGCTGGGAACCCATAAACCATGGGAGGAAACCCCTGTTCAGCAAAGTGCCTCTGACTATTTGAATCACTTAGGGATATCTTTAGAAAATCAAGGCGTTACAGATAGTCAGCCATCTCCAGCCCATATTATTTCGACCCTCACCCGGTACCTTGACTGGCGACCGGGAGCTGCCCAATCCCTTTTCTACATGGGCCATGAAAGCCTGAGTCCAGATAATCAGGCTGATGGGTTACCAACGGTTCAGCCTGTTATTGAAACCGCTAAGGATACAGGCACGACCATTCACACCTACTTGTCCACCCAAAAGTCTCCAGGCAATACCGCAGCTGCCATAGCCGAATATCACCAAGTCGCAACAGCAACCGGAGGATTAGCATTCACTGATCACCAATCTAATCGATCTTTCTATGATGTTCTGACTCAAACCATTGACCAAAGCTGTCGAGAATGCATCTATCGCCGCCTAACCATTGATAGTCAGAGCGATTGCTATGTCCTCGATCATGCCCAAATGAGTCGGCTCCAATCATTGGGCAATACCACACCCTTGGCTCCAGGCAGCTACATTGTTCGGATTAAGTCAGGCAATTTCAGCTATTGGACCAATGCCCCAGATTTTGACCCCGAACCCTGGGTGATACTCTGGATTTATGGTGGTCGAGTTATCAATCGGAAAACCAATGTTGAGGTAGGAGCAACCTGGGTCACATTGAATGGTTATGACGATGCTCTAAAGTTAGAGGTACTAGAAGGAACAAACCTCTGTGCATTATTCTTGGACACCTACAAAGATGACAATTCTGGACAAGTTATCTTATCGATATTAGAGGCCAATTAGCGATAGCGAACCAGTCATTACACTCTTCTTTATTACACAAGGGATGCTTTAAAAATGCGCGTAGTTGTTGATAGTCAAGAACATTGTTATGTACTCGATCAAGAGCGTTTAAATGCGCTTCAATCTACGGCTAACTCGACTCAGTTAGAGCCTGGCACCTATGTCATCCGGATTGAGCGGGGGGCTTTTAGCTATTGGGCTGAGCAGAAACAGTTTGCCCCTGAACCTTGGGTGATGTTATGGGTTTATGGGGGCACCGTGATCAACAAAAAGACTGGGAAGAAAGTGGGTGCCACCTGGAGCAGTCTCAATGGCTACGATGATACGCTCACTTTAGATGTGTTAGAGACAGCAACCCTATGTGGGCTTTTCTTTGACACTTATAAACAAGATAATTCTGGTGAGATCACACTCTCCATTCTGAAAGATAGATAGAGCTAAAACTGCTACGAAATTTAAAGTCTCAAATAATAAAATCCGCATCATATTCTCCTATTAGGCCCATGGTTGCTCCCCAAAAATCCCGGCATATACCGTATCGCCATAGCGATGATGCCCATAGGGCTGTGAACTTCAGACGCCCTGTTCTAATGACGCTGACTGTTGTCTCAATGTCAGCGTTGTCAATGGGGTTGCCAATGGAGATGGGCAGGCCTGCATGGGCATCGGACTGGGGAGCTTATATTCCCGATAAGCCATCGAAAACAGCTAGGGCCTCAGATGTTCCTGAGCTTCCTTTAGTTCACATCAGTAGTGCCAGAAACATCGATCCGTTAAATACGGCTTTGGGAACAGAATTTTTGGCACAGGTACCTGGCTCTAATGTCGAGATTTCCTCCCGTGAGACTCAGGACGCGTTAGAGGCCGTGCAATCTGGTGATATTGACTTGGCCATTGTTGATCGGCCTCTAACGGAAGAAGAAATCGAAAAAGGATTGGTGTCCGTTCCTATTGGGGACGGTGATCTAGCCTATGTATACGATGGCCCTACACCCTCTGATGCAGCGAGACCCTTCCTGGATTTTGTTGAAGACCCGGCTAATCAAGACACTGTTGAGGAGGCAGTTACGTTAGTTGAGCCCAGCTCACTTCCAGAGAATCGTGCACCAGAGAATCGTGCATTTGAGGGTCGTGTTACCGAAACATCGACCCCAGAGTCAGGAGAGCCTACGGAAACGGCCAAACCAGAAGATCTAGAAGAACCAGCGGAGGCAGAAGAACCCACAGTACAAGACACAGTACAAGGGCCTGCGACAGATAGCTCATCCGACGACATTGCTTTGATTCCTTCCCCAGATAGTGACGTCACGCCTGAGAGAGCCATCAGGCCTTTCTCTTGGGGGTGGTTGGCTCTGCCCCTTTTAGGATTACCTCTTCTATTTTGGCTACGTCGAGATCAGCAACAACCTGAAGTATCTGACCACGCCCTGCGAGACTGGGACAATGCTGAACCCTCGCTGCCAGATCCATTACCTTCAGAAACACCGCTCCCACCCCCTGACGTAACAGATGAAGCACCAGTTTTTCAAGAGCCACTGCCCTCATCATCCGATCCTGCCTTCGCTAAATCACCAACACCAGAGCCAGCCACAGAGCCGGGCAATGAACCTGTTGAGTCAGACATTAACCTGGCTGGCCTAGCAGGTGCAGGCTTGGGAGCAGCGGCTCTTGCTCATCCAATTGAAGATCGAGCAACAGATCCTGACTCAGAAATAGACGATACCGATATCGTAGTTCCTGATGATTCAGAATCGAATATCCATAATGAAGCCATTGAGGCTCCTGACGTAACTCCTGAACTGACCCATTTGGCAGATCTGCCGGATCAAGAGACGGAAATACCCGGCAGCATCAACGCAGTGCCTGATGCTGAAGTCCCAACCATAGCATCGGATTCTGTTGTCAATGCTGAAGGTGTAGGGGAATCTGTTGCTCCTCATGCACTTAATCAAACCGATGAAGCATCATCTGCAATGCCTGATGCGTCGGAAACAACAAAGGCAATGGATGATGGCGCAGACCTCAGTTCTCTGACGACGGCAGGTCTGGGGGCAGCAGCTTTGGCTGGCCTTGGAGCTGCTGCCTTAGTGCAAGATACCAATGCTGAACAAGAAGAGTCAGCGCCTGAAGTGCCTGGTATTGCTCCAATTGAGTGGTTGTCCATTGAGCCAGAGTCCTCCGAAGCGGTCTCTGTTCGTTGGCCCATGGCAGAAGAGCAACAGAGGGCATTATTGACTAATGAGGCCTATTCTCCTCAAGTGAAAATCTACGACGCTACGGGTATTGACCTAGATCATCAAGCCCCCCACAGTGTTGATAGTCATTCGGTCACTGAGGGTGTTTTTGACGGTGATGGAGCCTCAATGCTGCTGCCAGTGGAGAAGTGCGATCGCGACTACCTGGCAGAACTCGGCTACGAAGACGCTAACAATCAATGGATTTCCCTGGGTCGCTCACTCCATACCCGCGTTCCCTGTCCCCCCCAGCCCGACCCAGTCCCTGAGCCATTCCCTGAGCCAGTCCCGGAGGTGATTGCACCAGCACCAGAAGAACCAACGTTAACACCTGAGCACGATGATATCAGTGCCGATGCCAGCCCCTTACCCTTAGCAGGTCTCGGGGCTGGAGCTGCCGCTGCTGGCTTAGTCGCCGGGGCAATAATGCAAGATGCCTCAGATCAGGACAGTGAACCGGATGCCAGTGAACCGGATGCCAGTGAACCCGATGCCAGCGAACCGGATGTCAGTGAACCCGATGCCAGTGAACCCGATGTCAGTGAACCGGATGCCAGTGAACCCGATGTCGATATCCATGTCGCTCGCTCACCAGTGGCCACACCCCAGCCAGAAGCGTTAGCGGAACCCCCGATCTCCCAAGCTATTCCCCCCGTTGCCCCCGTCTTTTCGTCTAGCCCAAATCAGACAAACGGAGGCCATAATGCTGAAGTCCCCATTGCTCCTTTTAGTAAGACTAAAACCTGTCACCAACGCTTAACCGTTGATAGCCAGGAGCATACCTATACGTTTGACGAAAACCAAATATCAGCGCTTCAATCTACAGCCAATCGTATTCCCCTAACACCGGGTTGTTACATTCTCACCCTTGATCCGCAAAACATAAACAATAGCCCTAGGGTTGGAGAACCTAGCGTTATTCTCTGGATCTATGGCGGACGTTTTATCAATCAAAAAACTAACGTGGAAGCGGCTTCAACCTGGAGTACCCTCAATGGCTACAACGATAGCTTGACCTTAAATGTGCTTGAACCATCTACTGTATGCGCATTTTTCCTGGATACTATTCCAAAAATAGACAGCCATCAGCTAACTTTGCTGATTTTGAAAGACAACTAGCCATGGATTTTGCCGGAGCATTGTAATGTAATGCTGACAAAGCCTAAATGGGATCTGCGAGATCTGTATAACCTGGGGCGCACCAGAATAATACATAGATGTGACTCTCGATAGGACATCTACCCCATGTATTTAGACGGTCGCTACCATCAAACCCTGGGTTATTTGCATATTCAGTTCGGGAATTTGGATCAGGCCTGCCTCGATTACCTCAATGCAATCGAAGCCTTTCAACGGGATCATGACGAGATGGCAGTGACCCAGGTAACTGAGCGCCTCAACCAACTTAACTGTGAACTAGACGCCGAACTAGACGCCTCTCCAACAGCAACATCCAATCCGTCACTGCCTGTGCGCTTAAAGATCGAAATTCTACGACTCTGTCGTTTAGGCCTGCGCCACAGCCATCAATATAAGCACCAAATAGCGCTTCACGTGCTTGATCGGGGTTTACAACTCAGCGACATTCTTGCGGATATTGACCATCAGCAGGGGCAGTATTGCGCTGCAATTGTTCTGGGGATGATGGGTAAAATCTATCACGCTCAACGGTATTATCTCTTTGCCCTGGCATCCTTTAGGGCATCATTAGAAGCCTATGGGTCTTTGGAAGCACCGGATAGTGCTACTCAGGGTCGCATGGCAACGATTCTCTGTGAAATCGCTAATATTGCCGAAATGACCCATCATCCAGATATCGCCATCGAATATTACCTGGATGCACTGTGGTATTTAAATGCGACGGGCCAACAACCTCAGGCAAAACAAGTCATAGAGCAACTCAACAAACTATACGATGTGCCACACATAGCTGGCATGAAAGTCAGTTGACAATAACAAAACTCAAAACTGGCATCAGCCATGCAGGGCGGCATTTTCTATAACAGGTCATAGGTCGTCCGTCGAAAAGTTTTTGGAAAGCCCAATAGTCCTTCAACCACCATACTTCCCATGTTACCAATCTTCGTGTTTAGTACTGTGCTAGTGATGTGGAGCCGGATGATGTTGTCTCCACCCCAACAACAATCTGAAGAGAATGAAGAATCTCCACGTAAGCTGACCATTAAAGTCATTACTTCGGATAGTGAATAATACCAAATCCAAATTCATTAAGCCCAATTAAAAATGGACAATCCCGTAGGGGCACTCCCTTGTGGATGCCCTTCAATAACGGGCACTATCCCATCAGGATTTCGCATAATATTCCTTCATCTTTGGGTGTTTATGCTGGCGCACTGGTCCATATTATTAACTAATATCATCAGTTACCTCAATAATTGTTGAAAAAACAGCAATTGTCCCATTGTCTACCGCTGTTGTTTCTTCATCTAAACTCTCTGCAAACAGTCTGGCGTCACCGCCACGAGACATGCTGTTAATATCCCCGAGCAGTTCGGTGATCACCCCTAAACTCTCATCCGCATCCATCGATAAATAGCCACGGCTTGTGCCCCGCCCCCGAGCGATGGATTGTAACCCCCTTAAGGCATTGCGCAGCGAGCGCGTGCTGACCAATGTCAACAATTCCACATAGCCTGCCCCACTCACTTGAAACCGAACGCGATCCTCAGGGCGGGGAATCTCTAACGCACTGTTGGGATCAATGCGGGCTGCATCATCTGGTGCATTCCAGTCAACCGGATACACAACTGTCATTTCACCTGCGCTGCTAATGGCAATACAGCTAAGAAACAACGCCTGGCTATAATGTCGGTTCTCCATCCGAATTTTTAGTTCTTCGTTAGCCCTAAACGGCTGAATACGGGTCAAGGCATTACGCGAACCGCTTCGCGCAACAATCGGTAAAGAGGGACCATTGCTACTGACTGTAAAAATCTCTCCGCTGACGTCTAGCTCTGGGGATGTGGATGCCAGGGACTTCAGAATAATGTTAGCCAGCAATCGCTTGAGCATGGGTTTTAATCGGCTCACCGCTGCTGTTGCCGTCTCGTTCACCCGACCATAGGAGGCTGGCACCGGTTCTAAATTAGATGGGCGCAATAGAGCGATCGCACCCACAGGCGGAATCTCAACTCCACTACCCAACTCCTGCCGCAGTTGTTGAGCATCAGCATCTGTCATGCGGCCAATTAAAAAATCAAAGGCCGTTGCCTCATTTACCGCCTGTGCCTTGATGCGGCTGATATTGGTTTGGGAGAGTAGCGCCTGGTTTAAAGCAGAGACAGTGGCACTGACTTCATTCCCTAAAGACCGATCTACACCAATTTTAAGCACCGGGTTAGAGGGTAAGCCCACTAATTTTTCACGCAGCAACATCCCCGGTTGCAAGGCCATATCCCCCATGGGGTTGCCGTTAGCCAGCAGCCCCGTGCGTGATGCCTGAACAATCTCTCCAACGGGTACACCATTGTCAAGCACCGTAAATATGGCGTTATCTCCCGGTGTCTCCAAGTATTGCGGTGAGACCCCCCCCAGCCAGAACTCCACCTGATTGCCTGCAGACGTGCGGGTAATGTTAGTGATAACGGCTTCTGCGGTTGGAGATACGGGACCTACAAAGTATAGAGGTTGGTGTTCATTACCACTGCCAGGGGCGGCTTCAAATTGAGGCACCTGACCATGGTCTTGCTGACGGGCAGCAGCGGCGGTACTGCGAATCAGATTGGCCTGTACCACCGACGCCGGAGTGCTGCTGGGCAATTGCCACAGATATCGGGTCAGCAGATAGGTAAATGCCCCAGCATAAAAGCCATTAAAGGCCATGTCCAACGCCGTTTCATTACGACTGGCTGAACCGAGGGCAATGCCCTTGGCAATGCCTTGATGACGCCGTTGTTGAAACTCATCAAATGACAGCTCCAATTCTGCCATTAACGCTTGCTGATAAGCATATTCCGCGTCATTAGCTATCAGGTCTTTCCCATCTAAATTGGCACCCATGGGAGCCGCACGCACCAAGGTATTTCCCCGAAAGCCACCACCGGAATAACAACTATCTAAAACCATTGTTAAATTGTCGGTGCGGATGGCCTCCATTAACAAAAATAACGTGCGACTGGTGATGTGATTTACCATCTGGCCATCTTGGCTGGCATCCATCGGTACCAGGGTGCCAATTAAGGGGTTATCAGGATCAAGCGGATTGCGATCGCTAACCCGTGAACCATGGCCAGAATAATGGAAAACCACTATATCGCCCGGTTGAGCCTGATCGATTAAATGTTCTTTAAAGACCCGTAAAATAGTCTCACGGGTGGGCAATAATGCCCCCCCAGACGTTACCCGCACAATATCCCTGGGATTAAAGCCAAAGCGATTGACCAGTAGCTCATACTGCAGCTCAACATCGGTCAAACAGCCCCGTAAATTACCCGACGCAAACGGATAGTCATTGATGCCCACCAACATTGCCAGCTTGCGGGGGGTGCTCTGCCCCAGCGCTTGACCATACCCCTCTGCCTGGGTCAGAAAGTCCAGCTGACTTAACCCCATGGTGGCTAAGGTAGCCCCAGCAAACTGAAGAAAATGACGACGCTTAAGGGAAGGAGCGGAGCCCATGATGCCAGTCTCTATACAGGACGTAAGAACAGGACGTAAGCAGGTGAATAGAGCTTATACATGAGCCTACAACCAGTTGCCGATGAGCACAAAGGGGGCCCAAAAATATGGATGCTGATAGTCTTCGTTATTTAACAATTTAAGCTGTGCTCTCTGAAGAATTTCAGCTTTGGAAAGATTGGTGGAGGTTAATTCACCATACAGACTACCCATTAACTCCGACGTCCCACGGTCATCTACGAGCCATAGGGTGGCCAGGGTACTTCTTGCCCCTGAGCGAATCGCTACCCCCGCCAACCCCAGGGCGGCACGATCGTCCCCTGTGGCGGTTTCACAAGCGCTCAGGATCAACAGCTCAATGGTTTCGTCTCGGCTAATTTCCCCCGATTGCAACAGCGCACTTAACTGATTGGCATTTAAGGGGCCATCCCAGGCTAAAACAAAGGTGTCTTCTAGTTCTGAACTAAACTCACCGTGGGTGGCCAAATGCACCACCGAACCTCTACCCGTGGTCAATTTGCTGGCAAAATTTGGCTCAACAAAGGATTGATTCAGCAATACTTCACTGGGCACTTGAGCCTGAATGGCTTCAATCTCAGCATCCACGTTGGGCAAGGGGGGAAACTCTCCGACAGAATCAGACAGTCCTGCCACTAACGCTCGAATATTTCGATTGGCCAGGGGTTCAGGGTCAATTAATTGCAGCCCCGGTGTGAGGGCAATGGGATAGCGTTCGATCAGGTATTGATTGCCATCGTGCAGCACCGACATGGGCACATTGCGCAGAGCACTATCTAGCACAAAGACCAGTACGTCTATATCGGCGGTAGCTAAATCGGCTTCAATGGGGCGAATCAACCAGTCATACAGCTGCTGGGCCGGTGTTATAAATGTGAGTGGCTGATCTGCCACTACTTCAAAACGGGCATTGCGCGATCGCGATCGCAAATCCACCCCCGGATAGGAAATCGAGCGTTGTAACCGAGACAAGGTATTAAGGACCCGCTCTTTTGCAACCATGGCAGAGCGATGGTTTAAGGACTGCCCTGGCAATCGAAAAACCACTTCGACCCGATCGTCTAGCACAATGGGATAGATGACAGCCGCCTTGCTGCTCACCTGCTCAATATCTACGGTCTGGGTCACAACACAATCAGCCCGAAAAAAGTTCACCAGTTCTGCCACCTGCAAAGATTCAAGTACATTACGAGCCTGCTGGAGCTTATTCTCTTTATCTTGGGTGCTGGCGGTATCTGCTTTAAGCAACAGATCGACCAGCTGTCGATAAACAGGTTCAATCTCCTCTCGAAATGAAAAGCGCACATCTGGGCTGGCGGCAATCAAATCCACCCTGAGTTTTTGTAAACTTTCCAACGCTTGGGTGTAAGCCGCGATCGCACCGTCAATATTCCCCTGGGCTTCGAGAATCCGTCCCAGCTGCCACTGCCACTGATATAGGGCAATGTCGGCCCCACTGCCCTGGGCTAAGGCCAGCGCCTGTTGGGTCACCTTAGCGGCATTTTTCCACTGTTGTTGAGATTCATACAACTGCCCTAAATAGCCCAAACCATAGGATTGGCCTTGCTGGTCGTTGAGATGGTGTGCCTGTTGCAGCGTCTCGGCCAATAGCTGAGCGGTCTTCCGGTTTTCCCAAACCGCGCCATTGGCCTTAACCAAACTGTTGGCCAGATTGAGTCGAATGGTAATGGCGTTACGCCCTTGGGGTAGCTCTTTTAAATCTGAGGCAACTACTGGCAACAGGTCTCGCGCTGCCTGAAAATTACCGGCCTTAATCCAAAGACCTATTAAGTTCACTTGAGCCTGTAGACGCAGGGACGTTGTTGGTGCAACCGCAGCAGCCTGCTGATAATAGTTGGCTGACTTAGCCTGATCAGCATTGCCCAAACTTAACAATGCCCCCGTTGTCTCGGTGGCCGAGTCAATGGCTTTAGAGACTTCCAGACTCTGCTGCAAACGGGCAACGGCCCCTTGGGTGTCACCGTTAAGCAGCAAGGCATTGCCCAGCTGTCTTAGCCCTGCTGCTTTTAGCGATGAATCGGGGAGGGCCTCAACATCGGTGGCAATCGATTCTAGCTGAATTAGGGTTTGGTGATAGTAGCCCTGCACTCTGAGAATTTGGGCTTGGTTGAGTTGCGATCGCAACACCCCAGCTTCATCCCCAACGGCTTCATAGGCAGTCGTTGCCTGTCTCTGCACCGCCAACGCATCATTGAGTTGTCCCTGGGCCATATATAGCTTGCCTTGGGCACTCAACACCTGAGCTAAGATACGCTGCTGTTGGTTAGATTGGGGGTCTGACTCCAGATAATCTAGCGCCTCAGCAATTACTGCCGCTGCTCCGTCATAGTCCCCCAACTGCAGGTAGGCCAGCCCCAAATTACTCAAACCACTAGCCTGCTCTAGCGCTGTTCCTTGCTGAGTTACCTGTTGCCAAAGGTCTACTGCAGACTGATATTGCCCCAGGCCATAGGCAGTTTGGCCCCGCTTGATCAGCTCTGCCGTCGTCAAATTTGCCCTGGCAGGGATGACGGTAACACAGAGCAGCACCGTGAGACAAAGCGTTATGCAAAAACGAAGGGAACGGGAAAACATGGAGACAGTTGGAGAAAAGAGCAAGGAAGTCAGACAAAGCAGAAAACTCGTAGGGATACCCCTTGTGGTCACCCCATATCCCTAAGACGTCGATGCTTGACAGCTAGCACTCAAAAGAGATTGAGCATTCTCGGCGCTACCGTATAGGAGGAGCTGACCATCTTCAGTCATGGTCCAACCTTGGGGCTCAGCAATAATCTCCGGCACGGGCGGTATGGCCGACACATCATCACCTTCAGAGCCATCGGGTATTTCATCTAGGGGGCTGCCCAAAGGACCCAAGTCTTCTAGCAGGTCACTGCCCTCAAGCTGTTCATCGGGGGTAAAGGGCAGGCCACCCCTGCCTGTCACCGTAAACTCACTGGTATTACTTTGTTGTCTGGCCAGCAGATCACATCGACGATCAACCAGATCAGTCGGATCAACAATGTCTGGAATAGTCACTTCAGGCAGATCTTGCTGTTCGCCGGTCGCCACAGTACCGTCATCGACCGTTAGTTCAGAACTCGCATCTAAATCACTTTGCAAAGATCGGCCACTGCGCAAGGTGAATATTTCCCTCAGGGGTCTTGAGCCGATAAATATGCCCAGGGAGTTGTTGGCTAACAAATCAACTGAACCACCAGGCCCCTGGGCATTAGCAACAATATCGCTGTTTTCAAAAAGATTACCCGCCACTGAATTGGTAAGAATCCTAATATTGCCTCCTGTAGCCCCGATACCAAAGGCTTCAGTAGAAATTAGGTTACAGGTGAGACAGCTACCCGACGGATTACTAGAAGTTTGGGTACCATCTAACACCAAAGCTCCTTCAATGGTTAAGTTAATATTACCGCTGTCTTCAATGGATGCCGTTGTCGCCTGAATCTTTCCACCTTGAAATAAACCAACATTATCGGCAAAGATATCGATGTTGCCTGGATTGCCAGGGCTATTAGTTGCTGAACCAAGAGGAGTACCATCGACTGATACAAGTCCACTGTTTTCTAATCGAAGTGTACCAACATTTAGTTCTATACCTCCCGCGTCGCTGCCATTACTAGTAGCTGCATTAATAATCCCAAAGTTGGTGACCCTCAGATTTTCAGTTGGGTTTTCCGTAGATCCGATTCGAATCGTACCAGCAGAACCGACAGCACCACGTTCTGTACTTACAAACAATCCACTACGATTTTCACCAAAGCCATCAATAGTGACATCTGTAGCATTGATATTAATGCTTCCCCCCTCACCTCGCCCACCAGGGGTCAACACCCCATTAATTTCTTGCTCCCTAAAAACACCCGATTGAATTTGACCACCATTAGTTAAACTAAGGCGGCGACTATTCACATTAATATCACCACCATCTCCAATCCCACCGGTTTCTACACTACCTCGAATGGTGCTGCCACCATCTAGTTCGACACTGTCCGTGGTCGCGATCTGAATTGTGCCGACATCCCCTCGACCAAAGGTACCTGCTGCAATCACACTGCCAGATTGAAGAGATATATTACGAGCGTTATTAATAACAATTTGATTTTGCTCAGTAAGCGGCACAGGACGTTGAGCTTCATCTCCGTTTATCAGTAAAAATGCCTCTGTCCCGCCCCTAGACTGCACTTGACTAGAAATTCGACTTAATTCAGAAAGCTCTACATCACCAGAAATATTTAGCAAAATATCACCAGCAGCTCCGAGGCCAAAGGTATCTGAAGCAATCTGCCCAGAATCTCTTAAGCGTAAAGACCCTTCCGTTGTTAATCGAATATCACCACTCTCCCTACTGTTGATACCTGCCTGAGCAATTAGGGCACTATTGGCCCTAATGGGATCCGCATTAAATGCAGCCGCAATCGGTGCCCTTTCCTGAGCAATCAGAGCAGCATTACCAGTCTGTCCCGTGATCAAAAGAGTGTTATTAAATAAAACCTCAAGATAGGCCTGGTAGCCGGTTTCAAATGCTATTTTACGAGAAAGAAAGTCCTCATCCTCACCGACAATTTCAATGTCAGATGTCGCATCAATGATCAGATCCCCAGCAGCACCTCGACGATAATCTAAAGCACCAACAATGATCTGCCCTCCGTCTCTTAGACTTACGGTTTCAGCACCACGGATGATAATATCCCCACCATCAGCCCGACTACGGGAACGAGCCGTTAAAACGCCTCCATTGAGAATTTCAACGGTATCAATGGCTTCAATTAAAATGCTGCCACCGTCACCTGTTGTGGAGTTAATGCCATCAATCTCAGATGACAGATTGTTTCGTATTTGCACAAACGGATTTTCTAGGTAGAAGATATCCTGATCTTCTGTTGATGCCACTAGCCCACTGGAAGAACCACCAAAGGGTCGTACAAAAGTCGCACCATTCACCGTAAAATTTTCAGTTTGAACCGGTGCTACACCATCCACTACGATGCGAGACGGTTGATTCACATTTAGTGGCCTCACTCGGATATTGCCGCCAATGCCACGACCAAAGGTCTGGGCAGCTACACGACCACCGTCTATCAGTTGCAATACTTGAGTTGTTAAGTTGACATCACCGCTACGGGCTGAGCGGGCAGTACTGGTTGAAATCTGTCCACTATCAGCCAGGGTAATATTCGGAGCTGTGATATTCACATCCCCTGGTAAACCAGGACCCAGGGTGGTAGGTTCAAGAACAATGGCATTACCCACTGCCTGAACACCAAAATTTAGGCGGTTATTAGCATATATGCCACTGGATGCGGCTACTGGATCAATGGTGAAGTCGGTAGCATCCAGAGCTTCGCGATAGGCTTCTTCAGCCCCTAAGCCAGCAGCGGCAGCTCGGATAAATTGAGCCCTAAACATGTCCGCCTGCCGTTGATTAAAGGTCCTGTCAAAACCAGAAATATTGACCCTATTGTTAGCATCAACATCAATATCCCCCGCAGCACCATTACCAAAGGTTACGGCAAGGACTTGACCACCACGCAACAGGTTCAAGTTGTTGACATCAATCAATACATTACTGCCAGGTGCATCATTGTCACTGCGGGTACGGGCATTAATCACGCCACCATTTTGAATGGTTAAAACATCAGTGGTTATTCTAACTTCCCCCCGTTCAGTTGCCCTGGAGATTTCTTCTGCTGTTGAAAATAATCCACTCGAAAATCCTCCATTCACAAAGGCTCCCGTAGTGGGGTCTGTTTCAATGTCAACAGTACCATCAATAAACACAAACGATGGTTGGTTCGGATTAATGGGGCGGACTACAACATCACCCGCAGCACCACCATTGAAAGAACGGGTCAAAACTTCTGCGCCATTAATTAGCCTGAGGGCCTGCGTTTCCAACAAGATATTACCTGCCTGCGATGTCCCCAATGCGCCGATATTGTTATTTTCTTGAGGAAATGGAGACGTATCTGAAATAATCAATCCATTATCT
Organism: Leptothoe sp. LEGE 181152; assembly: GCF_032906605.1. Classification (NCBI taxonomy): domain Bacteria; kingdom Bacillati; phylum Cyanobacteriota; class Cyanophyceae; order Nodosilineales; family Cymatolegaceae; genus Leptothoe; species Leptothoe sp. LEGE 181152. The sequence goes on from NZ_JASATU010000058.1 coordinate 197,439, forward strand.
AATAGAATCTCATTGCTACGGATGCTGACGCTACCACCATCTGCACCATCAATGCCACGGGTGTTAATGGCATTATTATCCCCTATCCGTACTCTACCGCCACTCTGTACGGCAATACTGCCAGCCAGCCCTGAGGGAATATCAGATGAAGGGTCATTGAGAATATCTACGACAGGAATTCCCCTAAATGTGCCATTTTCAAATAGGCCATTAGTGAACGTTTGCAAGTTACCTACATCAATATCACCAGCCGCTTCTAAACTGATAAAGTTAGCAAATCCTCGCCCAGCTGAGCTCAAAAGTGTTCCTTCGTTCGGATCTCCATTGGCCGTTGTATCGATCGAACCAGTTCCACTACGAATAGAGATCGCCCCTGCAATGCCTTCGCTACCTTCAGCAACAAATGCATTTATGTTGCGGGTACTAACATTGCCAAAGGCATCAATAGCAACATCACCAGCCTGAACAATTTCGGTCGTTTGATTTTGGCTAGTAGATGTATCAATATTACCGATGGAGATACTACTTGTGACAGCGTCCCTAGGTAGGGCATCGTTACGATTGAATTGATTGGTAATAAAGACACTAGAATTTTCAAAGACAGCTGCATTCTCTCGGCTGGCATCCACATTGCCAATTAAAATCAGACTGCCATTGGGTGTGGGATTTAATGTGGGACCAATAGAACCCGGTGGAGTCTCGACAGACCCTCCTGGGAACCCTGGCACTTGACTCCAATCAATTCCAGCCCGAACATCTAGGGTCGGTTTTGCTGATCCATCGATAACAATTGTATTGCCATTGCTCAACGTGATGTTGGACAGAGCTCGAAAAAGAGGATTAGTACTGTTAGGACCAATGGTGTCATCAACGGAGCCGGGTTGATTGATGACCACATTCCCCAAAATCACACTGCCACCGGCTAAAACATGTAAAGATGCGCCGTCTTGATAGTCACCAATAGCAATATCACCCACAGCCAGAATCACGGGATCGTTAGGGCTCGTTAGATCACCCACAGTCCCATCTAGTCGTTCAATTCTGAATGAACCACCGGAAAAATAATGGGTATCTCCAATGACCGTATTATCTGAGCGTAGTATCATATCTGCCCCTGAAAACAGTCCACTATCGGGGTGCGCAAGGGCAAAAATATCTACTAAGCTATCGCCTTGTAGTAACAAGGTATCATCAGCGGATGCAATAAAAGACTGAGTCTGGCTATCCCGTATCTCCAGCGTGTCGGTCGCTAATAACCTCAGATTTTCTCCAGCCAATAGTGCACCGGTCAGGGTCAAATCTCCTGTAGCTAACGTTAAGTCTTGACCCACTGAAAGACTGCCGCGATTTTCAATGGCCCGCTGTGCGGCACTGATTTGTAGCCCTGGCGTCAGCGTTACGGCCAACAAAGGTGGCGCAGTGGGATTAGTGGCGCTGTACACTAGCCCTTCACCCCATTCAAAACCGTCGGCAGTGGTGGCAAAAAATGATCCGCTAATGTCTAACTGCGCATCTTCGCCAAAAACAATGCCGTTGGGATTGAGGAAAAATAGATCGGCATCACCATCCACACCCAGGGTGCCTAAAATCTCCGAAATACTGTTGCCAGTGACCCGACTAAAAATAGAGTCAATCCCCGCTGGATTAGCAAAGTACACCCGCTGGAGGTCATTGACATTAAAGTCTTCAAAGCTGTGGAAGAGATCGTCACCTCGGGCGGCTCCCCCTTCAATCAAGTCTCCGTTTTCTCCCCGAATAAGCGTATCGGGAGTGACAACACTGGCTTCATCACTGAGGGTATTGTCGGGCACAATTTGGGCGTTAGCTGTCGTCGGTGTGAGTAAACCACCCAATAAAGCTACAGCAGCTAGCTTAGTAGCAAAATACCATTGCGATCGCATATTTTCCACGCAAAACCTCCCAGCCATGACAGACCTACGGAAACCGACGAAACTCAACTTAGATAAACCAGATGCGCCTGAGATGCGCGCGTATTTTGTGTCCAGATAATTTAGGCAGAATGGTAGCATTTCTCGATTTAGTGGGGAAATAAAGTTTCAGTAAATTTACGAGACTGCCCCTTAAAAAAGGCGACCTGTGATGCTAAACAAAAAACCACTCTCTTGAAAGGAGTTTCCTTCTTCTCCTGGATCAATCAGAGGCATGCCAAAATCTAGACGAGCACTGATGCGATCGCCCGTTTGCCATAGCAACCCCGTGCCCATACTCAGCAGGTTATTGGGATCGGGATCCACCTGTTCGCCGTTGTTCCAACCGACGCCATAGTCAATAAACGGGGCGATCTGCATGGCGCTATCAATACTAGGCACCTCAAACAGTGGGAAACGCATTTCCACTGAGGCAAACACCCCATTGTCAGTGGTGGCCTGGTCCTGACGATAACCCCGCACACTGCCCTGCCCCCCTAAACGAAACTGTTCTAGCGACAGCAACGGCCCGTCAGATAGCTGCCCCGTCAGCCTGGCGAGAAAGAGCTGATCGTTATCAAACGCTTTCACCCACTGGGCCTGCCCTTGCCAGCTCAAAAATTGACCATCGGGGCGATCGCCAGAATTACGGGTGGCATCGAACCAGTCAGTACCCAGACTAAATTGCGATCGCAGTGCCAACACTTCCCGTGCACTGCGCTGCGTCCATTCCTGATTAAACCGAATTGCCGATATACGGGTAACTCCATCGTCACTGCCACTCGTCTGTAATGGCAACCGAATATCCCCAAACTGGAACGTACTTTCAGACCGTCTGTAGTCAAACGCCAATTCCAGAGCCAGTTCTTCGGTAGGGGTTTCAATCACTGGCTGGCGCAGGCTCAATACCAAATTTGTCGAGTCCGACTCAATATCTAGCACCTCAAATGCATCTTGTATGATGCGACTGTCGGTCGTGCTGTAGTCAATGGCCAACGACGTGTTGTGAGGCCCCAGGGGGATGGTGTATCCCAAATCCCAGGTATCACTGCCATTGGTGTAGCCATAGCTCGCTACAAAACTATCCCCTTTACCCAGCAGGTTGATATTGGAGAGAGTCGCCCGCCGCTGAAAACTCCCCACACTTGTCGAGCGAAAATTATCTAAAGAGATCGTGCCGCCCCATCTCGGCGCTTCCTTCACTTGCAGGTTAAGAATACTACTGCCAGTTTGGGTGCCAGCGGCTAGCTCCGCCGACAAATTCTCAATCAGTGGATTAATCTGTAACAACTGTAACGATTCCACTAAACGATTGACATTTAGTGGAGCGTCATTTCTCACCTCAATGCGAGAACTAATATAGCCAGGGTCCAAATGCTTGAGGCCAGTAATCTGAATATCTTCTAAACCACCTTCCACTACCTGAATCGTGACCACACCATCCCCAATCAATTGGTCGGATGGAATAAATGCCCCTGAAGAGATATACCCGGCATCGACATAGAGTTGCGTAATCGCTGCGCGCGCCTCAAATAGCTCAGAAAACGTAATGGGTCGATCGACATAGTCAGCCGTTACCGCCCCTAGCTCCGACTCACTAAAGACAGTACTACCCACCACTCGAAAAGCACTGACCACAAAGGTACCTGGCACAGCTATCCCCTGTTCAGGCAAATCTGACGGCACCGATGGTTGAGGCAACAAATCCTCTGGGGCAGGCAATGGCTCCGGTTCAGGCAGTGGAGTCACAGGCTCAGGGGGCAACGGTTCTACCCCCTGGGCTATCACCACAGGGGATACTACAGTCGACACTAACCACACCACACTAGCCAGAAAACACTTGAGATAGACGGAGACATGCATCATCTCTACAACCAAAAAAGGAGTTTTGAGCAGGACAGGGGCTAGGTATTAAGAAGTAATAAATATTCCAATAGATAAAAATGTTCATGTTTATGAACATTCACCTACATCAGTGGTTTTCACGCTTATTTCTCAATCCATAGAGCTATGTATACTTATTATTATCTAAACAGTGAAAATACAGATAAGTCTATTTATTGACTGTGTCAAATCATCATATTTCTGGTTACTTAGAACTTATTCACGACTTGAATAACTTTCAAACAATTGGCAATACTGCGATTTAGTCAATCCGGAACGTAATGGCCCAAACCTATCGCCTAGCCGTTAATCAAATAAGCCAGACCTGCTTCTTTGAGCTGACTTGGGGACAGGGGCAACAGCTCATGGCACAACTGCCTTATCCAGAACAGCTGACGGTACTCTACCAGCGTTGGCAACGGGCTTATTTAGGCTATTACCAGTCAGCCTTTGGTAATAATGAGCAACCTATGCGAGGGCGAGCCGGGGTTACTGGCCAAATCTCTTCTAAGCGCACTGATTGGCATAGCCAGTTGGTGCAGGCAGAAGCCAAATTTCTTTCGGAATTTCATCGTTGGCTCCGCAGTGAACCGCTGTTTCCCATTCGTCGTCAGTTGGGTAAAGCGGCCACAATCGATCCAACCAGCCCTGAAACCATTACTCTATTTATCACCTGTAATCCCATACATCTTTCTCGGCTGCCTTGGGAGAGTTGGGAGGTCAGTGCTGAGTTTAGTCAGCATCAGTCTATTTGTATTGCCCGCTTACCGGCCAACATTCGCACAGCAGCAACACCCCCCAAAAAACATCGACGTAAAGCCCGAGTATTGGTGATCATTGGTGACGAAACTGGTCTCGATCTCTCTGGAGATTTACAAGCTATCGAGACGTTGAGTACGTTGGCCGAAATCCATCAGGTGGGCTGGCGACCGGGGATGAATGTAGCAGATCTGGGCCAGGCGATTTGTCGTGAAATCAGCGATTCTAACGGCTGGGACATGTTGTTCTTTTTTGGCCACAGTAATGAAGCCGATAGCGTTGGGGGTGAAATTGCCATTGCCCCCAATGCCAATATCTCGATGCGCGAGCTGGGTCCCTACTTAAAACAGGCCCAACAAAATGGCTTACAGTTTGCCCTGTTTAACTCTTGCAAAGGTCTTGATATTGCCGACACCCTGGTGGATTTAGGTTTAAACCAGGTTGTGGTAATGCGAGAACCGATACATAATCAGGTAGCTCAGGCCTTTTTAAACCAGTTTCTACGACGGTTAGTTCAATTTGACGATGTCCACAGAGCCTTACAGAAAGCTAGCCAATCGCTTCGCTCAGAAAGTACGTTAACCTATCCATCGGCACACCTAATTCCCTCTTTATTTAGTCATCGTGGGGCAGCATTCTTTCAACTACAACCGCTTGGTTGGAAAGCACGGTTAGACCCTTGGCTACCCAGTGTGCGACAGGGTGTGGTGTTGGGTGCGATCGCACTTCTTTCCATCACACCCTCCATACGAGATTGGCTCCTATCCCAGCGTCTCTACAGTCAGTCAGTTTATCGCCAGGTCACCCAACAGATTCCCACATCATCTACTCCTCCCATACTACTGGTGCAAATCGACGACAAAGCTGTCTCAGAAATTGATGGCTTTACCCCATATCAGATGAATTGGCGCTATATTGCTCAACTGGTTGATATTCTTTCATCCGGTCAAAGTTCGGTCATTGGCATTGATTATCTGTTTGATCGACGCCAGGACGAAAACGAGCCTATCTTAAGACAATCCTTGCAAAATGCTGCCGAACAAGGCATCTGGCTGGTGCTAGGCTCGGTTCTGAGCCGAGGGGAAGAAATTGGTCCCCGGTCAGGCGTCACCGATCTGGCCTGGAGCATGCAGGGATATGCCAACGCCCCGTGGCACTACCTGAGGCCCCCCCTCACCGACTGCCAAACCCGCTGCCCATTTGCTTATTTAGCCGCCCTGGCACAGGTAGGCGGCAGTTCATTGTCGCCCTCGATCTTAAGTACAACAGATCTAAGGACACAACTTCTTAACGTCAGTTCTCGCCCAACTAACAATCCACTATTACAGAATCTCTCTCAGCAACATCTCTCTGCTCTATCACGACTACTTAAACAGCGTTGGTTACAGCCAATTTTAGATTTCTCTATCCCAGCCGACCAGGTTTACCAAGCCATTTCATCGTCTGAGCTATTGGAGCCATCTGCATCACTGACCTGGAAAAATCAGATTGTTTTAATTGGGGCCGGTGGTTATGGTGGTGCTGGATTAGGAGATACCAAAGATTACACAGAACCACCCCCTGCGGTCGTTTACTGGCATCACCAACGTTATCCTGCACAATCGACCTATCCACCCGGACGATTTACAGGCACTGAAGCCCATGCCTATGCCATACATCATTTCTTAGAACGTCATCAGGTTGTTCCCATTCCCACCCTGTGGATGGTGGGTGTGGCGTCTTTTCTGGGTGCGGGCTCAGCCATTGTCGCGAGGCGACATGACCTATCGCAGCGACAGCGCTGGCTCAGCATTATTCTCCTTAGCGCCGCCTCTGGTTTAGTTGGTTTGCAAATGCATATTACAGCATCTGTTCTGATGCCATGGTTATTACCAACGGCAACAGTCTGGCTTTACCATTTGCCAGGTTTTCAACGCATTCGTCCTAAACAGCAATAGTTCAATGCTAGAGAAACTCTAAAACACAATTTTCCTGACAAAAACTTGCACAATTCAAGAGGAAATAACAATGATTAGAGCATCTGTATATACCAAATTACTATGTTCATCCTTAGGGGTTCTATTGGCATCAATCGTGCCTACCACGGTGCCCACTGCTGAGGCACAGGCAGCCTCACAGTTAAACAGTATCGTCAGACGTCTGTTGGATAATGACGATGAAGATCCACCGCTAATTTCCCGTGGCGACCTGTGCATTATCGCACCGGCTACGGCGGGTGAAGGGACGCCGGCAATTTGGCACGAGCAGCCTGTGATTGTTTTCAAACCCGGCAGCATTAAAAAGCTAGCTCTACGGGATGAGGCCACGAATGAAGTCTTCTGGGAGTATATTCCTGCATCGACCACCAGTCATGTGATGTACGGTGGTGAGCCACTACAATCTGATACCATTTATCGGTTAGAGGTTTATTTAGATGCTGGTGCCGAGAATCCAGCCAAGTTTCCCGATTTTCGCCTGTTACCTGAAGATTTCCGTCAACAGATTAGTAACGAGCTGGCATTAAATACCATTCCCAAAGATCCTGATTTACTCACTGAAGATTGGAGCCCCACTGAAGATTGGGTGGCCATCCAGCACGCTGACTATTTTGTTGACCAGGGACTGCGTTTAGATGCTATTCAAGCGTTATTTAACGTCAACACGCCCTCGGCAGAACTGGCTGCCATGCAACAACAGATAATTGAGGCCGTTTGTAGCCGCTGAGAGCCGTAAATTTTTCAGGGGCGATTACGCCGCCAATGCTAACGGTTGCTCACATCGAGATAACGTTTCTAACGATTGCTTTAGGTCTGCTGTCAGGAGGGTTGCCTGTCGCTTAGCTGACCCTGTGTGCAGGTAGTTGCTAACAGTTAATGGCTGACCAATGCGGATCTCGGTACTGCTACCAAAGCTGGGATGAAGGCTGTCGTAGGCTAGAGAAATGGGTAAAACCTTAACCCCCAGATTGGGTGTAGACTGCTCAGCCTGTAGGGCTAATCTGGCTAGGCCAGGCTTAAGACGCTGGACCTGCTCTTCCCGAAAAATATTACCCTCTGGAAAAATAACCAGGGTTTCTTGGTTTTTCAGGAGCTGCATGCCATGGCGTAGAGTTGCGATCGCAGGTCTCCTCACATTCACCGGAAACCCACCCAGTTGCTTAATAGCCCAGCCCTGTAGACCCAAGCATTCATCTGCCGTCACCATAAACCGCAAGTAACGCCCCGTTGACTGATGGCCCACCAACCCTATCAACAAAGGATCCCACCGGGAACGATGGGTCGGCGCATACACAACCGGACCGCTGGTGGGGATATTTTCCTGACCAGTGATGCGAATAGTCTTAAAAAAGTTCGGCAGAAGAACCTTCTCACCAATTTTGTAGGCTAACGGAGTAAGCCAGGGGGATAGCTTCGATTGACAGAGGATAGTCCGTGATTGGGGTGCTGGCTGTCTAGGAAGCAAAAATTGTGGACTAAAGGCCATTAGCGATACTCAGGACAATGAAGAAAACACCCAAAGGGGATATAGGTATTGTGAGCCATGTGCCCGACGATACTCAACTCCACATTTGTATACATACCATATACCTATCTTTAGGTTAGCTCTGTCAGTGGACAGGACAGTTTTACCGCCGTCTCTGCCGAAACCAGTTTTTTAACTGCTGCTGGCAGGAAGATGCGAGAATTCCCCCCTGTACGGCTAATCGATGATTAGACGCTGGTCCATCTGGCACATTGATAACAGAGCGTACGGCCCCGGTTTTGGGGTCGTCTGCGCCATACACTAGTAAACCCAACCGCGCATTCACAATTGCACCAGCACACATCGGACAGGGTTCTAACGTGACGTATAAACGACAGTCATTGAGATGCCAATTCTGTAACGATTGTCCCGCCTGACGCAGCACTAAAATTTCGGCATGGGCGGTGGGGTCATGATCCCGCTCTCGACGGTTAACGGCTTCAGCAATGACGTCATCATTAGGACCCACCAGCACAGCACCCACCGGCACTTCGCCTGCCTCCCCAGCCACTTCTGCCAGTGCCAAGGCCCGCAGCATCCAACGCCGATGGTTTAGGTAAACAGGATTATCCAACGGCGGCGGCGGCACATCATAGGGCATTATGTGATCCCAAAATAAGTCAGCACCAGGGGCTCTGCCCCCGTATTCGTCACCTCATGAACATCGCCGGGCTCCACCAGAATGCACACCCCTGGCAACAGGGCTTGGTCCATGCCATTCACAGCCATTGTGCCACTACCCGCTGACACAAAAAACACCTCATACATATCCGAGTGGGCATGGGCGCTAGCCACCTGCCCCGGAGCAAATGTCGCCTGGGAAAAGTTAGTCAGGTGAGGAATATCTCCTGGCCGTAACATGACTTTTTTACGAATGGCGGTATTGTGGGAAACTCCCTGGTCTTTTAACTCATTGAGGTTGACTCGTTTCATACTGGGGCTGGGGGTGGGTTAGAAAGGCTCTACCTGGTCTAGAGCTGAGTTGGTAGAAACGACTAGTCTTGATTGGGTGTGGATGTTTCTTGAGCGTCATCCAGGGGTTTAGCGGACACTTTGGCGGACACTTCGTTAGTGAGCACTAAATCGCTGAGGTCAGTTTTGCCCACCATCGGCATCAAAGGGACCGGATCGTAGCCCCCTTCATGCCAAGGATTGCAGCGGACAATGCGTTTAATAGCCATCCAACTACCACGCAACGGGCCAAAGCGCTCGATAGCAACCAGGGCATAGCTTGAACAACTGGGTGTGTAGCGGCAGGTCGCGGGCAACAGGGGGGAAATTAAAATCTGATAGCTGCGAATGAGTGCTTTGAGCACTAGTTTCATAACCGTGGGGGCTGGATGACATTCCGATTATGGCAGGTAGGGATAGGTCATAATTAGATTCATGCAATTTATGCATGAATCACAGAGGCAACGCTCTTATCTGGCTGTGAGCCCAAGCACAATCCAAGGAAAATTGACGATTATATTAAGGGTCAGTGGGGTTCACCGCTCACATGTGTCGCATGGTTCATGCTGTCATAGGGTGGATTCATAGATGAAACGATTTATTGCATAACGCTCTATCTCTGACCATATGTCTATACAAACATATGGCCTTATCGCCTAAACTTTATATCTAAACCGAAGTCCTCTGTGAGCCTTAGCGTCCATAGAGGGCTTCTTATTTGAGACCGAACACAACGTTAATACAACACATCAAACAGTCTCTGACAATCTTGTCAAGGGCTGTTTTTTCTTTATTCGGATTGGGTATCAGATCCTCAAAACAAATTTGTCTCTGAGGGAAATTCAAAGAAAAATAACATCTGGTGTGGGATCTTGAAGTTTTCTCAACAGACTGTACAAGCTCACACTAGATTAACGATTCCTATGGCGTAATTAAGGGGAAGCGTTAGGTATATGTGCTCATGAAATTCACCTCTGATAAAAGTCTAGTGTCGAACATTAGCCAGTTAGTACCTAAATTACTCAAAGCACATTCTTATGGTCTTTATGAACTAGCCCAGGAATGTTCTCAGCAGCTACATTCCCCCATTTGTGAAATTATGCCTTCATTAGGTAGCAGTTTACACAACATGATCACCTGTGGCGAATTGCACTATGACCGACAGCATAATCGGATGTTTATTGGGTGATTCATAGCTCTAATCACGGGTATCAACTCAAAACGGGACTTTTTTCCCAAGGGTAGAATACTCTACTCTTCGAGAACGCTAAGGGCGAACGATGAAGAGCAAAGCGCTACAGATGCCACGAGTCAGATGCCACAAGTCAGACGCCAGAATGCAGAACCTTACTGGTTTCTGGCGTCTGAATTTGAGTAATTATTGGGACCCATATAACACCTGCTACATCAGTGATCGTCAATAGTGTAAAGTGATTCGCATTTTTGCTTGTCAATAATCAGTTTATTCCCCCTACGGCCAACAACTCGAACAATATCTCCAGGATTAAAGTCTAGATGCCTGTTTGCCTTGGCAAACCAATACACACCATATACCTGAACACGCCACTCTTCACTTTTACGAACAATCTCAACCACTATTCCTTCTGTAGGTAGTTGACGATACTCTTTTTTAAAGCTCATCGAGATCATCTCCAAACTATATTCTAAAAGCCTTTACTTAAAGGACAGGCCGAGCTCATAGTCATCAGAGCCCGGCCTGTTGCATTCTCTGCAATCAACAACCATATTTATTGTTACTGTCTAAGCTAACTTACTCACCTCCAACAGAAATCAGGAACCCTTACAAGATCAGCTCGCCAGGCGCTTTCGGATATCTTCAGCTTGATGAAAGGGAACCTTAGTTTGGATAACACTTCCTGCGCCCAGTTGCATCACAATTTCATGTTTCTGCTTTTTACTGGTAATAGTCACATCGCTAAAACCATTAGCAGTCAAACATTTAAGCCAGTGAATAAAGATGATAGCGACGCCTTCTGGCATCACTAATCGTGATCCATTCAGCAATTCAACAACAACTTCACTAACCGCCATACATTCCAGCTGTTTTCGATCCATCGGCCCAATAACCAAAGACTATTCAAAAGCAACATCTACAGAAACTCTCATACACCATTCTTAAACGATGCTGCCCAAGCATCACAGCCAAGCGAAAAACTGGCATGCGATCGCTAAAACAGACATTCAAGAAAACCACCTTTCTATATCCTGAAACTTGCCTTTCACCAAACACAAATACTTAACTGGCAGGCAAGCATAATTAAGCTACGTAAGTTACGCAATTAAATTTATCATGGTTTCATATAAGTAATACTACTCTTTATAGGTTTTTCTACTCATTTGTGCATTAGAAGTGTGAGCAATCCTTACAAATAAGGTCACTTCAAAATTACCTACGTGTAAATATAATTCAGCTTTAAATAGTCTCTAAACATCAAATAATTGAGAATGAAGTCCTATGGAGCCATCCACTGATGGCAATATGCCTATTAATTACGTAACTTTAAAGCAGTCGGCTTTGGTTAGCCGTGATAAATAGTCATGAATGATTAATACAAGGGCCAGTCTGACCACATTATTTGTATAGATTAATGTTATACCTGTTTATTACGTAACCTAATTCAATAGGTGCTTAGCTGCAGATTCAAGGTAAAAGCACATGCCCTTGTCAGCAAAACCTGATGCTGAATCCTTTAACTCACCCGAGAGCGTATCACCTGTCCCTATCTCCAAACCCAAGCGTGGTCGTCCACCAACCTTGACCGATGAAAGTCAGCGACGCAAACGCCGTAATATTTCTCTCTCTGACAATGCTTGGGAACGTTTAGAAAAGTTAGCTACAAAACTTGGGTATTCCTCAAGAAGCGATCTTTTAGAGCGAATTGGCAAAGAAGAACTGGAGATCATAAAACCCTCTACTCAAAGTATTTCTTCTACCCTGTCTGACATATTGATATATCGAAGATTACAGGGATTATTTTCTCCCCGTAGTGATGTTTTACATTCATTATTCGCCTTCAATTACGCTATTTATCAAAAAATCGATAGCTTACGGACTCAGCCACTGCAGGCGTTGATGGTTAAGGATCTAATAGCGTCTATGTCGGTGGTTTTTCAACACTGTTATATTCGTCCTGATCGCTATGTTAATAGCCTCAGCGCCTTGAGCCGTTTGATCAATTATTGTCTTTTGCTAAACCAGGCTAATTTAGAAAATGAATGGCAGTTACACACAGACGGACCCTCTCTTGCAAAAGATTCATTACCAGATAGCCGTGCCCGTGACTGCTTAGCAAAAATCGGTAGAGCGATGAATCATCTCTCTACAGCCAGCTTTTCGCCACAGTTCACAGCGCTAAGACTCAAATACATTAGCGGTTTTACTGAAGCTCAAATTCAACAAATCTATGAGCTTCAGGGCATGGATTTCTCAATTGAAGAGATTCGCCGTCTTGTGCATAAGGGCTGGACTCAATTTCGTAACCACCGCAATAAGCCCTCTAAGATAGAAACCCCCATAGAATCTGTTGAGATTCCATCAGACGCCACTAAGTATTGCCAATTGTTATGGACATCGCCACTGACTCAGGCTAAAGATCGATATACATTACTGCGGATTCTTGTAAAAGCCACTTATCATGCCCCCCTAAATTTTTGGCTCTGTGAAATTGAGCACGAGTGGAGCATGCATGTCTTAGGTCATCCAACTAAACAGACCCAGGAATGGGCTCAGCTGCAAGCATCCATCCAAAGCCAACTCAATGAGAAGCTACAGACTAGCAAGGATACGCTTGACAAGGAAATGCACTATTGTTTTAGCAGAGCAGAGGCTGTGAAGAATTTAGCCGTTATTTTTGAAAAGGAAACAGGTATTAGTCCTAAAACCGAACTGGGAAAATTCATGGTTCACCTACTGCAAGGGGAAGCTGAAGAGCAGTTTGCGTTAGCGGCACTCAAAAATTTAAGACATTCTAAAAGATCCTAAGCGTTGCAAACGCGATCGCAATCCCATAAAGAAACAACCATAGAACAAACTCTGCCATACAACTGCTATGGCCATTAGGAGCAACTGATACCAAATCCGAATTCATTCAATCCAATTAAAAATGGACAACCCTGTAGGGGCATTCCCTTGTGGATGCCCTTCGATACCGAACGCAATCCTGACTGATAGCGTTCGGTATCTCATCAGCATGCCCATAGCGTTAATTCTGGTTGAGTATCTTAGTTGTGTGTTGAAATCCCCCCATAACTGCTATAAAAGCCATGTTGAACCGGTATTTTTCATGGCTGCCCCAAATTTTTCAAGTGAATCTGTCCTCGAAGCCCTTAACTGGCGTTATGCCACCAAGATGTTTGATGCAAGTAAAAAAATTCCAGCAGAGACCTGGTCAGCCCTGGAGCAAAGTTTAGTTTTAGCCCCCTCCTCATTTGGTCTAGAACCCTGGAAATTCTTTGTGGTGGATGACGTAGCCATTCGACAAAAGCTACTGGAATTTACCTGGAAGCAGTCTCAGGTCCTGGATGCGTCTCATCTGGTGGTGCTCGCCATCAAAACTGGGCTAGACGAAACAGATGTAGATCGCTCGATGGCTCGTATATCAGAAGTCCGGGGTGTGGACCTGGAGTCCCTTCAAGGCTTCAGTAATGTGGTCAAGGGCTTTATGAAGGGGATACCCGATGTTGATAGCTGGTCCACCCGTCAGGTGTATATTGCCCTGGGGCAGCTGATGGTCAGTGCAGCCCTACTGGGTATCGACACCTGCCCCATTGAAGGATTTATGCCGGATCAGTACGACGAAATTCTGGGGTTGCCAGAGATGGGCTATCGCTCGGTGGTGGTGTGCGCTGCCGGATACCGTTTGGACGAGGATAAATATGCCCATTTACCCAAGGTACGTTTTCCTGTAAAGGATAAGGTTCAACATATTTAGCCTTGCAAAATGCCCCCGTGTAGAGGCGTTCCAGGGAACGCCTCTACACGGGGGCGCAAATCCAATTTCAAGACCTTCTCAAAATAATTCCATTTGCTCTGTGCCATCCGTTGCAGAGGTGCCAACCGAGGGCATGGGACCTCGATTTGATGCTAACCGATCGGCCAACCGTGTGGTTTCTGGCAAACGATACTTAGGCGTACATTGCAGCACATAGTCAACGGCAGTTTCCAAGCTAATGCGGTGTCCTGCGGAAACAAACAGCGGCTTAGTCCCGGTGCGGCTTCTCAGCACAGCTCCAATCCGCTCACCACGATCCATTAGCGGCACCCAGGCTCCTTTGTCAGCAGGTAACTCTCCATGGGTCCCTAGCAAACGAGATTTGGCGACACCAATTGTGGGTTTATCCATCAGCACCCCCAGATGGCTGGCAATGCCTAATCGGCGGGGATGCGCAATGCCTGCACCATCACAGAGGATTAAATCGGGCTCCAGGGTTAGCCGCCTCAGGGCATCTAATACCGTCGGCATTTCGCGAAACGATAGCAGGCTAGGCACATAGGGAAATGTCGTGGGGCGATAGGCGATTGCCTGTTCTAGCAGTGTTAGTTCCGGCAGCTGTAAAACCACAACCGCAGCACGGGTGATGGTGCCATCCTGCTCAAAGCCTGCATCAATGCCTGCCACAGTGGTGATTGCTGCAAATTGGTCGGTGGTGATTACCTGGCTGCGCAGACGGTTTTGAATTGCGATCGCACCCCCAGTATCCTGCGGCCAGGTATCAGATACATCAATTTTCATTATCCTTTACAACAAACGAGTTCAGGCTTCGGTAGCATCGAAGCAATTTGGTTCATTAGTAGACTATGGTGCGTTTTTCAGTGAGTATTCTTTCAGTCAGAACAGCAGCACTTATGGGTAGTGTACTGTTGATGGGAGCCGCTCCAGCAACTCCAGAACCTAAGGCAGAAAGCAACATTGCCATCAATCAGGTTGAAGACAGCATTTCGCCACTGCTTGACCATGAAGCTCAGACACCGCAAACCCCAAATGGCGATAGCCTTGAAACCATTGAAGCCACTCAACGGCAATGGTTTTTACGGATTCAGGGGGCATTTGCCGCCGCAGTAGGCCTTAGTGCCATCGCCTTGGCCTATGGCGTCCGTAGTTATAGTAAGTACCACCAATGGCAACGCATTGATTTTCTACGGCGAGCCACACGGGAGTTTGAAAATGATCCTGGTATTTCCAGCGCGTTAAGTATTTTGGCCTTTGAGGAATATCGAGACTATCCGCTCAACATACCTGAGACAACAGCAGCAAAAAGCAAGACATTTAGGGTAACAAATCAGCTCTTGAACGAAGCTTTGGGCAGTGCTAAAGAGCGAAAAAATCGTAAGGAAAAACTTGATCAATCGACATCTGACCATGAAAAGCAGATATCTGACATAGAAGAGTATTACGCAGAAACATCGATGCGGGATTGGTTTAACCAAATGCTCAACGGTCTAGAGCATTTTGGCTACATGGTTGAATCTAAGGCATTTAGTGTAAAGGAAGTAAAACCCTGGCTCAACTATTGGATCAGGCTAATTGCAGACGAGACCTATCGTCATAACTGTGATTCGAGAGTTTACGATCAGCTTTATAACTACATTTATGACCACGGTTTTGACGGTGTCAGACAGCTGTTTGAAAAGTTTGGTTATCGCATTCTGCGATCTCCCTATAAAGAAGGTGATTTTGAGAAACTAGGAGATGTTAGCCATTACAGCACTAAGCTTGCCCTCAGTTTGGCAAAAGCATCTCGGCTAGTATACGAAGATGTGAGATATGTGGCTAAAATCGCAGAGCTATGGAAAATCGACATTCGTAATAACTTTCGATATTTCAACGCTAAGAAACGTGATACCCAGGCTTTTATCTTTCGAACTAACGAATGCATGGTGTTAGTATTTCGCGGTACTCAAGAGATCCGTGATTGGACCACCAATTTAGATATGAAACTGCGTAACTTTACAATTCGGCGGGCTGGCAAAACCACCGTATCGTCCTACAAGGGTAAAGTTCACACAGGATTCTTTCTTGGTTGGGCAGATATTGAACGAGACGTTCTCAAACAAATTGAACGTTGGCAAAAGGTCAGTGGTACTGCCGCAAAACTACCACCATTAATCATTACTGGGCATAGTTTGGGAGGTGCATTAGCCACCATGGCTGCAGCATCACTGCAAGAAAATGGTTTCAACGTTGCAGGCTTATACACCTTTGGACAACCTCGTGTAGGCGATCTTACCTTTAGCCGACAACTCAATAAAAACTTGTCAGGTCGGGCTTTTCGCTTTGTTAACAACAATGATGTTGTTCCCCATGTGCCACCGCCGTTTTCATTGCGCAACCCAATGCATCTCTATGGTCACTTGGGAACCGAAAAGTACTTTAACTCAAAGGGATTCTTAGTCGATAACTACAAGGCTATTTACCGAGCCTTTGATGGGTTTATGGGTTTAGTTAAAAGCGCATTCGAGTCAGGCCTTGACTTGATTGCTGATCACAGTATGTCTTACTACATCAGCAACCTGGACCAAGCCATGGAGGATGAGATTAAGGATATTAAAGTGACCAAGCTGGAACAGGATGTGAGCAGGGTCGGTGGTGCAGAAGGACTAAAGCGAGTAAAGAAGAGTGTCTAGACTCTAAATGTCTCACCAAAATTGACGGAAGTCTTCGTCGGTGGTGCTAAGTTGGGTCCAGGTAACGCCCTGTTGCTGAAATTTCTCCACAAGTTTGGCACAGGCGGGGCGTTCGGTAGCATAGTGGCCTGCATCGATCAGGATCAGGTTGCGATCGCGTCCTTCCTGAAACTGGTGAAACTTACAATCGGACGTCAGATAGGCCTGGGCTCCCGTTGTCGCAACCGCCGACATAAAGCTGGCACCGGAACCACCCAACACAGCAACCCGGTCAATCACTTGCTGTAAATCCGCCGTCGGTGAATGAATTAAATTCGGCGGGTTGAGCTTAGCCTGAATCAACGCCAGCAGCTCATCCAAAGACTGAGCACTTGGCAAATCACCCACTCGACCATAGCCTAAACCATCTTGGGTGGGCACCACCGGTACCGAATTTTGTAGCTGTAGCAACTGGGCCAAAACATCAGCCGTACCATCAGCGACCTGATCAAAATTAGTATGGGCACTGTACACCCCAATGCCATGGGTAATGCTGAGACGAACCATATCCCCAACCGCATCCCCCGCTGCCACAGATTTGAGCGGACTAAAAATTAAGGGATGGTGCGCAAAGATAAGGTTAACTGGGGCACCCTCCTCTTTAAGCCGAATCGCCTCGGCCATGACCGCCAGCGTTGGCGTCAGACAGACTAAGACCCCCGCCGGTTGAGACAGAATACCAGGCTGAATTTGCCAGCCACAATTATCCCAAGCCTCCTGCCACGCAGGTGGAGCCCAGGCTTCAACCCAGTTAATTAGCGCATCAACGTTCATGGCAACTTCTTCTTCTCAAAGTGACTCCAATGCTCTTGCTGAAACCGACAAAACAACGGCAGCAGCAACTGATCTATCGTCAACGGCTAATGCAGCCGCTGAAACACTATCCTCAGTAGAAAATAGCCCATTAGAGTCTCAGACACCTAGTTTAGGTCAATCCTGGCTCTACGCAGGCGGTATCCTAACAGCCATCTATGGCCTTTTTGCCTCTATTGATCTACTAAATCTTGGGTTTCAATCGATTTTTGGTCCCCAGATAGAAAGCTGGTTGAACTTAGCCGCCACCCCCTGGTTAGGCCTGTTACTGGGCATTCTAGCCACTGCTTTAGTGCAGTCATCCAGCATTATTACCACCCTATTGGTGGGCCTGGTTGCTGGTGGTCTCCCCTTAGCCACGGCCATTCCCATGGTGATGGGGGCAAATGTTGGCACCACCATTACAAATACCCTAGTCAGCCTGGGCTACCTTGGCAGCGATGACGAATTTGAACGGGGGTTCGCCGCTGCCACCATTCACGACTGCTTTAATCTACTTGCCCTGGTTATTTTCTTTCCCATAGAACTATGGCTGCACCCCCTAGAGCGACTAAGCCAAATACTCTTAGAGCAAAGCAATCAGCTCGCTATTTTTCCCACCAGCGTTGTATCTCCCATAGACTGGCTATTGCAACCCGTCCATTGGGTAGCAGCCTATGGCATTAATACATTGTCCGGACCATGGGATGCTTTGCTGCTATTTGGGACTAGCGTTGGCGGCCTAATGATCTGTGTTACCGCCTTAGGCTGGCTAATGAAAAATTGGTTAAGCACCTTTGCCAAGGAGACCATGTATTGGGCACTGGGCCATGGCTCAAAGTTGGGTGCTTTACTCACAGGTACAGGGTTGACAGCAGTGCTACAGTCATCCTCCATGACCACCAGTCTAGTGGTGCCCCTAGCAGCCGCTGAAATTACCACATTGGAAAGTATTTACCCATTTGTTTTAGGGGCAAACATCGGCACATGTATTACAGCCCTCATCGCCACTTTGGCCGTTGACAGCCCAGTGGCATTGCAGCTAGCGATAGTGCACTTAAGCTTTAATTTGGCAGCTGTAATTTTGATTTATGGCATCCCAGCTTTACGCAGTGTGCCTTTAGCCTTAGCACAGCAGCTAGCCACTGCTACACGCAACTATCGTATCGTTGCCATTGGCTATGTCATGGGACTATTCTTCCTGTTGCCATTTCTGGCGCTATGGCTATCCTCAATGCTGTTTGCCTGAGAGCAGATCAACAGAATGACAGACGCCATGGGCAGCCTTACTGCTCTTCTTCCCAACTCTCCACAGCCAGTAAATCGCTAATGGGATCTTGCATAGAAAACTCAAACTCTTCAAGCTCATGCTTCCAGTGCTCCCAGTTATTTCTAAACAAGAACGCTATTTTCCAGAGCTTATCGGTGGACTTGATGACGTCAGATTCTACAAGGGACTTCACTTGACGCTGAAACTTAGCCATTGGATGCAATACCAATGGGGCAGCTGTTGTGGTTTTAGCCATAAACGAAAGGATTTAGTTTTCCGAAAAAACTGTGTCGTACATTAAAAATTCAGGCCCTCAATCGGGGGGCAACGCTAACTAATACACGCGCTGAATTTCACAAGCATCAACGATACCACACCGATTTCCGTTTGGCACAACTCTTTAGAAAGATTGCAACTCAGAGATCGATGTTATTGAACTCTGATACCCTGATAAACCTACATCACCCCACACGATGTTTACTGAATTTGCATGCATATTGCCAAAGCCATAGCGCCTGTCTAAGCTAGGATGCGGCACGTGTCCCAATCAACGGATACATTCGTTGATTGCGAATCAGATTAGCGTTTTAATTTATAAGCTTATAGGGATACCCAGTGTCTTAGCTAATCTGACAGATGTTATCGAACCCGAACAGTTCCTATGGCTGAGTCTGAAAACATATACCTTCCCAAAACGGACGAGTCCGAAGACCTTAAGCGCATTCGCCATACGTTTTCCCACGTGATGGCAATGGCTGTACAGCGTTTATTCCCTAAAGCTCAGGTCACCATTGGTCCTTGGACCGAATACGGGTTTTACTACGATTTTGATAATCCCGATCCCTTCTCTGATAAAGATCTAAAAACGATCAAGAAGGAGATGATCAAGATTATCAAAAAGGATTATCCGGTTGAACGGGAAGAAGTATCTAGAGAAGAAGCGAAAAAACGCATTGAAGCTTTAGGAGAACCCTACAAGCTCGAAATTTTAGATAGTATCGAAGAGCCCATAACCCTTTACCATCTGGGCGATCAGTGGTGGGACCTGTGCGCTGGTCCCCATGTAGAAAGCACGCGCAAATTACATCCCAAAGCCTTTGATCTAGAAAGCGTTGCTGGAGCCTACTGGCGTGGTGACGAAACTAAAGCACAGCTCCAACGCATCTACGGAACTGCCTGGGAAACCCCTGAGCAACTGCAAGAATACAAACGCCGTCGTGAAGAAGCCAAAAAGCGGGATCACCGCAAGTTAGGCAAAGAGCTGGGATTATTTTTATTCTCTGAGGATGTTGGCCCTGGCCTACCGCTTTGGACACCCAAAGGTACCCTGCTGCGCTCTACCCTAGAAGACTTCCTTAAGCAGGAGCAGGTTAAGCGCGGTTATCTCTCCGTTGTCACCCCCCATATTGCCAAGGTAGACCTGTTCAAAACATCAGGCCACTGGCAAAAGTACAGCGAAGACATGTTTCCGATGATGGCGGAAACAGAAGAGGACAAAGCCAATGAAATGGGCTTCGTCATGAAACCCATGAACTGTCCCTTCCACATTCAGATTTACAAAGATGAACTGCGCTCTTACAAAGAGCTGCCTATGCGCCTGGCCGAATTTGGCACAGTTTATCGCTATGAGCAGTCCGGTGAGCTGGGTGGTCTTACACGGGTACGCGGCTTTACCGTTGATGACGCCCATTTATTTGTCACCCCAGACCAGTTAGACGACGAATTCCTCAAGGTGGTCGATCTGATTCTGGCGGTCTTCAAGAGCCTGCAGCTAGACAACTTTAAAGCTCGCCTAAGCTTCCGAGATCCCGACTCTGACAAATACATTGGTTCCGATGACGTGTGGGAAAAATCCCAAAACGCCATCCGCCGTGCCGTTGAAACCTTAGGCATGGAGCACTTTGAAGGCATTGGCGAAGCCGCCTTCTATGGACCGAAGCTCGACTTTATCTTTACCGACGTCCTGGGTCGTGAGTGGCAGTTGGGCACCACCCAGGTAGATTACAACCTGCCAGAACGGTTTGATTTGGAATATGTCGCTGCGGATGGCACCCGTCAGCGTCCGGTGATGATCCACCGAGCTCCCTTTGGGTCGTTAGAGCGTCTGATCGGTATTTTGATCGAAGAATATGCTGGCCTCTTCCCCCTATGGCTCGCCCCCGAGCAAGCACGGCTAATGCCTGTAACTGCTGAGCAGCTGCCCTTTGCTGAGCAAGTAGCTGAGCAAATGCAACAGCTAGGTATGCGCGTTGTGGTTGACCGCAGTGGCGAGCGCCTAGGCAAGATGGTGCGTAATGCTGAAAAGGCGAAAATCCCGGTGATGGCGGTGATTGGTGCTAAAGAGGTTGAGAACAATAGCCTCAGCATTCGTACACGGCAGGAAGGGGATTTGGGGGCGATTTCGGTGCCGGATGTGATTGCCCGATTAAAAGCGGCGTTGGATAGCCACGGGTACTTCTAATCTGGAATACTGATTGCTTGGAACCTTGATTTTAGGACACCCACAAGGGGAGCCCCTACGGAGTGCCTGAATTGCTTGGCCCTCGCCTTTAGGGCACCCACAAGGGGAGCCCCTACGGGGTGCCTGAATTGCTTGGCCCTCGCCTTTAGGGCACCCACAAGGGGAGCCCCTACGGGGGAACGTTTTTGGGGTTACTTGGGGTAATTCTATGGGGTTTGACCTGGTGGGTTTCCATGGGCTCAACCCACCCTACGGGGTATCGGCTGTGTTTGTCGCGGTAACCCACCCCGCCCGTTGGCTCCCCTCCCAAACGGGGAGGCCCCTTGCAGCTTCCTTTCAAATAAGACACTTTTAACCAAATCACAATGCCTCAAACCGCCCAAGTAACAGTCCCCGCAACCACCGCCAACATTGGTCCCGGCTTCGACTGCCTTGGTGCAGCTCTCACCCTCCACAACCACTTCACATTTACCCCTGCCGACACCCTCACCATCACCATCACCGGCAAAGAAGCCGATCGCCTCAGCATCGGCCCCGACAATCTCGTCTACAAATCCTACGAAGCCTTTTATAACCACTTACAAAAAAACGCCCCATCCGTCCACATTGCGATTGACCTCCACGTTCCCCTATCCCGTGGACTAGGCAGCTCATCTACCGCCATTGTTGGCGGCATCGTCGGCGCAAACCTATTAGCAGGCAGCCCCCTAACTCACAGTCAGCTCGCTAGCCTCGCCACCGAATTAGAAGGTCACCCCGACAACGTTGTCCCCGCCCTGCTTGGCGGCTGTCAACTCGCCGTCCATAGCGAAAACACACCCCTCGCCATCTGCCAACTGCCCTGGCATGAATCCATCATTCCCATTGTCGCCATTCCAGACTTTGAGCTATCGACATCTGCAGCCCGTAGAGTTCTACCCGAAAGCTATAGCCGCGCTGATGCCATCTTTAATACGGCGCACCTGGGTCTACTAACTCAAGCCCTAGCCACTGGCCATGGCGACTGGTTGAGAACAGCACTGTGCGATCGCATCCACCAGCCCTACCGCAAAACCCTCATTCCAAATTACGACGACATCCATCAAGACGCCCTTAATGCCGGAGCCTGGGGCCTTGTCATCAGCGGCGCTGGCCCCACACTATTGACCCTAGCCAGTCCAGAAACCGCACCCACTATCCAGCAAACCCTGGGTAAATCCTGGCAATCAGTCAATATCCCCTATACCATTCATCAACTCGCCATTGATCACCAGGGCACCCAAGCTAACCTCATTAGCTAAGCCGCATCGCAAGTGCCCCCACAGACAGGTTTAGCCACATTACATATTTTTATTTATTCACATTTTTATAAACACAAATTTACATAAATGTGATTGATTACCTCTATATCTTTTTTTTATGTGTGATGCTCTAACATCTTGCCAAGAGCTTTATATATCTGGCCGATTAAGAAAACAAATGATTTTTAAGACTTTAGACCTTATCAAAAGTTAACCAAATTACATATACTGTGACTGGGCGTATTTCAATAGGTATTTTTCCTCATTGCCGTCCGGTTAGTTAGCCTAGTTTTTCTTTAGTACATCGTGCTCCTGAATTCCTCCGACCTCTTCGACCAAGGCCGCCGCGAAGACAGTAGCTCCCCTGACAGGGGGTACGTTGTAAACAACAAGCCTTTTCGCTTCAAGCTAGACCAACTGCCTCTCGGCAAAATGCGCCTCTACGAGTTGTACGCATGAGTTGGCATGATTGTTGAACACTTTCCGTGGTTAACAGCGCTAGTTATTTTCCCCCTCCTAGCGGCTATCCCTATTCCTTTGCTACCAGATAGCGAGGGTAAAACTATCCGCTGGTATACCCTTGGCGCTTGCTTGGCCGAACTGAGCCTCATTTTTTATACATTTGCTAACTACTACGATCTCAATCAGACCGGCTTACAGCTAGTTGATAACTTTGCTTGGGTTCCTCAAATCGGTCTTAACTGGTCACTGGCGGCTGACGGTCTGTCCATGCCTTTAGTGATTTTGAGCGGACTAGTCACAACGCTGGCAGTGGTTGCTTCCTGGAATATCACCATGAAGCCCAGGCTTTATTTTTCACTGCTGCTGCTGATGTACAGCGCCCAGGTCGGCGTTTTCTTGACCCAAGACATGTTGATGTTCTTCATCATGTGGGAGCTAGAACTCGTACCGGTCTATCTGCTGATCTCTATCTGGGGCGGTCAGAAGCGTCTCTATGCGGCGACTAAATTTATTCTCTACACGGCTATCGGCTCCATCTTTATTTTGTTGGCAGCTCTGGCAATGGCCTTCTACGGTGACAATCTCACCTTTAACTTCAGCGAGCTGGCTGCTAAGGAATATTCGTTACCGATGCAGCTGCTGACCTACACGGGCTTTTTGATTGCCTTTGGCGTCAAGCTACCGGTCTTTCCATTTCATACCTGGCTACCGGATGCCCATAGCGAAGCCCCTGCGCCTGTGTCCATGATTTTGGCAGGTGTGCTGCTGAAAATGGCAGGCTATGGCCTCATTCGTATGAACATCGAGATGTTGCCGGATGCCCATGTTTACTTCGCACCCATCCTGGCAATCCTTGGCGTAATTAACATTGTCTACGCTTCTTTAGCAGCCTTTGGTCAGGACAATCTCAAGCGCCGCATGGCTTATTCATCTGTGGCCCATATGGGATTTGTCCTCATCGGTTTGGCAGCATTTACTACCTTGGGTATAAGCGGTGCTCTGCTACAGATGATTTCCCATGGTCTGATTGCGGCAGTTCTGTTCTTCCTCTCTGGGGTGGCTTACGAGCGTACTCACACCCTGGCGATGGACAAAATGGGTGGCATGGGCAAAGCCATGCCCGTGGCCTTCGGGATGTTTACTGCCGGTGCCATGGCGTCTTTGGCGCTGCCCGGTATGAGTGGTTTTGTGGCTGAGCTAGCTGTCTTCCTTGGGTTCTCCACCAGTGATGCCTATAGCACCTTATTTAAGGCAATCATCGTAATTTTGGCTGCTATCGGTGTGATTTTGTCTCCGATTTATCTGCTGTCCATGCTGCGTCGCATCTTCTTTGGTACTCCTGGTGAGCTGGAAATTCCCAACAACACCTCCTGGGATATCAAGCCTCGCGAAGCATTTGTGGCTGTCTCTTTGCTAGTGCCCATCATTGGCATCGGTTTGTACCCTAAGTTGGCGACTCAAACCTACGATGTGAAAAGCACTGAAATTGCTAGCCGTGTGCAGAATATTCGGCTTGCTCAAGATGCAGACCACGGTCCTTTTTATGCCCAGGTTCTAACTGCACCTGAACTGTTGGCAAGTCGGTTGTCGAACACAAGCATTCGATAGGTAAGAAATGTTGCCTGGCTCGACCCTCTACGGTTAACTTCTTTATCCCTTGCTCAGGGTTAATTGAGTCTTCCAATTTCCTTTAAAGTCGCTGGTGTTCTCCATTGGGCACCAGCGACTTTACGATTTTGGGACTTTAGTTAGCCCATGTCCCCCCCTGGGGCATTGAACCAATAAAAGATAAGACGCTTAACTAATTGGGGAAATTCCTTATGTGCATCTATGGTGGGTTCAGCTAAACAATACTCAAGGGAATCTTCCTTTAGTTTGAATGGGCGATGGCTATTGTGGTTATGGTGGCTCAATGGTGTGGGGTTCGTATTGTTATGGGGGCAACCGGGCTGGACCCACGGTGCGATCGCAACCGTTACCCAAACCTTTTCTGTCGAAGCCAGCTATTCTTCTGGAGAACCCATGGCTTCAGCCCAGGTGGTGGTTTACAGGCCTGACAACCCCGATGAACCTTGGTTAACGGGACAAACCGATGAACAAGGGAATTTTGAATTTAGTCCTGACACAGAAGGCGATTGGGAAGTTGTTATTCGGCAAGCGGGCCATGGTACCACCGTCAACGTTCCCGTCACTAATCAGGCGGTGGCACAGGTAGAAAATCCTCAAGCTGTCGCCAGGAGCACAACGGCTCTGGTATCGTCATCGGAACCATTGACTAATCCCCTACAACGCTGGGCCAGTGCTGGAGCCGCACTGTGGGGCCTGATCGGGACAGTTTTATTTTTTTCGCGAGGTAAACAGTCTTAGTGCATATTCCAGATGGTTTTGTCCCCCCCCAACTGTGCATCATTGGGTATGGTGTCAGCGGGTTTGTTACCTGGCAATGTCTGCGAAAAATTAACCGGCAACCCAACCCGACGGCCCAAATGCCCAAAGCGGCTATGCTGACAGCGGCCTTTTTTGTTGCCTCATCCATTCAGATCCCCCTCCCGCCCATGACCCTGCATCTGGTGCTCAGTGGACTACTAGGAGCAATTTTGGGCTATTACGCTTTTTTAGCGATCTTGATTGGTTTATTTTTTCAGGCCTTATTTTTAGGCCACGGCGGGTTGTCCACCCTCGGATTAAACGCCATCATCATTGGTGTACCGGCCTTAGTGGGCCATGGCATTTTTCAATTGCGGCATTGGTTGCCCCGCTCTATAAAACCATCAATGCGCTATGGTCTGAGCGGATTTTTAGCGGGAGCTGTTGGCATGGCACTGGCGGTGATCATTTTTATCAGTCTGCTGACTTTCACGGTGCCTGCTGGCTTTGATGTCGCCACTGAACGGGCAGCCCTGTTCACCCTGGCGATCGCCCATGGACCCTTGGTGATTGTTGAGGGCATTTTTACTGCACTGCTGGTGACATTTTTACAGCGGACAAAACCAGAATTGTTGACCGGCTTAGATATCAGACCCGTTGAGCCCATGCCCTCATCGGGAGAACAACTATGCGACTAACCCTTGACTCTTATACAGCATTGCAATCTCCCCTGCATCGCTGGTGGCCCCGTAGCAAATTAGTCGGCTTAGGGCTGTTAATGCTGGGCTTTACCAGTGTGCAACAGGTGCAGCTGGTGCCAATTTGCTTGTTGGTGACCGCTGTGCTGTATATGCTCTCCGGGTTGCCCTGGTCATTTTTGCGATCGCGCCTCCGCTATCCTGGGCTCTTTGTCCTGGGCATGGTAATCGCGTTACCCCTGTTATCAGGCAGCACCATTCTCTGGCAGTGGGGCCCCCTCGCCATCCGACAAGAAGGTCTGATGGCCATGGGGTTAATTGCAGGGCGATTTCTCTCTATCGTCACCATTGGCATGCTGTTATTGGGCACTACCCCACTGTTAAAACTGATTGATACATTAGTCTCCCTGGGGTTGCCAACATTAATGGCAGAAATGGCACTGCTGGCCTATCGATATCTATTTGACATTGCCGACCAGCTCGCCATTTTACGTCAGGCCATGCGGCTGCGAGGCTTTCAACCAGGGGGTAATCGTCAAAGTTGGCAACAATTGGCAGCCGTAACTGGCACGTTATTGGTGCGCAGCTATGAACAATCTGAGCGGGTGTACAAAGCCATGCGACTGCGAGGTTATAGTAATGGTCGTAGCAACATGTCCTCTCAGATTCAAGGCTGGGGGCGTGCCCCTGACATTGCAGCCATTGGATTATGCGCTACCATTGCTCTGATTTTAATGAGTCTGCAAATTTGGCCAGTAGTTCCTGGGGGATAGGTTAGTTTTGAGTTCTAAGTTTTGAGTTCTGAATGGCCCACTCAATTTTGATCACATCCAAGATCTCCGTTGAAGTCTATTCTTCCTCATTTTTATAAATCTTAATTCTCTAAACAGATTCTCCAACTTAAAATTCAACATTAAAAACTTGACATTCATTTCAATCTCTCTTCAAAGCACAAACGCCCACTCTCTGAGTAGTATCTATGACGTCTCTGCTACCCAAGAAGCCAGTAGCACCTGCTGTTTTTCCAGCTATAACAGCAGCGATTGCCATTGAGCATCTTTGTTTTTCCTATCCTGATCGGCCCCAGGTACTTGATAATATTTGCATACAGGTTGCTCCTGGCGAACGGGTAGGGATTATCGGTCATAATGGCTGTGGGAAAACCACCTTGTTTATGATTCTCTGTGGAGCGCTTACCCCCATGTCTGGCGCTGTGCGACTGATGGATAAACCTGTTGTGACTGGTGGGTTTAATCCTCAAATTGGATTGTTGTTTCAAAACCCCGACAACCAGTTATTTTCTGCATCGGTACGAGACGATATTCGTTTTGGCCCAGCAAATATGGATCTACAGCCCCAACAGGTAGATGAGCGAGTAGATGCAGCGATTGCTTTGACGGGGTTACAGCCTTTAGCCGAGCGCCCTCCCCATCACCTATCGGGTGGAGAGAAACAAATGGTGGCCATTGCTGGTCTCTTGGCCATGAATCCCCAGATTGTTTTATACGATGAGCCTACCGCCAGCCTTGATATCCGTAGTCGACGACGTTTGATCACCTTTATGCAAGGCTTGCAACAAACTATGGTAATTGCTTCCCACGACTTAGAGTTTTTGTTGGAGGTTTGCGATCGCACCCTGATCATGTACCAAGGTAGAATTGTTGCCGATGGTCCTCCCAGAGAGATTATGGGAGACAATGACTTAATGCACACCTATGATTTAGAAAAACCTCACTCGCTGATTCCCCACGTGATTGACCACCACACATAAGAGATTTTTCGTAGGGGCGTACGGCGGTTGTTGCTAGAGGGCGCACGGCGGTGCGCCCCTACAGGTTTTCTATTCGGAATGGCTCACCTGTCCGTCATGTTTGGTGGCAGCCGCAAACGTCTCTTCAAAAAATGTTGCTGTTTTTTCTAAATCAGTGCCACCTTTTAGGCGATAAAATGCCAGCGCACGGATTACGGCTTGGTCGCGCTGGATCACCCGCACTGCCCGTGAAGCACCCTTTTCCGCTTTATAGGAATTATCAATCCATAGGGCATCGCTCAAATTCAGGGCTGCCACCAAAGGTGTAGCAGTTTCTGTCTTTAGGCGCTCAGCGATCGCAGCTGGCAAATCCGCCAGTGCTTCTGCTTCGGTTAACTGCTGAGCACGGCTGAGTAAGGTTTGGAGTCTTTCTGTATCTATGCTCATCAAGCTAAGAATCCATGCGGTTGTAAGTCAATATTTTACTTGGCATTGCTAATCCAAACTATGATTTTCTTCTCAAAAACTTCACACACTACCCGAAACCCTGACCCCCATCCGTAACGTCACGTAGGCTAAGAATAGAATCACTCTCGCATCTAGGCGTCCATTCATGGCATTTCCGAGAATTTACTCAGAGCAACACTATTCGTCAGCCGTGACCACTGCTGTTGCCGATCTTCTACAGAGCTACCGAGGTTATCAAATTGATGTTCTGCGACAGCTCCCCTGTCATGAGCGCGATACTCGGGCCTACGAGCTATGGATTACAGCCTGGGATAGAAACGAAGACCGCTATGAGTTTATTTATGAGCTACGCATTGGCGTGGTCCAGGGCGAGCTGATTGTCTTGTCGTGGATGCCAGTGTAGACAAAGAGCTATTGGCTATTGGCGGGGCTATTAACCATAAATAAAACCCCTAGGGCTGACGGACCTCAGGGGCTAATGGAAATTACTAAACTAGCGCGGTAAGAATACAGCAGGGTATGCCTAAAGTATTCAAGTAGAGCGACAGTAGGTCTACGCTTTACGGGAGTAGTACTCAACTACGAGTAGTTCGTTGACGTTGAGGGCTATCCATTCACGTTCGATGATGCTGTTCACCTTAGCTTCGAGCTTGGCTTTATCAAACTCAAGGTGAGTGGGGATATTCGCCAAACCAGGAAATTCAAGGTTTGCTTCCACTAGCTTCTTCGAAACGTCTTTTGGACGAACGCCAATGACATCACCAGGACGGCACTGGTAGCTAGGGATGCTAACAACGCGACCGTTGACGGTGATGTGACCGTGGTTAACGACTTGGCGAGCAGCGGGGATCGTAGGTCCCATACCCAATCGAAAAATAGTGTTATCCAAGCGCATTTCTAGCTGCTGCAGAATTACCTGCCCAGTAGAACCACTGGCACGACGTGCTTTTTTCACATAGCGCAGTAGCTGACGCTCAGTCACACCATAGTTATAACGAAGCTTTTGCTTCTCTTCTAGACGAATACAATATTCGGACTTTTTCTTCCGCGCCTGACCATGTTGACCAGGGGGATAGGCCTTACGGGCAACTTTCCGGGTTAAACCGGGTAGTTCACCCAAGCGGCGAGTAATGCGAAGGCGAGGACCTCTATATCGCGCCATGTAGCGTTTAGCTCCTTTGTAGGAATATTCCAGTCCCCAATTATAGGAGATGAGGTGACTCAACGCCATAGGAATTTGAGACGACTATATCTGGAGCGCAACTAACATAGCCCCAAGCCTTGAGCTGCCGCTGTCTACAGGAACACGAAATGGTTGATTGCAATCCTAACCTACCTCTTCCTAATCGGCGAACAATGCGTTCCGGAGTATGTCCAGCGGCATCTGTCCACCACCAATTGCCTAAAAAGATTTAACCTCAATATTAAGCTTATCCATCCAATCATCAGGATTCTCAGTCATCAGATTCATCAACTGCATTGGCTGCTCCGGCTTAGCCGAAATACTAAACCCCTTCGGATTTTCAATAAACGCAACCACCTCATTCACCGCATCAGCTGCCACCTCATTATCAGGCGACACCAAAAACTGACTGGCACCCATAAGCTGACTGGTTAACTGAGCCTTAAACTCATCCACACTTTTACCATCCTCAGCCGCCATCGATGCTAACAGCTTCTCCGCAAACGAATTATCCCGATAGGTAATTTCAAAACTGTGGAAAATCGTATCCATGTTAGTAGGGGCCGCATCTTTTGACTCAACGTCTTCCATGTCGACATTGCCCAGCTTCATATTGACAACCAAATCTCCCACCTGATCGGCACTAACCTTAAACGTTTCGACACTCATCTCACGCTTGGCCTGGTTGTACCGATACTTTGTATCAATATCGAAACTTAGCGCAGTGTCATAACCAGCCCTCTGCAAAAAGTCAGCCATTTCTAACTGTTCCGGCTGGTTTAAGTCCACCACTATCCCCTGAATTGATGCATCAAACACCGTGGGCACATCTGATTTTTCATCAATATCACGGATGATAACTTTCTTGATAGTGACCTCAGAGGGATCATCCTTAGACGTGATCGTAATATCTTTGACATGGACATCCTGGGCCAGGGGTTTGAAGCTAATATCCTTGTACTCAACAGCCAGGTTCTCCTCTTCCATGCTGTCAATTAATTTGTTTACCTTGGCTTCGGCGACTTTAGTGCCGTAGAGATTTGCACCGAAGTATAGGCCAACAGCAAGAACACCTGCACCAATTCCGGCAATTGCTAGCTTTTTCATAAAGAAGGATCACTGTTTTAATCACTGTTACCTACATCAGTGAACCCAACTTTTCCTAAAAGGCTCTAATGACTGTAGCTATGGAGCTAGAGCTCAATATACACCATTGCCTCTTCCTGGAGGGGAAGAAGTATTGACTATTGTCAGATGACGGTCGGGGCTTTGGGGTGAACCAGTCAGGATGATTTCTATGAAGTGACCTCAGTCAAATAAGTGACCTCAGTCAAATTTTGTTCAATCAAGTCTTGCAACGAAGACCTATTGCCCTTGCCATTAGCAACCATCTCGTTTGATCGTTTCTTCTTTTTTGTGCACGATGCTTGATAAAGCACGGCGGCTTCTAGAGCACCTAAACCTTAGTGAGTACCTTCAATTCCTTCAGCAGTTCCTGCTCGTTATACGGTTTTGAAAAATAAGCCGTCGCCCCTAAATTCATGGCCAGCTTACGATGCTTCTCACTGCTTCGAGACGTCAGCATCAGAATCGGCAACTCTTCATATTCCGGCTTTTCCCTAAGCTCTTCTAGAACGCCGTAGCCATCTAGTCGAGGCATTTCGATATCACAAATTATCGCCTCCACAGTTAGACCGGCGATCAATTTATCTACGGCCTCTCGACCATCCTTAGCCTGCTCCACCAGATATCCTGATCGCTCTAGCGTCGTTGCCATATAACGACGCGCATGAATCGAATCGTCAACCACCAAAATTTTGGCCGATTGAGAGGGTAAGGACAATACGGGATCCACTGGCTGAGCAGCCTCTCGTTTAGCGCCTGCCACAATCCATGTCATCAGCTGGATCGGTTCAATCAGAGGAATGACGCGACCATCACCCAGCACCGTAACACCGCTAAATCCAGGAGGTAGCGGTATGGGACTCGCCACTGGACGGATAGCGACTTCTTGTTCTTGCCAGAAGCGGTCGATATTCAGACCATAGTAACCATCGTCTTCGCCCACTACCACGATCATCGGGCAGTTGATCAAGGGTTGACCACTCATGTCTAGCGGTCTGGCCAGCATTGTCCAATGATCTTCTACACGCACGAGGGGAATAGAGGTGTCTCTCCAGGTCATGGATGGTTCAGTAATCTCTGCGGCTGGAGTTCTGATTACTTCTTGCACCGCATCAACGGGTAAGGCAAAGACAGAGCCATTGCGTTCTAATAGCATGACCCGCAAAATCGACAACGATAGCGGAATACTCATGGTAAATGTGGTGCCTTGACCGGGCTCCGTATCCACCTGAATATCACCTTGTAATTCTCTCAGGTTGGTGCGAACCACATCCATCCCATAGCCCCGCCCCGATAGTTCAGTAACCTGACTACTGGTGCTAAAGCCCGGTTCAAAGATAAAGGACAATAGCTCTTGACGCTCCATGGCATCCACCTGTTCATCTGGGAGGTTGTATTTACGGATGCGATCGCGAACGCCCTCCAAGTTAATCCCACCACCGTCATCGCTCAGGGTAATCACCACTCGGTTACCACGATTCACCGCCCGCAGGGCAATGGTGCCTACGGCAGGCTTTTGCTGTATTCGACGGCTTTCAGGGCTTTCAATACCGTGGTCAAACGAGTTGCGCAAAAGGTGCATCAGCGGATCGCTCAGCTGATCTAAGGCAAACTGTTCGATCAGGGTACTGGCTCCCTCAATCTTAAGTTCTACAGGTTTGCCATACTGTACTGACCAGTCCCGTAGCGCCCGAGGGAAACGTCCGACAATCTCTTCAAACGGACGCATCTGGGTCTGGGTGATGCGGTTTTTAAGCAGACGACTGGTGTAGTTAAGCCCGCCGATGGCCTGATCCATCTCATTCAGGCCTAACTCAATGTCACGGCTTACCTCTTCAAGTTTAACAATGGTCTCCATATGTTCCTGGGCTAACAAATGGAGCTGAGAGTAACGGTCAAATTCTAGAGCATCTAGTTCTTCGGGGGCAGCAACTTCAACAGCTCGGCCACGTCCATTCTGACTCGATCCGTTGATGCTATTGGCAACACCGGCCACGGCAACATTTTCAGCCACAGCCCCCATGGGTCCTTCCGTTGACGCCCGGTCATACCACTGACGTAGCTCGGTATTAAATAATGTCAGGGCGGCCATACGCTCCTGCATCAACTCACTAAATGTCTGTAGCTGTTCTAGTTTAAGGTTGACTGCATTGCGATTAAGAATCAGAGCCTCGAAATTACTGTTAATTTGCTTGAGCTGATCAACCGATACCCGCACCGTTGTTGTTTTTTGTGTACTGGGGACAGCGACCGGCGGCGGCATATTCAAAGGGATCAACGGAATAGCCTCTAGGCTAGACGTTGATTTAATCGCTTCGCCAGAGAGTTCTTCACTAGCTATCTCTTGACTAGCTATCTCTTCACCAGTCGGTTTCTCTGCCTGATGAAGACTCGGCTGGACTAACTCGGGAACTATGGTAGTCGCATCAGCCGGTTCTAGCTCTGGTTCTAGCGGTAGCTTCGCAAACTGTGCCTGCAAAGCCTCTAGATCAACCGTCTGATCGTTGGTTGGCTCCCCTTCTATCAGCTCAGCGGTGGGGAAGGCATCAATGGCCTCTAAGGAGGTTAGCGGGTCTTGCAGAAAATCAATATCATCGGCACTATTAGGTCGCTCATCTAAAAGCTCTGGTAAAGACAGATCGCTCAGGTCGTGATGCTGTGTACCCGAGATGTCGGTAAGTGGTTTTAACTGAGAGGGCAACCCTTCTGTACGTCCTAAAAGAACCAGTGAATGACTTCGCTGCCAGGTTTTCAGCGCCTGATGTGCGATCGCATCAATAGATTCAGGCTGAGCAGACAGGCACTGTTGTTGCACAGAATCGCATAGGGATACAAATGCCTCCAACTGAGCCATCATGCCAAACTCAGACATCCGTTGAGCCATAGCAACTACAGCTTGTCTGAGATCATCGCCCCGCAGTTGAGATAGGTCTTGATGAAACTCTTCTAGACAATCTTCAACACTTGTTGTGAAAATCATGACATCAAGATTTTCATCATTGTCTTCTGACAACAGACGAGCCTCATCTTCAGGGGTGAGATCACCCAGATGTTGATTTAGCTTTTTAAATATAGGCTCAATATCAGTGGCTAACCACTGGGAGTCTATGGGTAGCTGCTGCTGATAGTGCTGACGAACTGTTCGCAAACAATCCACCCCCTGCAGTAGCAGAGTTTCCAGGGAGGTATCTACCGATAGCCGTCGGGCACGCAGAATTTTAAATGCATCTTCTAGCTGGTGAGCAACCTGACTAAGCTCGACAAAGCCCATCATGCCAGCTGTACCTTTAACAGAGTGAGCAGCACGCATGGCAATATTAATCTCACCCAGGCGATCATCTGCCGTTTTCAGACCTAACAGGACAGTTTCAATTTCCTCGAAATAGGTTTCCGCCTCTGCCAAAAAGGTCAATCGAGCCTGTTGCTCTTTGTCTAGTTCCATGGTTAGTCTTCAACTTTAAATTGCTTGACAGACGCCTGTAGAGATTGGGCTACTTTTGCAGTATCTTGAATCGCTTGGGCCATCTGAGCTGATGCATGGGATCGCTCTTCGGAAGACTGAGCAGATTTTTGGATGAGCTCAGTAACAGCTGCAGATGCTTGAGTTTGATTAACTGTAGAATCTGAAATGTTTTGCATCAGTTGGTTGATTTGATCAGATTTAGTCAGTACCTCGTTCAACTGTTGTTGGGTCATTTTCACCAGGCTGCTACTATCAACCACCTGGGCTGTACCCGTTTCGATGGCTGCGACTACTTCCTGAGTCTCCGTTTGAATGTCAGCCACAATTTGAGCAATGGTCTTAGTGGCATTGGCCGATTGTTCCGCCAGGGAGCCAACCTGTTCCGCTACGGCAGTAAAGCCCTGTCCTAATTCTCCAGCACGGGATGCCTCAACACTAGCATTTACAGCCAACAGGTTTGTTTTCAGAGCAATTTCGTCAATCAAACTCACCGACTGAGCAATCTTCTGGGCAGATTCTCCCAATCGTTTAATCTTTTTAGAGGTTTCACCCACCGTTGAGCGCAGTTCTAGAATACTGTCTGCCGTTTTTTCCATTGACTGAGACCCTGCTTGTACCGTCGCATAGGTGTCATTGGTCAAATTAGAGGCTTCACTAGCGTTTTGAGCAACCGTCTGAATAGATTGACTCATCTCTCTAACAGCCACCATGGTATTCTGCATCGAGCGCGCTTCTTCAACGGCCTGCTCAACCACGCTAAGAATTTGCTGCTCGTTCGTCAGCAATGAACCACTCACTTGGCCGGTTGATTGTTTCACATTGACGGCAATGTCTCGCAGGTTTTCAATGATGGCGTTAAAAAGGTCAGCGACAATACCCACGTCTCCAGCTGAAAGCTTTGCCCGCACCGAGAGATCGCCATTTGCTGCATCCCCCACTTCTTCCATTAGCTGGGTGATATCATTTTCTAGTTTTTCTCTTTCTTGTCGCTGTTCTTCTGCAAAATCTTTTTGCTGTTTAAGCGATGACTGTAGCTGGTCTAAAAGATTATTAAAACCACGTCCTAGAATTTGAGTTTCAAAGGTTCCCTCGATAATGGCACGGGCATCTAGTTCACCTCCAGCCGCTTTCTGAGCCACCTCAGTTAGTGTCTGCAATGGTTGAGAAAGCCTGCGTGCCAGCGACAGTAGCAAACCACCTGAGGCGGTACCCAAAATTATGGCAGTCACAATAAAGACAACCAACAAAGTCATTCCCGCTTGGTCAAGTGCAACTGCATCCTCAGACGAGATTGCAACCCAGGGAAGATTGGTTACGGTCGCCAGACTATAGTTCCGACCTTCATAGGAAACTACAGCCTGTAATACTTCTTTGCCAAGTAATGTTGCCCGGCTAACTTCAATAATTTTAGCGCCCGTTTCCTGCTGTAATTCCTGTTTAAATATTTGGGGACCATCGGCCTCGCGGCCTAATTTTGATGATAGTGCCTGGGCAAACTGCGCAATTACCTCTCCACCAACCACGGTTGCATTATCAGTGTCAGTATTTTCTGTTAGGGGTACAGTCGCCAGTGCCAAGCCATTACGGACATCGACCACCTGCACTGCCTGAGTTTCACCAATTGAATTACTCAGATAGGTAGCAATTTGAGTACTCAAGACCTGCTGGGGCAGAACTGACTTAACAACTCCAATAACGTCCTCGGACCCAGTAGGAGTAATTGCACTGGAAATCGATACACTGACGACATTGGCAGAGTTATCAAATTTTACCGGTTCCACATATTGACCAAATTGCTTAGCTTGCAGCCACCAATCCTCATCACTTTGAACAAAGTCATCAATAGGGTTGCTGATGCCAACAGTGAAACCAGCTTGTTCAGTAAAAAATATTTCACCGAGTCCTTCAGCAGCCACAATATCGGCTAAATATTGGTTAATGGCCGCATTGGGCGCTAATAACTTAGTCTGGGCAAACTGTTGCTCTAGCGCCTCAACAGACTGTTCGCTGAGTTTATCTTCCTCAACCTTGGCATTTGCTTGATTTAGTGCCTGCTGAATGGAGGGGCTAATCACCAAGTTTTCTACAACTTGAAAGCTATCCGCTACAAAGAAACCAGCCACTTCACTGGCCAGGAACGCTTCCTGTTTCAGGGCGAATACCACATCTTCATTTTCAGCGCGCTTGGTGATAACAATCCCCAAACCACTCGCAACTGCCAGAGGTAACAAGGTAACGGGCAACAGTGTTTGTAGTAACTGTCTACCAAGGGGACGTCCACCCTTTTTGTCTACCTTAGAAATCCGGGGTATTCCTCTCCTAAGAAAGCTGAGTCGCTGAAGCTTATCGTTTTTTAATGTATAGTCCTGCGCAGTCATGGTGGTGTCCTAGTTCGCTATGTTAATCAAAGAAAATGTATAACCCTAAAACTCAGCTGATGTTAATGATCGAGCCGCTCCAATCGCTTCAGCACTTAAAACGAGAATCACCTCGTCATCAATCACAACCTGACCGCTTAAGTAGGGATGTAAGCTAGCATCCACTTCATCGACAGGAGAGACAATATCGTCTGGTGATAAGCGAACAGAACTTCGGATTTTGGGTACAACCAGCCCTAAATAGAGTTCTTCATCTGCGTTAATATTCTCTTTAGTAGAAGACTGATCAACGTTGGATGGCAAAGCACGAATGACCACTACTTCATAGTATTGAGAAGGCTCTAGAACCATAGGTAACTCTAATAGTTGGGCCAGGTTAATCGCCCAAAAAACCTGATCTTTTGAACTCATTAGTCCCATCATTGATGGAGACATATTGGGCATGGGTGTAACTAACTGAGTTGGCAGCAACAGACTTTCTTCAACCCAACTTAGCGCTAAGGCAATCGTTAAGTCTGGAGTTAGTTGTACCCTCAAAAATTGTTCGCCTGCAACAGTTTTTGGATTAAATACATCAGGCAGAAGCTGCTGAAGGCGATCTGCCGTTTTAAGTGTCTGAGTCGAAGGGGTAGGCGAGATTTGCATAGGAGATAATGCGCTGTCTTACATAAACTACAAAACTGCAAAGCGTACAGCGTCAGTCAATTGCTGAGCGGTACAGGGCTTGACTACATACCCAGCAACTCCCTGCTTTTTAGCCCAGCTTTGATCCATTTTGCGGCCTTTTGTTGTACAGGCGATGATCGGAATACTAGCTGTAGCCGGA
Organism: Leptothoe sp. LEGE 181152; assembly: GCF_032906605.1. Lineage (NCBI taxonomy): Bacteria > Bacillati > Cyanobacteriota > Cyanophyceae > Nodosilineales > Cymatolegaceae > Leptothoe > Leptothoe sp. LEGE 181152. Next base: position 234,669 of record NZ_JASATU010000058.1, read on the forward strand.
TCTTTTTTAAGCTTTCGGCAGAGTTCTAAACCGGTAACCTCCGGCATTACCAAATCCGTAACAATTGCATCGGGCCGATCAAATGCTATCTTTTCCATCGCTTCTGAACCATTTTCAGCTGTTATCACTTTGTAACCAGCCTCTTCCAAATAATGGCTGATCAAATCCAGCTCAGATTTAACATCATCAATGACCAATATCTTTTTTACCATGTCTCCACTACCTTATTGTTACAACTACAATTTTTATATAGGATATTGAGCTATATCCCTTTATTGAGAAAGAGATTCATCGTGATTTTATCGACACTTGTTAGTTTTGAGATAATTATGTTTTTTGTTCTGATGTCCATATCACTCAATCGGGTTAAGCTTCAAGTAGGTGTCTAATAGCTGCATTAGCTGTTCCTTTGAAAATGGTTTTTCTAGATATCCAGCTGCCCCTGAGACCTCGGCTTTTGCCTTATTTAGGGCACCTGAGTTGCTGCTGATCATAATGATGGGGACATCTTTGAACATATAGCTCCGCTTTAAAATTGAACATAGAGAGTTGCCACTTATGCTTGGCATTGAGATATCCATCAGTATCAAACTAGGTTTTCTAACACATATTTTAGAGATGGCCTTGACTGGATCCATAATCGTTTTAAGTTCAAAATAATCTGGATCAAGATAGCTTTCTATCTTTTCTAGCATGGCCTTACTATCATCAATGCATATGATTAAATGCTTGGATCTTAAGTTCCCTGAACCCTTGCTTTGGAGATTGTTATTACCTGATGCACTAGATTCTGACTCGTTCTCATTTGACCTCCACGTGTCAGTAGTAGATTGCTTCTCAGATACAGTGTTATTGTCAGAACTGGTCTTATTCTCAGGGTAAGTGGTGTTGCCAGTGGTAAGGGTCTCAGACGGCTTATTGATGACTGTGATATCTGCGGGTTTGCTAACTGCATCTGTGACCGATTCAGGTTGTTGTTGTTGCTTGATTGGTAACCAGGGCAAGCGGTTAAGCGGTGGTAATGGGGGCCATAGCTTGATCGCACGCTGTTTTATGTAGGGATATAGTAGCTGGGCCAGCTTGGTTTCGTCCTGTTTAACAGTTTGGGCTAGCTGACGGATACTGGCTCCCTGCATCAGGCGTACTAAGGACTCCAGCATTCGCTGTGGGAGTCCACCCTGGCGTGCCAGTTTATAAAGATCGTCCGGACTTTCGCAGTAGGGACGCTGGTAGGGGGAGCAAATGAGATCTCCAAGGGGCTGCCATGCTTTCAATCTTCCAGAAAGATGGTTAACTAAGGCAGTAATTTCTGTTCCGTAGATTGTTGTATACCATAGCTCCTTGGGAAAGGGATACCAAACAACAGTTGCTTTTTCCAATCCTAAGAGGGCTTCAACGGCATCTTCAGCTAATTGAGCCAGAATTTCCCCAGCCTGTTTTGTCTCAAGCAAATTATATTGGACAAGCGCACCAACAATCTTGCTCGTCCAATTAAGGGCTTCCAAACCAGTCTGGCCAATTTGGCGCTTATACACCTCCAACTGGGTCAATCGCCAATAAATAGGCAGTAAGGCTTCATAGCCTAACCTCGGCAATGTTGTCTCTAACGTATTGAGATACTGTAGCGAGTGCGCTGCAAATATCACCCTGCCGTCAGTAATATCTAGACACCATTCAACATTGTCACCCGTGATATACACTCGTCCGGTTTGACCAGATTCAAGTGTCTTCGTCAAGAAAGGTATTACCTCAAAATGATCGTGCATAGCGCTCAAAAATTACTTTTGTAAACCTAACCACAAATCATAAATTCTCAATGTCACATAGAAAACAGGTCTAAGTAAATCAAACAAAATTTCTTTCTGGTTTTAAGAGAATATTTTATTTATTTGATGTCCTGACGAAATAGATATCAGAAAATACTGGGATTTAGCATTTTCTAGTTTTAATATTTTATCAATAATTATTTTTGTCTATTGATGGATGTTATAGCCAATTACATTGAAGTTCTGTCAAGAAAGAGTCAGCTAACTTCTCAAGGCAAACAACTTTGATGTCAAATTCAACACCTTACTATAGAGAACCAAGCACCCATGTATAGAGAAGCTAAAAGATTTATCCTCGACTCTAAATCAATAGATTCAACCGTTTTAAGTCAGGAAAGTCGTATGCCAATAACATATCTTTGTATCTCCGCTCTTATTGTAAGCATCCGTGACGCTACCCCACATATTTTTGAAATTAAGCGTACGGGTATTAAGATTAACTTTGTATAAACACTAGGCATTTTCGATACTTGTAATGTCTAAAGATTAAGCATAAAACAAAAAATAAAGTTCTTGTAATTGGTCCTGATACTCACAGAAGAATTGGAATAACATTCATAGTAAAAGGTGCTAACCCCCCACCAACAAAAAAACGCTATGATATCACTGTCTAGTCAGTCTCACTATTTAAATAGTCTCTCTTCTCCACAGGGAATGCGCAACAGTTTTTCGTCACCCTGTACTGTTTGTGGCCGTTTTCATTCCACTCAAGATCACTGGAATTTAATGGCAGACATAGAAATGCCACAGAATCCAGCTGACTTGATCGATGACTTGGTAAAGATGCGGATTTATCAGCCATCTGCCATTGAGGCAGCTGATTCCATCACCCAGGCAGAGCTGCGGACAGCTTTGTTTATTAGCATGGTGGGCCAAGGTAAACCAAAACGAGAGCGGGTGGTGAGAGATTTGATCAAATTAGCTGGCGGTCTCGACCAGGCATTTAGTGCCGCGTTTGGCCCCAAAGCTGGTGAGTTTTTTACTGATGCTAAACGCATGAGTCAGGTGACTCGACGCAAATTTCTACAGAACATTGCCGTGGGGGCTGCCCTTGTCAGCTTAGCTAACTGTGGCTCAGCCACGGAAGTGGCTGAAGAACCTGCAGATGCTCCAGCCGTGGGAGATCTAGAAAAGACTGATCTGAAGGTAGCCTTTCTACCGATCACCTGCTCCACACCCATTATTATGTCGAAGCCATTGGGCTTCTATAAGAAGCACGGTCTCAATGTAGACTTAATTAAGTATTACAGTTGGTCAGTGGTGAGAGACGCGGCTATCACAGGTGACCTGGATGCTTACCATATGCTAGCTCCTATGCCCATTGCCATGTCTCTTGGTCTAGGGTCAGCACCCTTCCCGGTGAGGCTAGCTAGTATCGAGAACAATAATGGTCAAGGCATTGCCGTTGCCAAAAAACATCTAGGTAAAATTAACGGCCCGGAAGACTTTAGGGGCATGAGTATTGGGGTGCCCTATGATTATTCCAATCACAATCTGCTGATACGTTACTATCTTGCATCTGGAGGGTTGGATCCTGACAAAGATGCCAATGTGTTGGTCCTACCACCGCCGGATGCGATCGCAAAAATGGCTTCCGGCCAAATCGACGCCTTTATTATGCCCGACAACTTTACCCAGCGGGTTGTTCAAGACGACATCGGCTTTATTCACCTGCTTAGCAAAGATTTGTGGGAAGGCCATCCCTGCTGTGCCTTTGTTGCTACCCAAAACTGGATTAATGATCATCCCAAAACGTTTCGGGCCTTGAACAAGGCCATTATTGACGGGGCCAACTATGCCAATGACCCTGTCAATCGTAAAGAAATTGCAGCGACCATTGCTCCACAAGAATATCTCAATCAACCATTACCGGTACTAGAAGCCGTCATGACTGGGCAGTTTGAAGATGGGCAAGGAAACTCCTTTGATATTCCAGATCGCATTTATTTTGATCCCTATCCTTGGAAGAGTTTTGCAAGTTGGATTACGACCCAACTCGTACGTTGGAATTATGTACCGACTGATAAACCCACCAGAGGTGTAGAAGATTTCTTCTTAACTGATTTAGCAAGAGAACTTGCACAAGAGTTAGGAGTGGATGCACCAGAGGAATTATCTCGAATTGAAAAGATGAAATTCGGCGATTTTGACCCAGGCCAAGCAGAGACCTATCTGAAACAACAAATTGATACGTTTGGTGTATAGAGAACGTGATCACACTTAAGATTGTCGTATTCACACGAGCCTAAAGACAAGACAAATAATCATTATCAATAGGCTGCCCTGAGCGTTCTTTCAGTTTCCCAATTGAGAGAGCGCTCAGAGTTTTATTACATAATCGATACTGATGTGGCCTTAGCTCCAATCCTCCTTTTTTGTCCGCTGCGCTTTATACAGCATTTCAGTCTGATGAATCTCACGGGTTTTGGCCATTAGGTCATCTTCCGTTAGCGACCAGTTTGCCAACACGGTATCTAAATCCTGCTGAATATCCCGTGCCCCTGGAAATCCGTCATAGCGAATGCGCAATCGGGCTAGCTCAATTAAGTTAAAGTCTGTCGCTTCACCATTGAGCAGATTAGTCACAATCTCGCGATCTGCCTTGTACTGGGGATGGGTAAGTTCTTTTTTTTCGGCCATGGGGAGCTACAGGTACTGATTCAGCCAGGCTAATGGTAACCCAGGTGAGCACTTAAAATAGCGTATCAGTCCAATGCTCTAATATTAGAACATCAAGATTTCAATGGTAATCATAAAAAGGTATGTAATGGAATCTGCACTTGTTGTGGAAAATCAGTCCATTATCGCTTATTAAATCTTAGTGATTTCGTTAGGCTAGGCATAGTGCCCCCTATGGACGAGCCTAACTTCAGATTGCAGACTATGACGATTACCCAAAAACTCTATCAGCTCCAGTCGATATTTTATGCAATGGATCGAGCCCTGATTGCTTACTCCGGCGGTATTGACAGCACACTGGTAGCCAGGATCGCCCACGATGTTCTCGGATCCCAAGCCCTCGCCGTCACGGCTGATTCTCCGTCACTCATGTTCGAAGACCTGGAAGCGGCAAAAAGTCAGGCAGTCTTTATGGGGCTTAATCATCGCATTGTCCAAACCCATGAAATGGACAACCCCAACTACACCAGTAACCCCACCAATCGCTGCTACTTCTGCAAAAGCGAGCTGCACGACACTCTGAAACCACTGGCGATGGCTGAAGACTATCCTTATGTTGTGGATGGTCTCAACGCCGATGACCTGCAAGACTATCGCCCTGGTATCCAGGCTGCTAAAGAACGGGGCGTACGCTCTCCCTTGGCAGAGGTCGGGATCAGTAAATTAGACGTTCGGGAAATGTCAAAGTATCTGGGCCTGCCTTGGTGGGATAAACCATCGCAGCCCTGCTTAAGCTCACGATTTCCCTATGGTGAGCTGATCACCACTGAAAAACTACACCGCGTCGGTCAGTGCGAACGCTATCTGCGCCAACTGGGTATACGTAATCTGCGGGTTCGGTCTGATGGGGAGACAGCACGCATTGAATTGCCGCCTGACGGCATCAAAGACTTTGTTGCCACAGTGGATCTAAACACCCTGGTGACTGCTTTTCAAGAGTATGGCTTCACCTATGTCACCCTAGATTTAGAAGGGTATAAAAGCGGGAAATTAAATCGCGTTTTGGAGAAAACCGTGGTTTAACAAGCCAAAACTGTCTGGTGGATGCCCAGCCGTATTAGTACTCTGTGGCGTAAGTTTATCCACTATCAAAGGTGGATGAGTCGATGGGGCGATGGGTGGATACAATCGCTGCTAAATTTCTGCCATCGGAACTAGACAATAAAAAACCTCGGCTAGCAACTAGCCGAGGTTGACTCATTCATTGTTCAACAAGAGGGCTTTGAGTCTCTAAACCTAAGCCGCTACACCCTGACGCTCTTTAGCTTCCTTGATCACCTCTTCAGCAACGTTCTTAGGACAAGGCGCATACTTTTCGAAGGACATGGAAAACTGGCCACGACCAGACGTCATCGTACGCAGGTCGCCGATGTAGCCAAACATCTCACTTAGGGGCACATCGGCCTTGATACGCACACCAGTGGCACCGACGTCTTGGCCGAGGATCATGCCGCGACGACGGTTGAGGTCACCGATTACATCACCGACATAATCCTCAGGGGCAAATACGTCCACCTTCATGATCGGCTCTAGAATCTGAGGACCGGCTTTAATGAAGGACTGACGATAGCCTGCCTTAGCAGCAATTTCGAATGCGATCGCACTGGAGTCAACCGGATGGAAACCACCATCCGTCAGGGTCACCTTCAGATCCACCACAGGGAACCCGGCTAGCATCCCCTTATCCATACTGGCCGCAAAGCCTTTCTCCACAGCAGGCCAGAATTCACGAGGCACATTACCACCGGTTACCTTAGACTCAAACTCAAAGCCAGCACCAGCCTCATTGGGTTCAATGATGTAGTCAATCTTGCCGTATTGACCTGAACCACCGGACTGCTTCTTGTGGGTATAGCTGTCTTGTAGCACCTTAGTGATGGACTCGCGGTAGGCTACCTGAGGCTTACCAACTTCCACTTCGATACCGTGGGTACGCTTCAGAATATCCACCTTAATGTCCAGGTGCAGCTCACCCATACCCTTCAGAATGATTTCGCCGCTTTCTTGATCAGTCTCCACCTGGAAAGAGGGATCTTCTTGAACCATTTTGCTCAGGGCAATACCCATCTTCTCAGATTCACCCTTCTTCTTAGCTTCAACTGCGATAGAAATCACAGGGTCGGGGAAGACCATAGGTTCTAGCGTAGCTGGATTCTTGGGGTCGCACAGGGTATGACCAGTTTGTACGGTCTTCATACCCAGTAGCGCCACAATGTCACCCGCTTGAGCTGCAGCCATCTCCTGTCGGTCATCAGCATGCATTTCAACAATGCGGCTAACGCGCTCGTTCTTGCCAGTAGCTGTATTCAAGATAGTGTCACCCTTCTTGACGGTACCGGAGTAAATCCGGGCAAATGTCAGAGCGCCAAAGCGGTCGTCCATAATCTTAAACGCCAGCGCGCGCAAAGGCTTTTCAGGATCAACGTAAGCCAGCTCGCCAGTCTCATTACCTTCGAGATCAACCTCAGGCTGAGGCTTAACTTCAGTTGGGGCCGGCAGGTAATCAACAACCGCATCCAGCACCAGCTGTACACCCTTGTTCTTAAAGGAAGAACCACAGTAAGTGGGGAAGAAAGCTAACTCACGGGTTCCCTTGCGAATACAGGCTTTAATCTCATTAATGGAGATATCTTCACCTTCGAGATACTTCTCCATGATGTCGTCGTCCTGCTCAACAGCCGCCTCGACTAGCTTCTCGCGCCACTCGGCGACGTCATCGACCATATCAGCAGGGATATCCTTGACCTCATAGTTCATCGGCTCACCAGAATCATCCCAAATCCAGGCTTTCTCAGTGAGCAAATCAACCACACCAACGAAGTCATTCTCAATGCCGATGGGCAGCACCATCACCAAAGGATTCGCCGCCAGCACGTTCTTAACCTGGTCTACTACGCGGTAAAAATCAGCACCGGTCCGGTCTAGCTTGTTGACGTAGATAATACGGGCTACCTCAGAGTCGTTAGCATAGCGCCAGTTCGTTTCAGACTGAGGTTCTACACCACCTGAGCCGCAAAATACACCGATACCGCCATCTAGTACCTTCAGGGAACGATATACCTCAATAGTGAAGTCAACGTGACCAGGGGTGTCAATAATATTGAGCTGATGTTCGTTCCAGAAACAGGAGGTGGCGGCAGACTGAATCGTAATGCCTCGCTCTTTTTCCTGGTCCATAAAGTCGGTGGTCGCTGCACCGTCATGTACCTCACCGATCTTGTGTACCTTACCGGTCAAATTCAAGATCCGCTCAGTGGTGGTGGTCTTACCCGCGTCTACGTGGGCAAAAATGCCAATATTTCGATAAGTGCTGAGATCTTTCATGGGTATTATCTAGGGTTTAACTACGTCTCCAAACAGTTTTTGACCACCTTTAGGACCGTTTCAGGACCATTCAGAGCTAAAGCAGACTTGCCAAGCAGGGGGCACAGACGCCCCAAGCAATAGATATATTACTTCAAAATTATTCACATTCCCTGAATTCTTAGGACAGAGAAGTCTAAGAATCCAGAGAATGTGAATAACGTATAGCTGCTGATAGATAGATAGAACCATGTTATCAACTTAACCAGTGCAATGGTATGCATGCGCATAGGGATAACCGATCTGCCACCCGGCATTAGTTCACTTCGTTGTATCAAGGGGCATCCATGCCTGACATTGGCAAAAAAAAGGCCACTATAAAGTGACCTTTAAGAGATTCGATAAATAAAATGGGTCCCGCGACTTGCTGGGCGTAAACCCCTCAATCTGCTGCAATCTAGGTTCCTTGATGAATCTAGATTGCCCACAATTGAATAAGAACTCCCTAATCCGCCAACCTCCCATGACAGTTCCCCATCATTCGCCTAATTCATCTGATGTACTTCTATGGCTATGTCATGTCCGAAAGTTTTGCTTCACTCCGGAACGCGGCCATCATTGGGCATCATTTTTTGCCACCATCCCAGCGAGTTCTAAACAAATGATTCGGGAAAATCTGAGTCACGAACAGGAGGTACAGATTTGGGACATCTACAACTACAATCGCGTCAACCGCTGTGCCCTGGCAGAGCATTATTGCTATGATCGGGCGGCGGATCCATTTAACTGCCACCAATTGGAGCTGTAGTAAGTTTGTAATTACGTACATCGTAGGCCATCGGCACAACGATATAGCCTGAGGCTAAACTGCCCAGCACCTGGTTACGAGCATGGCCCCAATACCACCAGTGGGCGGCTCCATAGGCACAGACAATACTGTCAAGCTGATCTTCCACCGCTTTCAAGGCCAACCCTCCCTTAGGTATGGCAGGGAGCGTATCCACCATTAAGCGCGGTGTATGGTGAGGCAAATGCTGCAAAATTAAGGACCGGAGTCGGTAAAGTTGTTGACGTCGCTGAGCAACACGACCTTTTTTATATTTAAGAATATGCGACAGCCCAAAAAGATGCACCATGGCTGGGTGAGGAAAAAACTCGATCTGATAACGACCAGATTGTCTGGGTTTTAGAGTTGGTGCATGGAGGAAGCCTTGCTCAGTTAACGCCTCACCAAAGGCCACGAGTTGAGTGGCAAATGCAGACGCCTGATTCGCTGGGTAACAACCGGCATGATATTTACCAAAGTGTTTGTGAGCTAGACGATCCGGTTCACGCATTCCCGTTGGGTTCGGAATAATTGTCGGCGCATCCACAGCCACCATCGCGGGGACCGGTGTTGGCGCATGTTGATGCAGCCAGGCCAAGACATCGCCATGGGTAGTCATTCGATCAAGAATACTTAAAGAGAGGCAATCATTTTCCCAGTGCAGGCAGCAAACACCACTCGGTCCCGTTTGCCAACCCAAATCAACGCCCAAAAAAATCATAAATTGCTGAAGATGTCCATGCTTGGCTAAGGGCTGACAACATCAACTAACCACGTTGTTGCCTGATGATACCGGATCTGATTCTGAGAGCTAGGAACATCTAGATGTAGAGTCCGCAAAGTTACGGAGATATTTCTATATCTTATCTCCAATCAGAACCATAATGGTCGTGGAGATTACAGTTCACATTGGCCCTTCATTTGAGATGGTTGCTGAAAGCTCCTGTGGTGTCTTTACCTTGCCAGTCATTCAATCCATCGTCCGTCCGACATGAAACTCGAGTCATCCATAGCCAACACCTGTACTCACAGCTCAAAGGACGCCGAGCTCATTGAACTACGTATACATAATGAAAAGCTCAGGGCAGACAATAGCGATCTGCAATCAATGATAGATATTGTCACAGAGCATTCGACCATTTTAGAGAACGCGTTAGAAACGCAGAACCAAGAAATGGCGGATTACATTGAGCAGGTCAAACAGATTACGGCAGCGGCCATTACGGTCCAAAATAATACCTTCACTCCCCACAGTCTTACAGCAACGGCCCTGCGCGGTGATGAACTCGGTAACCTGGCTCGGGTATTTTCAGAAACGGTACAGTCTGTGAAACGCCAAGAACAAAAACTTATTGAAACGAATGCCCATCTCTCAGATCTTTTGGAGTCTTATAGTCGCTTTATCCCTCCAGAATATTTAACGTTTCTTCAGCGAGATAGTATTCTCGACATCAAGCTGGGAGATCATGTGAGTAAAGAGATGGCGATTATGTTCTCTGACATTCGTGCCTTTACCACCCTCTCTGAGCAAATGACGCCCCAAGAGAATTTTGATTTTGTTAATGCCTATTTGCGCCGCATTAGTCCAGAAATTCGCAAGCACAATGGCTTCATTGTTAAATATCTAGGTGACGGCATGATGGCCGTTTTTCCCGATGGCGTTGATGATGCATTGCAGGCAGGCATTGCCAAAGTCAATCAGATCAGAACCTATAATCAGCATCGCCTTACTGAAGGCTATCCACCACTGACGGTGGGTATTGGTTTACATGCTGGCCACATGATGGTCGGTATGGTGGGGGAGACAAATCGCATGCAGGCCGATGCCGTGTCTGACAATGTTAATCTAACAGCTCGTTTAGAAGGTTTGACCAAATACTACGGAGTATCGCTGTTAATTTCAGAAGATGTGATGCTCAAGCTAGAGCAACCCAATAAGTATTCGGTGCGACTGATAGACCGCATCGTTGTCAAAGGTCGCCAAGAGCCCATCACCATCTATGAGGTGCTCAATGCAGACATAAATTCGGTCCGTAAATTGAAGCTAGAAACCCTGCCAATGTATCAACAGGGACGACACTTCTATCAAGAAGGTGACTGGGCAAAAGCCATGGCCTGCTTTGAAGCTGTTCTAAAGATCAATCCCATTGATAAAACAGTTCAGTTTTATCTAGAACGTATTCAGCAGATGGCTCAGCAACCAATGCCCAAGCACTGGAATGGTGTCTGGGCATTTACCGAGAAATAAGATCACTCCAAAACAATTTCTAAACTAGGCAACAGTCGCTTTAAGTTCTTGAGAGACTTTCCCTGCCAGGGAGTGTCTTCACTGCCCACAACCATCATATTCACTGTTTTAGCTGAGCGAACACGAATAACAAATTTGGAAATCATACTGATACCAGAGCTATTGAGGAATTTTAAGTCCCTGAGTTCGAGGGTAATTAGCTCAGGTTCTCGTTGGAGCAATTCTCCCATCAGTTCATCAATGGGGGCATAGGCATCTGGGCCACTCAGTCTTAGAGAACCGTGAAATTTAATAGTCGCCGTTTGGTTGTCGCACTGGACTTTGTAGCTTTCCCCTTCAATCGTGTGAATCCCCATAGTATTTATTCCTTGTTGTCCGTCATAGGTAATCATTGATATCAGATACTTTTTATAGTTAGAGAGCGCTATCAAACTGTGAGCTGCGCCATCGTCGTCACTGTAAAATTTGCTGATTGGTATTCAGATGGCCTAAATTTCCAACCTAAATGGGCCTGGTAGTCATTTTGAATTGTGATAAACCCCATGCCAGAACCAGGGATGGAGGTGTCAGTGGCACTGCGCTCAAGCTGACGCAGATAAAAGTCATCAGGATCTGAACCAAGAAAATCTTGAATAAAGCGTTGTAGTCTGGTTGCGCCATCAAATGAAAGACCATTGCTAACGGATAGAACAATGGTTGAAGGTATCCCTTGCAATAAGTGCAAGCTAAATTTAATCGGCTCTTCTGAGGGTTCATAGTTGAATTTCATCGCATTTTCCAGAAGCTCATTGGCAATGTAGTTGATGGCTGCTTTGATTTCTGTTTGTCGCCGTTTATGTTGACTATTAGCGTCATAGATAGGCAAAAATGTAGTCAAATAATCAGCAACAAAATCAGCGGAAATACCATTGTTACGCCACCGTTGTTGCACAGTCAGCGATGTCGGAGAAAAGCCTAATTCTAAATACTCATGGTGAGTTTTCGGTATATTGTCCTTAAACTCACCAAAGATTTTGGTCATCATAGTTAAGCTCTAGTTTCATTAAATGTCGTCTTTTAGATAGAGGGCATATTCCACTCATTGTATTCAGCAGAACTAGCCATTTTTGCGATTACCGGTTATAGGCCACCACAGTTCCTGTCAGCCATAGTAATAAGGACAACACGTGGACGGGTAAAAATAGCCAGAGGTTCAGCTCATGCCATTTACCCTCGTGTACATCTTCGAGCCAATCTGTTCGGCGCACGGCCACTTGCAAAACGTCACCTGTAGCTGCAGCTACCTGGGTTTTTAATTCGCCATGATCTTGTAAAAAGATACCGGTGGCAATAATAAAGATCATGGGAATAGAAATTGCGATCGCAATCCACCGATGAGATAAACGATGCCACCGGGCAACCCGCTTATTGAATGACGCTGAAGACATAGGATATTCTTTAAATTAAAGGAAGAGATTCATTCGTTCACACCGTGGATCGCTGACGTAGAGTGACTATTTCTACAACTCAGCCAAAACTTAAACATTAGGCCAGATTCACCGTCGCCATGGTTGGCCGTTTCAACACCAGCAGGGTGATATCGTCAAAAACTTTGTGGGTGCCAATGTGGGTTTGCACATCCTGAATCACCCGTCTGCGAATCTCTTCCGCAGGTAAGTGCCAATGGAGTTGGACCAACTCACATAGCCGTGGCAATCCATAATGAGTTCCGTCACTATTCTCAGCTTCGGTAATCCCATCGGTGTAAAGAACAATACCGTCACCAGGGTCAAGGTTGATGTGAGTTTGATCAATAAACTCAGAAATGTCGGACTCTAACCCCAATGGAAACCCTAAATCAATGGTGTCAATACGCTCTAAACCACCATCTTTACGAACAATGATCACCTCTTCATGCTGCCCCGTTAGACTGACCTTACCGCCACTGTAATCCAACAGTGACAACGTCATATTGCGTTCGGAGTTCATCCGTTGCACATTGGCATAGATCGTTTGATTCAGGGTCTTTAGCACTTTTGCAGAATCTGACTCACCGTGGAGTAACAGTGTGCGCACTGCTGTTTGAGCCATGAGCATCAGCATGCCACTTTCAAGACCATGGCCGGTAACATCGCCAATACCAATTTGTGTCCGACCATTAAATTGCAACACATCGAAGTAGTCACCGCCAAATTCTTCCGCAGGCTCCATAAATGTGGCAATATCCAGCTGATGAATTTGTTTAAGTTCTTTCTCCTTAGGCAGGATCAGCGCTTGCAGCTGTCGGCTAACCTCCAGCTCCGCTGACATTCTTACATTTTCAGCGGCCAGCTTCTGATTCAAATGCATAATCTGAGTATTTGCAGACGCTAGCTGCGCCGTCCGTTCTTGAACTCTCTTCTCCAGCGTGCGGCTATAGTCCCCAATCAGGCTAGACAGTTTTTCATAGGTATCCACCATGTAGCCAATCTCATCGTATCGCTTGCCCTCAAGCGGTTGATAGATCGTTGTGGTGGTACCAAACTCGGTATGCTCTCGGGTATCGGTACTCAAACGGGCTTGACGACTTTCATCGAGAAACGTGGTGAACCGACTAATGCGACGCATAGGATCGGTGACAGCAAATGCTAAGACTCCAGAGCACACCAGAATAAATACGATCAGTCCCCCGGTGCTAATCAACAATACCGTTCTGATGTGGCTTTGATTATTTGCTGTGAGTGTTTGTCGGTCGAGGTCAATCTGCTTCAATACATGGGTGAGTTCTTCGCCCACCTCTCCCCCTTCGCCCCGCACGTACTGATCACCTGCCCGCGGGTCTTGCGTTTGCTTAAAGATTTGGACACCTTCTGCATAGGTATCCATGAGCAATGCATGGTTTTTCAATAACTGCTCTAAATCTTTACGGTAGGGCTCTGCCAATGGATACTGCAACACGTTATTCGTCTGCTGCTCAATCTTGACCGTCATGTCGTTGACACGGTCTAAATACTTGGCCAAGTCTTCTGAATTATGGCCACGCAGAAATAAATTTTTTCGATCTTTCGCCTGGCGATTGAAATAATCATTGATGATCTCAACTTCACGGTTCAGTTCATCAAACTCCAGGGTGGAACGATGAATGCTTTCAACGCTATTGGCAACGTAGTAAACGGCTGATGATAAGGCCGCAATCAAAAAGAATGCATACCCCCCCCAAAGCCACAGGGTTTTATGGAGGACACTGTTTCTTTGAAGGCGATTAAATGGGGCCATTTGAAATGTTCGCTAGCTAGAAAAATGCGCCTAGGGTGTGAGTTTTGATCGCTGTCTCAAATGATTTCCGTAGCGCCTGTAGACATTATTCACGTCTCAAGCTCTCCTTAGAGCCACTATCTTATTCTTGGTTAGCTTCTTGGTTAGCTGTCAGCTGATTATGGGCCAGGTAGGACTTTAGTCCCGAATTGTTGAAACCATTAACAATTCAGATACAGAATTCATTCAGTTGTCCGTAGACAATGCACGCAAACTGTTGTGAATGCTTCTATGATGTCAGTCGTCTTCGCCCGCAGAAATCCTCAAGAATTCAGATTTATTCAGCAAAAAAATCAAGTTTATTCAATTCTTGTAATTTTTTGTTGTTCCTAATCCTGAAAAGGTTGACAACTGAATTACTGATTCAGAGGGTGAATTGATCACTAGAATTACTCTATATCCAGTTCAGATTAAATCCTCCTGAAGATCAGCAACGCCAACATTCTCCATAGGGTGAAGATTGTGAGTTTTTCTAAAAATTAGAGTTACAAAATTAAGACGATTGGCAGATGGGCACCAGAGAGTTATTCAGGCCAAGTGTCTTGATTTCCGCATCTTCATCAAATTTTCTCAAGCATGAGCTTGCCCATATCCGATATTTATCAAGGCCTAATCAATTACACTTCAATACAGTAAATCTGGGAGATTCGACCAGATATTAAGGATGCATAATGGCAGTAAACAGCGGATTTATCTTAGATTTAACAGTAACCTTAGGAGCCTCTGCCTCTGGGGGGTACATTGCTAGTCGCATGCGCCAGCCAGTACTGTTGGGCTATTTACTCTCAGGTCTAGTGATTGGTCCCTTGGGGCTGCAACTGATCAGCGATGCAGATGCTATTCAGAGTCTGGCTGAACTGGGGGTTGCTTTTTTATTATTTTCCTTGGGTGTACAGTTCTCTCTAGCGGAACTTAATCGTGTTCGCAATGTCGCGCTCCAGGGCAGTTTGTTACAAATTGGTCTGACAACAGCTGCGGTAGCCACCATTAGCAGCTTACTGGGTTGGGCAAATTCTTGGGTGCAGGGCATTTTTCTGGGCACAGTCCTCTCTCTATCCTCCACAGCCGTTGTTCTTAAAACCCTCACGGAGCGAGGAGAAACCAACACTCGCCACGGTCAAATTATGCTGGCAATTTTGATTGCTCAGGATTTGGCGCTTGGGGTCATGCTAGCCATTGTGCCCTCCCTTAATTCTCAGGGATCAATACTGCTGGTACTCGGTCTAGCTTTGCTCAAGGTGGGTATTTTTATTGGAGTTGCGATCGCAGCTGGCTATGGGCTTGTGCCCCGTATGATCCGTGCCGTTGCCCGTACCGAAAGTGCAGAATTGTTCCTGCTCACCCTGCTGGCCCTGTGCCTGAGCGTGGCACTCGTCACCGCGCGTCTGGGCCTCTCCATTGAAATTGGCGCATTTGCTGCCGGATTGATGATCGCGGAAATCGACTACGCCGACCACGCCCTCAGCCGATTTTTGCCCCTGCGAGATACCTTTGCCTGCCTGTTTTTTACCTCCATCGGCATGCTGATCGACCCGCAGATTTTGATCCAAAATGCCGGGGTGATATTAGGACTCGTGGCCCTGGTGATGGTAGGTAAAGCCTTAATTGTGCTCCCTGTGGTCCTATCCTTCGGCTATTCATTTAAAACAGCGCTACGGAGCAGCCTGGGCATCAATCAAATTGGAGAATTCTCATTTGTATTAGTCCTTGTGGGTCTAGAGAACAATCTGATTTCAGAACAAACCTATCTGCTATTGTTAGGAACAACCGCTATCACCCTGGTATTTACACCTATTTTGTTTAAATCGGCGACACCCATTGCTGAAACTCTACTTAAATCCCCACGCATCAGACCGTTTCTAAGCATTTGGGAATCTCCCCAGGAGATGTGGGTTGAGGAAGATCTTACCAACCATATTGTGGTAGCTGGTTATGGTCGGGTCGGACAGGTCGTTGTCAACATTTTGCAGCAGCAGGGGCACTACCCGGTTTTAATCATTGAGAACAACGAAGCGGCCATCCAAACCCTGCGGCACCACAAGATGCACTATATCCTTGGCGATGCCGACTCGGAACAGATTTTAGAAAAGGCGCATTTGGATAAAGCCATTGCCCTGGCCATTACTCTGCCAGACCCGGCGAGCACCCGGCTATTGTTGAAGCGTTCCTTATCCATTAATCCTAATCTTGACGTGATCGCCCGCGCCCACGTCACCGCTGAAATCGATAGCTTGACCCAGGCAGGAGCCCGAGAAGTCGTACAACCTGAGTTTGAAGCGGCCCTTGAACTAGGCTCTCACCTACTTAAAATTTTAGGCAATGCCCCTATGGATATTCAGAGTACAATGGAGGCCATTCGACACAATCGCTATTTAAGTATTCGTGGTGGCAGATAAGGTAAGGGAGGTGAAAACCAATACCCCTGCCCATGGGTACAACCCAGGTTAACGAGCTGTTGAGCTTGCCATTCTGTCTCGATGCCTTCAGCGACAACATCCAGCTTCAACACTTGAGCCAGTTGCACAATGGCCTCGACAATCTTGAGATTATCAGAATCAGACTCCATATCCTTAATAAATGCCCGGTCAATCTTCAAGGTGTCAACCGGTAACTGCTTAAGATAGCTCAGGGATGAATACCCCGTCCCAAAATCATCAATACTAATTTGAATTCCCCAATGTCTAAGCCGAGCCAGGGTTGCTAGCACTGGCTGCGGATCACCGATGAGGAGGTTTTCTGTAATTTCAAATTTAAACCAAGCAGGTTGAGCCTGCGTCTGTTGCAGAACATCATAAATCTGTTGGGCGAACTGCTCACCCTGTAAATGACGCACTGAAAAGTTCACACTGACAAAAGGAACAGGTTTGGAGGGATTCTCCTGATGCCATTGGCTCAGCTGCTCACATACTTTGTAAAACGTCCAGTTGCCCAGCTGGGAAATTAGATCGCTTTCCTCCGCCAGTGGAATAAAATCGGCAGGTGACATAAAGTCAGATGTGCCCTCAGGCTGCCAGCGGACTAAGGCCTCATACCCTTCCACAGGAGCCGCTGCCGAGGCTGAGGTCAAAGCCACAATGGGCTGATAGTAAATCTGTAGCTGCTGTTGCCTCAACGCCTGGCGAAGCTTACCTTCTAGAGTCAAACGATGGAGCGCCTGCGTATGCATTTCAGGTTGAAAAACACGCCAGCCTTGGGGCTTTTGCTTGGCCTGCAGCAAGGCTAGGGAGCCATCCCGTAACATGTGTTCACCATTGCCATAGCTGGAATCCACCAGCACAATACCCACATTGGCATTCACCGTGACTTCATAATTACCCAGCTCAATGGGGGTCGCTAACCGCCTTTGTAGACGCTGGACCAATGGAATAATCTCGTTTTTATCCGCTAACGTTGGCAACAGAATCGCAAATTGATCATCCGCTAGACGTACGGTAAAACTGCTGTCAGAAACAATTTCTGTGATCCGATTAGCGATTTCAATCAACAGCCGATCGCCCTGTAAGTGACCCAGGGTGTCGTTAATGGCTTTAAAGCGATCGCAAGCCAACATCAGCAGTATCGACCATTCATAAGGCTGTCTGGCCTGCACCGTCTCTTCCAAACGTTTCAGTAGCAGCGTGCGATTTGGCAATCCCGTTAACGAGTCATACAATGCCAGGTGCATTAATTTTTCCTGAGCTTGCCGCCGCTGTTGGATTTCTGCCTGCAAGGCTTGATTGGTAGTGTGTAACTCTTGGGTACGCTCTAAAACCCGCTGTTCCAACTCCTGATTATTTTTATGAATCTGCATTTCAGCAATTTCATATTGCTGAAGAATAATGCGTAGCTTTTGATTTTGAGTTTTAAGCGTTTGTCTAAGATGCCGTAGTTCTAACTGATGCTCAATGCGTACAAGCACTTCAGCGATTTGAAACGGCTTTGTAATGTAGTCTACGCCGCCTACGGAAAATGCCTTTAACTTTTCCAGCACATTATCCATAGCACTCATAAAAATGATGGGAATATCAGCTGTTATGGCATCACTGTGGAGATGGCGGCAAACGGCAAACCCATCCAGGTCAGGCATCCGGATATCAAGCAAAATAAGATCGGGTAGCTCAGTGGCAATATCCATAATTGCCATAGCCCCGCTTACAGCATTACGAACACTGTATCCAGCCTCAGACAGCGCTGAAGACAGCAGTCGTAGATTGCTGGGAAGATCATCAACAATCAAAATCTTGGATGCACGGTGCTCTTTTTGAGGCACAGCCATCTTAGGAATATCAGAGTTTTGAATAGGGG
Organism: Leptothoe sp. LEGE 181152; assembly: GCF_032906605.1. Taxonomy (NCBI): domain Bacteria; kingdom Bacillati; phylum Cyanobacteriota; class Cyanophyceae; order Nodosilineales; family Cymatolegaceae; genus Leptothoe; species Leptothoe sp. LEGE 181152. The sequence continues at coordinate 253,108 of NZ_JASATU010000058.1, forward strand.
GCAAAAGACTTACACCGTTGTTGTCGTATAGTTGTTCTTTGTAAAAACCCAGCCTGCCCTTCTATAGCTATGAAGATAATCTCAGGTTACAACAGTAACTCTGCATAACCCATAGCTAACGCTCATAACTCTATACTAGCCTTAAGTGTTGTTCCAAACCTAGATACTTGCCGGTAGCTTTACAGTAATTATAGGAGCTTCTTCTGCTGCCGGTAAAATCAGTTCCCCATGGAGAGCTTTGACCATTTCTTGGGCAATGGCCAGGGTTAGCCCTGTGGAAAGATAAACCGATGAGAGATTACTCAAATCAACTTCACGACCGTAGAGAGAGGTATCTAGCCTGACACATAACTCATTGGCTGGGCGCTCGGCCTCTAACCTGATCAAGATAGACTCCCCTTCAGCCACTGCATCCAGGGTGATATGGCCGAGTTTTGTGGATGTAATAGCATCATCCAGCAAGCTAATGAGCATCATCTGTAGCCACTTTAAATCACTCAATACGGAAAGATCGGTAGGTTTGAAGGCAAGACGAAGATTACTATTCGCTGCTTGCAGATGGGTTAACTCTTCTAATGTTTTAAATAGGGTTTTTAGGGGTAAGGGTTCCAGGGTTGGAACTTCACGCCCAATATCGAGTTTGGATGCTGCGATGATCGTATCAAACAGCTGTAAAACCTTATAGGCAGCTTCTTTGGCCTCAGCCGTAAATTGTTTTTCCTCTTCAGGAGTTTCACACAGCCCTTCTAGAATCAACTGGTGCAAACCAATGACACTATTAATGGGCGATCGCAACTCATGGGCAGTCCGTGCCAAAAAGCCACTTTTAAACCGTTCTAACTGGCTGAGACGCTCATAGGCGAGGGCTTGGGGATCATCGGTAGGCGTTCCCTGAATAGCCGAAGGCTGCGGAGAGGGGGGATCGTCTGGGGGGGTAGGCTCTACGGGAGCTAACTCATTAGTAGGGTTAGTGGGGGCCTCAACAGCAGGCGGCTCCTGAGGAGCAAGATCGGTCGCAGCTGGAGAACCCGTAGAGGACCGAGAAGCAGTAAAGGTGGTAGGGGCAGGGGCAATACTGTCAGACTGACGCGTTCGGCGAAGGCTGGTGGTAATGGTTCCACCGAAAAAGCCAATGCCAATGAGTACTGCTGTTTGCCAATCCATAGGAATCTTTATGTAGAAATACTTTGGTAATTAGAAATAAGGTCAGAGCGCATCCCCATTACTTATACTCTACAAATATACGGTTCCCTGACGTATAGTCTGCCAATGGTCAGATTGCCAGAAAGCAACGGTGGAGGGTAATCCAGACGGAGCGGGAATGACGATGTCAGGTCCCAAAGGTTCCACCAAGGTCTGTAACGCTTGGTCGTTTAGACCATAAACGTGAGGGAACTGGGCCAGCACTTCATCCAAGCTCGCCAGGGTCGTTTGCCCAGATAGATTTGCACTGGTAGTTGCCAAAGGCCCTGTCAGGGCCAGTATTTGGCGAGCGATGGGATGGTCGGGCACACGGACACCAATGGTATCTGGCGTTTTGGGATGCATCACCAACGGGACCTTCGATGTGGAAGGGACCACCAGGGTGAGTTGTCCTGGCCAATAGCGCTCAGTCATAGTCTGCCACTGAGCCACCTCCATAGTGACATAGGGCCACAAATCAGCTGCGCTGGCCCCCATAAGTATTAGAGACTTCTCTAGACTGCGCTGCTTGAGCTCATAGAGTTTGTCACTATGGTCAGGTGTTACGGCTAAACCCCACACGGTATCGGTAGGTAAGGCTACAATACTGCCGGATCGAGCTGCTGCAACATAATCTTGTAAGGGGGTATAGGGCATAGGTGACACCGGTTCTTAGTTCTTAGTTCTTAGTTCTGAATGGTAGTTCTCTAGCACAGAGGAGGATGGCAGTCTTTGAACTTTAGATAGATTTTCAGGAATTGGTATAACAAGTTGAGAGGGTGGGTAGAGAAGACAACGGGGAAAATACGGATCTTCTAGGTCACTCATTAAACTCTTCTCTCCAAAATAGGAACTGAGGGGACTGCACAACAATAAAGTCCAGTTTGGAGTTATAGATGGTTGGATGAGTGACGGGGTAATGGGGTGATTATTTAAGCACAAGCGCCTTAATCGATTTAGACGGAAGAATTTTATAAGGTGTCTGGTGTCTTTGTAGGGGCGGACGGCAGTACGCCCTGAGGAATATAAATTAATTTCATTGTTACTCTGGACGTGCCATAAGTGCCTGTCGTAGATTGCCATTATTTTGATCTAACGCCGCTTGAGCCGCGTCTTTATCCAAATCAGCCCAGTGCATCAACAAAGCAAGTTTTACCTTTTGATCACTTTTGCCCAAAAGGGTATCGGCTTCGTCACGGGATAGATCTGTCAGAGCAGAAATAATGCGCAGAGCCCGGTCATGGAGCTTGGTATTCGTAACCGATACATCGACCATGCGATTGCCGTAGACTTTGCCCAGTTTCACCATCACCCCGGTCGACAAAATATTTAGGGCCATTTTGGTGACGGTGCCCGACTTTAGGCGGGTGGAGCCTGCCAATACTTCAGGCCCTACCGGTAACCGCAAATCGATATCCACATCAATATCCACCTGCTCCGCTGGTACACAGGCCATAAAAATTGTGGTAGCTCCCCTGAGCTTGGCTTCTTCAAGCGCACCATGTACATAGGGTGTGGTTCCACCAGCCGTAATCCCTACCACTACATCAAGGGCAGAAATTTGGTGGGTCGCCATCGCTGCTGCCCCATCAGCAGGCAAGTCTTCTAGGGCTTCTGAGCTGCGCAGCAAAGCTGGTGGTCCCCCGGCCAAAATTCCCTGCACCATCTTGGGCGGTGTGCAAAATGTTGGTGGACATTCAGCCGCATCCAACACGCCCAAACGCCCGCTGGTGCCAGCACCTATATAGAACAGACGACCGCCGTCCCGTAGCGACTCTGCCGTGCGGTCAATGGCCATCGCTAGCATGGGCGCTGCTTCTGCGATCGCATCCACTGTCCGCTGATCTTCCTGATTAAACACCTGCACCATTTCCAGCGTTGACAGCTGGTCCAGGTTCTGACTATTGGGGTTAATCTGCTCGGTGAGAAGGTAGCTGCGATCGTTAATGGTGTCAGGCATGGGGCAGAGGGGAATGGGGAATGGGCAGTGGGGCCAGGCAGTTTAACTGCCTGGCCCCGGACTAAAGCTCAGAACTTAACTTCGATAGATTACAAGGATTTCGCCCAAGTGATAACACCCACCTTCCACCAATCAACCCCTAGCTCAAGCACGTCCCCCATTCCCTACTCCCTCCTCAAAGCAACTTCTCCAACTGCTGTCGAATCCGATCCAACTCCTTCTGGGACATATCCTGAGCTGATGTGCCTGAATCAGCTGGCTGCACTCGCTCTTCGGGGCGGGTGTCTGGGTCCCAGTCCTTTGTTTCCAGGTTTTGCTCTGGGGGCATGACCAGCGTGCCAGTTTCCACATGCTTCGCTTCGTAGTTTGCACCGCGACAAAACTCTTCGATTTCTTCCGACTCAAACCCTTCCACACTGCAGGGCGGAAAGTCTTGTGCCTCTAGCAAACCACCAAAGCGTACAGCATCGTCTTCGGCTTCAAACATCAGCACGATGTTGCGATCGCCCACCTTCAGAGAGTGAATTCCCTCATTTTCAGTACGAGCATTAAACAGAACCACATAAACACGCATGGCTATTCTCAGGGCTTGAAGGTTTGTTAGTTATCTTATCAGCACCATAAAACCCTATCTTCAAGCTTTTCCACCTAACTGACTGAGCGTAGTCGAGGTCAGCCATAGCACCTGCGCGTCTGAGAAGCAACCAATGAGTTTTCAATTCTTTTCCAAATAAAAAATAAATGTTACATCCATCGTATCCGTAACCACCTAGACAGACGATAGAAACCTTAGGCACTTCACTGGAAATAGCTACGCACTTAACCGCTATGTCTAATCAATCGGGCAATATTCAACAATCGTCTGGCCTGGCAGGGGCCATCGCTAACTTTTTTAACTTCGATGCCCTGGGCACCGATCTACCTACGGAAATTTTGGCTGGGGCAACGACGTTTGTCACCATGGCCTACATTCTCATCGTCAACCCGGCAATTTTGTCGGAGGCTGTTTTTCTCAATGGGTCAGGAGACTTATTTGGGGAGCTGGTCATGGCAACGGGGATATCAGCTGCGATCGCAACCCTGATCATGGGTCTTTACGCCAAACTTCCCTTTGCTCTGGCTCCTGGCATGGGCATCAATGCTTTCTTTGCCTTCAGTGTTGTGCTAGGCATGGGTGTGGACTGGCGTGTGGCCCTGGCTGCTGTCTTTATTGAGGGGATTATCTTTATTATTCTCACCCTCACCAATGTGCGCAACAAGATTGTTGCCGCTATTCCCGATGCGGTGAAGCATGCAACAACAGCCGGTATTGGTTTGTTTATTGCCTACATTGCCCTTAAGGGGGCAGGCATTGTTGCCCCCTCTGAAGCCACATTGACCACCCTTGGAAACCTCAGATCACCCCAAGCAGCCATGACACTGCTGGGGTTGGGCATCACCGCATTTCTGTTCTCTCGCCGAGTGACGGGTGCCTTGTTGTGGGGAATCATTGGCACTGCTTTATTGGCCTGGTTGTTTGGCGTTGCCCCCTGGCCCGAAGGCGTTGTTGCCATTCCTGCTGCCCCTACCCATCTCTTTGGTCAAGCCTTTGTGGGTATCGGTGAGCTGTTTAGGCTCAACTTTTTAGAAATGGTCAGCATTGTCTTTGTCTTTTTGTTTGTTGACCTATTTGACACCATTGGTACCCTAACCGGCTTGGGCTCAAAAGCAGGTTACATCAACAATGAAGGTGCATTTCCCGGCGTTGAAAAAGCCTTTATGGCTGATGCTGTGGGCACCACCGCTGGTTCTATTTTGGGTACCTCTACTGTGACGACCTACATTGAGTCTGCATCAGGCATTTCTGAAGGGGGACGCAGTGGCTTTACTGCTGTTGTTGCGGCAGCTTTCTTCTTAGTGGCCCTATTGTTTATACCTCTCTTTTCCGGCATCCCCGCCTTTGCCACAGCGCCTGCATTGATTATGGTGGGTGTGATGATGATGTCTGGGGCAAGGGCAATTGATTGGGAGGATCCAGCGGCTGCGATCGCGGCATTCCTAACCATCATTATGATGCCCCTGGCTTACTCCATTGCCGAAGGTCTGGCCATGGGCCTAATCGCCTATCCCTTAGTCAAAGCATTCCAGGGCAAAGCAAGAGAAACCACCATCGGCATGTGGATCCTAGCCGCAATCTTTATTCTCCGCTACATCTTTGTAGCCGGCGGTTAAGGGAAAGATCCATTTAAGGTCAGTCCCCCCTTCTCCCCCCAGGGAGTAAGGGGTTGGGGGATGAGGGCTAATCTTACGGTCAGATAGCCTGATCGTTGCTGATCGCCGACAGGGCCTATACGATCAATAAATCCCACAAATCAGCAACGACAAATCTAAAGGACTTCTCCTTATGCGCGGTTGGCAGATGGTCATTTCCGGAATACTTGCCCTCACCTGTGGCTTCAGCACCGTCAGCTGCACCACCACAGCCATTGAAGCAACTGAGTCCCGCATTACCTTCGAAGGCGATACACCAGCCTGGGCCGATTCCGCCAGCTCTGTGATGACAGAACTAGAACAGTGGCGTGGCCTCAGCTTTAAGGAAAATTTAGTCGTTACCTTTCAGCCCCAGAACGATCCGGGGCTCAATGGCTGGTATAACTCCGAAACCAAACAGCTCGTTGTCACCACATCAGGCTCTGATGAGCTGGGGCGTGGCGTCATGCTCCACGAGATGTTTCATGCCCTGCAGGATCAGCACTTTGACCTCTACAATCTACATCTCCAAAGCCAGGACAACTCTGACTACGATCAGGCTGTCACTGCCGTCATTGAAGGCGAAGCGATGCTGGCCGTCAGCGAGCTGCTGAACTATGACTTCCTTGCCCACGCTAAACTGCCCCCCGAAGGTCCCATTAATGACCGGCTCTTTGAGAATATTTTTCTTTATGGCGCTGGTCTCAAATTTATTAAGGCTGTGCGCGATCAAGGGGGCTGGGAAGCAGTAGATGCAGTCTTTGCTGATCCCCCCCAGGCGACTACGCTGATTTTGAATCCACAACGCTATTTGGCCGGAGAGCGGACGGTTGAACCAACGGAAATTCCTCTGGAAACAGGTGAAACTCTAGATAGCAAGACTATCCGTGGTGAATATGCCATACGTCTCATGCTGGCCCAACGGCCTGAAACACGTCATCTGGTAGACAGTATGGACAACAGCTATGTGACAGACACGCTGGGAGTGCTTACGAACAGCGAGGGTGATAGGGTCCATCGCTGGGTGATTGAACTCAATGGTCAGGAGACTTCTGAGGCATTAGCCCAAGGCATTAAGACTGTGTTAGCCGGAGAGCTAGGAGAAGAGCCTTTGATGGAGTTGTTGCCGAATGGTAATCTGAGGTATCTCTTAGAGACGAAGATTGCACAAGCCTTGCCAGTTCCTCGTTAGGGCTGCATCAATATACAGCACCCTTTAACTCTAATGGGATGCGCCCTTCAAGATATCGGCAAATTATCAGTACCTGTAGGGATAGCAGTGCATCCCTACAGGGTCATGTCTAATACGGTCCAAACATAAAATTAGCGGGTTCCGTCGGCTCCCTGCTGTAGTAAAAGTCTTTTAGGGCCAAGATTTATTGCTGGTAAAGCACCAGGACGAGATTTATAACACCCGATATGCTCCAGTCCCCGCATCAAACGTCAAGCCACGTTCTGCTTTTTGACCCGTAAATGCCCGCGCAAAAATCTCTTTAATTCTCTCATTCTGTAGCGCGCTATCATCCGTAAAATAATTATGGTGCGCAACAATATTCGCCGCATCGGTAAAATCTAAATACGTTGCATTGCGTGCTGTCAAATTTCGGGGCCAATGACCCAAACGTGCTTTTTGTTCATCCCCAGCCAACGCCTTAGACGCCAACAGAGCCGCATCATCTTCATTAATGGTGATAAACAATCTATTGCGAAAACGCACCCGATTAACCCAGTCGGCATGGCCTTCATTGTTCACATCAGCAGCCAGCATCACAATGTTGTCAAATAACAGAGTCTCTCCCTGATAAATCGATGATGACAACAACCGCTTAAACAGATAATTACCCATGCTGTGCAGAGCCAGGCTAAACTTGCGTTTACAAGCCTGCTCTGCATATTTCTTGAAGTAATCTGCCAGCTTCTCAAAGCATCGGTCCAATGCTCCAATGGACAAGGCTGCATCGCGCTTATCATCCTGATAGCTAGATAGCCCCTCAAGGGTTCCCCCCCCGTTAGACGGCCAGGTAAACATGATGACCTCAAGGTTATACCGTTGCTCAATGGCATAGGCACTCTCTAATGCATCACCAAAGTCTGTATTGAATCCATGGACAAAAAAGAGTGCACTGGTATGATTTTGGCGCATCCGCTGCTGTGCCTTTAAAAAGGCAGCTTCGCTAGCCCACATGTCTTCACCGTTATACGTAGTACGGTCATCCAAAATATTGACCTGCCAACTACCACCAACCTTTTGCGCCTCCGCCAGCCGTAGTTCATTAGGCCCCTTCTGGTTAAATCTAGGCCCAAATCGTTCTTCTGGGTTGGCATCTGGCTGTAGATTTCGATTGGTCACTACATACATTAGGCAATCTCCTGAATGCTCACGCTGATTCTACGCGGATCTCCACAGGCATCACCCCCTTCTCCGGATGAAGCATCAGAGCGTAATGATCTGTATAGGGTGGAAAGTTGGGATAATTGAGATCGCAGTTACCGATACGCTATAGCCAGAGTACTCGTAATACTCCATTGTCAGCATTCATTTAGCCTTATGGGCAGATCTGCTTGACCCACCTATTATTATTCCTGCCACGCTATAGCCAAGCTGAACGCTTAAACTCGCTGCAAATATTGATAATCTTCATTTTTTAAGCAGTCTAATAGCTCAATCAGCTTCTTCAGGCGATAAACCAACTCTGATTGCAAACTTCCTTCCTCTAACTGCAGCAGAACCTGCTTACTATGAAGGACAACAGACTCTGTGAAAAACTCTACAAAGGTTTTTCGTGTTGATGGAGCTAGCTGCACAAGTGGCAACGTAAGTTGTTCACCATTGATAGATAGATCCGTAGCAGTTTCCTCACCAATACGAGCAAAATCAGTGCGTGCAAGCCATAGTAAAAACGTATCGGCCACCTCTACCCGACACATCGGCTGCTTATCGTCACTAAAAAATTCGATATCTAACATGGCCTATAACGCTATCTGCCTTGAGTATGCCGCAACTAGACAAGCAACGTATGATGGCAAGAAAACACTTTTGATAGTCAGTGTTCTAACAATAGAACATTTTTGTCATTGCTGCCGCTACTTCTTACTAAAGTTAGGACCCTCCTCAGGACTCACCATGGGACTTTATTCAGGTTGAGACGTTATCCAGGTATTAGACACCACCAATATTAAATAAAAGCGATCGCAGCCTGGAAATACCGGGTCGATAGACAGCAGGATACTCTCTGGACAATCATGCCTTGCGCTACTCCTAATATAGCGAGGACCATCAGACAGGGGGGCCCTATAGTTTTGAAATTCCCTTTAAAAGCATAAAGCGCTCCTCAATTGAGGAGCGCTTTACAGGCTAAATCAAATTAGCAAGTTGCAACTAGATCACGACGACTACGCGTTGATGGAAGGAGCAACCATAGCAACAGGAGCCGCTTCACCAGCCGCCAAGTCTAGAGGGAAGTTGTGAGCATTACGCTCGTGCATTACTTCCATACCTAGGTTGGCACGGTTGATCACATCAGCCCAAGTGCTGACGACACGACCCTGAGAGTCGATGATGGACTGGTTGAAGTTGAATCCGTTCAGGTTGAACGCCATCGTGGAGATACCTAGAGCAGTGAACCAGATACCGATGACGGGCCAAGCACCCAAGAAGAAGTGCAAAGAACGGCTGTTGTTGAAGGATGCGTACTGGAAGATCAAACGACCGAAATAGCCGTGGGCTGCAACGATGTTGTACGTCTCTTCTTCCTGACCAAACTTGTATCCATAGTTCTGGGACTCAGTCTCAGTGGTCTCACGAACCAAGGAGGACGTTACCAGAGAACCATGCATTGCGGAGAACAAAGACCCGCCGAAGACACCCGCCACACCGAGCATGTGGAAGGGGTGCATCAGGATGTTGTGCTCAGCTTGGAACACCAGCATGAAGTTGAAGGTACCGGAAATACCCAGAGGCATACCATCCGAGAAAGAACCCTGACCGATGGGGTAGATCAAGAACACTGCAGATGCGGCTGCTACAGGAGCAGAGTAAGCAACACAGATCCAAGGACGCATTCCCAAGCGGTAGGACAGTTCCCACTCACGACCCATGTAGCAGAAGACGCCAATGAGGAAGTGGAAAATAACCAGCTGGTAAGGGCCACCGTTATACAACCACTCATCTAGAGAAGCAGCTTCCCAGATGGGGTAGAAGTGTAGACCGATAGCGTTGGAAGAAGGAATAACCGCACCGGAAACGATGTTGTTACCCAGAATCAAAGACCCAGCAACGGGCTCACGGATACCGTCGATGTCAACGGGAGGAGCCGCGATGAAGGCGATGACGAAACAAGTCGTGGCAGCGAGTAGTGTGGGGATCATCAGCACACCAAACCAACCTACATAGAGGCGGTTCTCAGTGCTAGTAACCCACTCACAAAACTGATCCCACAGATTAGCGCTAGAGCGCTGCTGTAGAGTAGTTGTCATGATTTTATGAATCCTATAAATATTGTCGAGGTACGACAGTAGGCAATTAGCCCACATATACATGCTAAAAGAAATACCTATTTTTGTAAACTTTCTAATCGTGAGAGAATTTTAAAAGTCGGCGTCTGAATGCCTTATTGATGGGCTTGCATATTGAAAGTCAATTCACCAAGGTCGCTGAGACAGAAGGATCTACAAACATTTCACTCCTTACGCCCCCGGTTCTAACAGAGTATGTAAGTTAGCCTGTACGGCGGGTAAGACAGTCTACTTTTAGATTCTAAGGCTTGAAGTAATTGCTCATTTTTTGTAACGATTAGCAAAGAGGATAGTCACGTTGAGCCTGACCATCACCTATAGTCCGGCATACACTCTAGTCCCGACATATGAGTGCTTCAATCAATGTAGTTACTGTAATTTTCGAGTCCAGCCAGGCTCTGATATATGGTTGAGTCTTCCTAGGGCACGGGCTATGCTCCAAGAATTAGATGCCATTGAAATATTAATTCTGAGCGGAGAAGTTCATCCCAAAAGTTCACGTCGTCGAACCTGGTTAGACCGCATATATGATCTTTGCCACTTAGCCATTGCAGAAGGATTCTTACCCCATACCAATGTCGGCCCCCTTAGCTTTGAAGAAATGAAAAGGCTCAAGCAGGTGAATGTTTCAATGGGGCTGATGCTGGAGCAGCTCACACCTACTTTGTTGGATAACGTTCACCATCATGCCCCAAGTAAACGACCAGCAGTCAGGCTAGAGCAACTAATGTGGGCAGGACAGTTGCAAATTCCCTTTACGACTGGACTTCTTTTAGGCATCGGTGAAACGGAAACAGATTGGGAAGAAACACTGGTTGCGATCGCAACCCTACACAACCAGTACGGTCATATCCAAGAAGTTATTCTTCAACCCCATCAGCCTGGCGAACGCCAGACCCAACTCGCTCTTCCCTGTGACGACAACATGTTAATCCGTGCTGTCCATATCACTCGTCAGATTTTGCCAGAGGACATTACGATTCAGATCCCACCGAATCTAGTGCAGTCAACTCAAACGCTCTTAGCGTGCCTAAAGGCTGGAGCAAGAGATTTAGGCGGCATTGGACCACTAGATGAAGTCAACCCCACCTATCATCACAAAACTCTGTCGACACTCACAGCCCAGCTACAGACCCAAAACTACAGCTTGACGCCACGTTTGCCCGTCTACTCACAATATGACAGCTGGCTTCCTGCGAACCTTCAACAAAAAGTCCAGTCATGGCGAACACGACTGGACTCACGGAAGACTCTAAATATCCAACGAAATTGTGAAGCGTGAGCTGAACCAAAGCTACTCACATCAAATAAAGATGAATGAGTATCCTGTCGACTCTAAATCCGACCACGCAACATCTGCGCCATCTCATTTTGACGAGGTGACATCTCTAAAGCAGTCTCCTCAGTAATACGTCCCGACTCATATAGAGAGTAAAGGGATTGATTCATGGTGCACATACCATCAAAACTACATTTTGGTAGCAGAGCCTCTACCTCATCCAGCTGACCTCGCTGAATATAATCTTTAATGGCATCGGTGTTGATCAGAATTTCATGGAAAGCCGCTCGCTTACCATCGGTCGTACGACATAGCCCTTGAGCCACAACCGCCACCAAAGATTCAGCAATTGAGATGCGCACCGCACTCTGCTGTTCCGGTTCGTACATGCCTAAAATACGCTCAACCGTCTTTACCGCACTGTTGGTATGCAGGGTACCAAATACAAGGTGACCTGTTTGAGCTGCTTTCAACGCAATATCTACAGTTTCGCGATCGCGAATCTCACCAATCAGAATGACATCTGGATCTTCCCGAAGCGATGCCTTAAGAGCATTCTTAAACTCCAGCGTGTGAATCCCCACTTCTCGCTGCTTGATTAAGGACATACGACTCGCATGGACAAATTCCACCGGGTCCTCAATGGTGATAATGTTCTTCGGCATATCCGTATTGATGTAGTCAATCATCGCAGCCAGCGATGTTGACTTACCCGACCCAGTGGGACCAGTCACCAAAACCAGACCTTTGTGATAGTGGCAAATATCCTTTAAGACTACTGGCAAGCTCAGCTGATCAAGCGTGAGAATCTTCACCGGAATCAGACGCATCACCAAGGAAGGCCCACGCAGTGTATTGAATATGTTGATGCGTACACGCGTGAAGTCAAAATGAGCTGCCCCGTCAAAATCCATCGTTTGTTTAAAGTCTTGGATTTGATCGGGCTTTAGGACCTCAGATAGCCATGCGTAGAATGTGGCTTCGTCAGTAGCAGGATAGTCCGTGGTTTCAATTTCGCCCCGGTTCCGAAAACGAGGCACTTCCCCCACACCCAGATGCACATCAGAAAAACCTTTATCAAAGGCCTCACGAACGATACGCTCTAGGGTTACGCCACCGCCGACTCTGACGCCACCAGCAGACTTTGGCATTGGGGGCGGTGCCGCTGAACGTGCACCACCAGCTCTACCCATTCCCGGCGGTGGGGGTGGTGCAACCCGCTTAGGTGGAGGCGGCGGAACAGACGGCATTGAAGCAGAGCGTTGTTGATCAGTCATAAAGCACCAAAAGCCTTCAGTTAACGACGGGCAACATCAAAGCAACATGTCTGTGCCACTTTACGTTGCAGACACACTTACCCATCATCCACAGACTACCCAAAATTGCAACTTCCAATAGCAGGCAAAGAGACTGACATGATTCAAGAAGTCAGCAACTTGCTGTGTTACCCTAGTTTAGCTGTCAAAAAATTCACACACTTGGATATTTCGGGTGTTTCAGTCAAAGTCAGGTGAAGTAAAACCTACACTTAACGACTGAAATGCGCACCAGGTGGAGGTTTAACCCGAAAGGAGAGAATTAAATGCCTGTTGTAACATTGGCTCAACTGCTTGAGTCAGGGGTTCATTTTGGTCATCAGACCCGCCGTTGGAACCCTAAAATGGATCGGTATATTTTTACCGCACGTAACGGTGTACATATTATTGACCTAGTCCAGACGGCTCAGCTGCTCGATAACGCTTATTCCTTCGTACGGACTTCAGCAGAGAAAGGTCAGAAGTTTTTGTTTGTGGGCACTAAGCGCCAAGCTGCCGGAATTGTCGCTGAAGAAGCCAGACGTTGTGGGTCTTACTACATCAACCAGCGTTGGTTAGGTGGAATGCTAACCAACTGGACCACCATTAAAACACGTGTAGAGCGTCTCAAAGAGCTAGAGCGCATGCAAGAGACAGGAGCTCTAGCTCTACGCCCGAAAAAAGAAGCTGCTGTTTTGCGTCGTGAACTCGAGAAGCTTCAAAAATATCTGGGTGGTATTAAGCTGATGCGGCGTCTGCCAGACGTAGTCATCATGGTTGACATCAAGCGTGAATATAACGCAGTGCAAGAGTGTCAGAAATTAGGGATTCCAATTGTGTCACTATTGGATACCAACTGTGATCCCGATGTGGTTGATATTCCAATTCCCGGCAACGATGATGCCATTCGTTCAATCAAGTTAATTCTAGGTAGCTTAGCGAATGCCATCTATGAGGGTTCCCATGGTCAGGCACCGCAGGACAATAGTGATGAAGGCGACATTTACGCCGACTATCCAAGTGCCGAAGAAGACTATGATTATGATGCAGCCGATATTCCCAATGCTGGAGACGCTCCTACAGCAGATGAAGTACCAGCAGCACCTGCGGCAGATGAAGTGCTAGCAGCACATGCCGCAGATGAAGCAGAGAGCGAATAACACGCTGTAGGCTTTTGCATTACATATAGCAGCTGATCCCCACCATAGGTTCAGCTGTTGATGCTTTAGGCGCAGGTCTTAACATTGGCAAAAAGCTTGTTCTGTCAAAATATTTTTTCAAAGTAGAGCATTAGTGTAGGAGGAGATAATGGCAGGCATTTCTGCAAAGCAAGTAAAAGAGCTGCGCGATACTACCGGCGCAGGCATGATGGACTGTAAAAAAGCCCTCCAAGCATCGGACGGTGATCTACAGAAGGCCATTGAGTGGCTCCGTCAGAAAGGTATTACTTCAGCGGCTAAGAAGGAAGGCCGAGTTGCGGCAGAAGGTCTAGTGGAAAGTTACATCCACACCGGTGGTCGTGTGGGTGTCCTTGTGGAAATCAACTGCGAAACAGACTTCGTTGCCCGTCGGGAAGAGTTCAAGACTCTAGCACGCGACATTGCTATGCAGATAGCAGCATGCCCTAACGTTGAAGTTGTGAGAACCAGCGATATTCCTCAAGATTCCATTGACCGCGAGCGGGAAATTGAAATGGGTCGCGAGGATCTTGCTAAGAAACCTGAAAATATCCGCGCCAAGATCGTAGATGGTCGTATTGAAAAGCGTCTCAAAGAACAATCTTTATTAGACCAACCCTTCATTAAGGATCAAAACATCACTATTGAAGAGTTGATCAAACAGTTAGTGGCCACTCTAGGTGAAAATATCCAGGTTCGACGTTTCTCACGATTCACTCTAGGTGAAGGTATTGAGAAGAAAGAGGAAAACTTTGCAGCAGAAGTCGCTGCTCAAACAGGTCAAAAGAAAGAGGAGAAGCCTGCTGAAGCAGCAGCTCCTAAAGCGGAAGCTAAAGACGAGAAGCCTACTGAAACTGCTCCTAAAACAGCAAAGAAGAAAGGCAAAAAGAAAAAGAAATAGTCCTCTTCTGTGTGGATAATTTTTTTCTAAATCGGTATGGCAAGCCCAAGTGCTTGCCTGCCTTTTTTATATCTTTCCATTGGCTAGGGGCAAGTACTTATAGCACCTCAGATGTCAATATTTATGAATTAGGCAAATGACTCTGAAATATTAGAACATTTGTCATAGCGCCTATACTGGGATTTACGGCATTGTAATGCCGTTCTACATCACGTTTTTTGTCTAATATCTGCGCTAATGGGTAACGCAAGTGGTCATATTGAACAGCAGCTTTCCAAGCTTCAGACGCAAACTGCTGATATTGCCACTGAGCTTGAAGGCTTAATCGATAAATATTTACAAGTTTTAAGTCAGGCAAGCAAACGCCAGCTAATATTAGCGGCTTATCATATTTGTACGCAGGTTTATCCTGAGAGTTTTTTAGAACTGAGCTTGTCCCAACGTGATCGTTTACAGCACAAGCTGCGCGAGTTGGGCAATCGCATTCACACTCACCTACAGGACAAATGGGCTACAGCAAAGCGCCTGAGCTTACAACCAGCAGAGGAAGATGGCCTCGCCGTCATTCGGCAATTATTTTTAGAAGCAGCTTCTGCCAGAGAGCAATCAGAATCAACGCCTAAAACCAGCCCCTCAGCAGCTGATACAGTTGAGGACCAAGAACATCACACACACCCTGGCAAGTCACCCCAAACACAGCGATCTCAAGCAAAACTCTTAGCCGATATTCGTTCACTCATGGATAGTGAGCGTTTAGAGGAGTCACAGCCAGAAACCGAACCGTCAGGACCACTACAACCTGCACAAATCATGCGGCGGCAAATTTTAATTGAGAAAGCTATTCGAGATGTGCTCAAGGCAGTCTCCGAGAAGGCAAATGAGCTTTTGCGAACAGCAAATGTAATGCCAGAGATCCCCCATGCATTGTTAGCGGCGACGTCAGAGTCAGAACGTCTAGGCCATATCCCCATGAAAACACCTAATTTGGTCAGACTATCGATCAAGATCCTGCACGAACCCGAGAAAAGTAGATTTTCAAAGAGTGATGGCGAGCCTGACGAAGGTGAAGATCATAAGCTCGATGAGCAGTGGGCTGACGCTGAGATTGCCGCCGCTATTATTACTGGCGAAGACACATCAGACCAAGATTCAGATGGGGACGAAAATCGTTCTGAAGCATCTATATCGATGCCTCAATTTCTCCAGTTAGAGTCTCTGCCCGATTTTGTCATGATTCATTTACGGCTCTCGGAAATTGAATTTGCGGAGACGAACGTCGCACTTTGGCGAAGCCATATTCGGAAGAAAATGGCGCATCTGAAACGTGTTGGCCATGCCTATAAGGATGCTGAACGACAGCTTGCGATCGCACAAGCCGAAGACGCCTGGAGAGCTAGCTGGACCAACGACTAATGGCTGATCAGCCCGACTGGATCCGTCTGCAAAAGGCACTGAGTGTCGAAGCTGAAGCGGGGTTCAATGACCTGCAAGGCCATCAAAAACGATTTAGCGAATTTTTGCGAGATAGCTTACGCAAGGTCCCCAGCAGTCTGCCTGCCATTGACCAAGAACGCTGGCGTAATCTCTCGGAAGACTTCGATAAATATAGCGCCCTCAGCTTTGCCCAACGGCAGCATCTGGTGGCCAACACTCGACGGTTTTTACAGCAGAGTCGTCAACTATTAGAAAAGCCCAGCCCTAAGGCTAGTGAAGCGGTCGGTCGTCCATCCTCAAGATCCAACCAACGCCCTAAAACCAAATCCTTAATTACTCAGAGACCGAGCTTACCTCGCTCAGGCCATCCCCTAGATCAGCCCATCACTTATCTCAAAGGCATCGGCCCCAAGAATAGCGAACGACTCGCAAAGTTAGGGCTTTATACCGTCCGGGATGTGCTCTATTACTATCCTCGCGACCATCTAGACTATGCCCGCCAGGTCAAAATTCGAGATCTTAAAGCGGGTGACACCGTGACGATTGTGGGCACCGTGCGGCGTTGCAATTGCTTCAATAGTCCTCGCAATGCAAAACTGACGATTTTTGAACTCAGTCTCTACGACGGCACTGGCACCCTCAAACTCAATCGATTCTTGGCCGGAGCGCGCTTTCGTAACCGAGCTTGGCAAGAACGTCAAAAGCGTCTCTACCCAGTCGGCTCTACATTAGCTGCCTCGGGCTTGGTAAAAAAAGGAAAATATGGCATCACCTTAGACGATCCAGACCTGGAGGTACTCGGAGATACCCAGGAAGCCATTGACTCCGACACGGTAGGTCGCGTGGTCCCTGTATATCCCCTGACAGAAGGTGTGCCTGCCCCACTGGTCCGTAAGGCAGTGGTCGCTGCCTTGCCCGCCGCTATAGAAATTCGAGAGCCGTTTCCCACTGCGCTGCGGGAGCAACATGGTTTGATTCAACTAACGGTGGCAATTGCGCACATTCACTTTCCACCCGATAGTGAGGCTCTGGCAATTGCCCGCCGCCGTCTGGTGTTTGATGAATTCTTCTATTTGCAATTAGGTCTGCTGTCCCGTCGCAAACAGCAACAGGCTCACACTCAAATTCACATGGCCCCTACTGGTGAGCTGATCGATCAGTTCTATGGGGTACTGCCCTTTAGCCTGACAGAGGCTCAAGCTCGGGTAGTGCAGGAAATTCTGGTGGACTTGCAGCAGTCCACACCGATGAATCGACTAGTGCAGGGAGATGTGGGCTCCGGGAAAACCGTAGTGGCAGTGGTGGCAATCCTCGCAACCATTCAGGCAGGATATCAGGCAGCCCTGATGGCCCCCACAGAAGTGTTAGCAGAGCAGCACTACCGCAAGTTAGTGGAATGGTTTAACCTATTGCACTTACCCGTGGAACTGCTAACTGGTTCCACCAAAACCGCCAAGCGCCGGGAAATTCATTCCCAACTCGAAACGGGAGAACTCCCCATCCTGGTAGGAACCCATGCCTTGATCGAAGATCCTGTGAAATTTAGTCGTTTAGGTCTCGTCACCATCGATGAGCAACATCGGTTTGGGGTGGCTCAGCGGGCTAAGCTCCAGCAAAAAGGTGACAATCCCCACGTGCTCACCCTCACGGCTACGCCTATACCGCGAACTCTAGCCCTGACATTGCATGGAGATCTGGACGTTAGCCAAATTGACGAACTCCCGCCCGGGCGTAAGCCCATTCAAACCACATTATTAGCTGGTCGAGATCGCAACCATGCCTACGATTTGATTCGACGTGAGATCACCCAAAGCCGACAGATTTACATCGTGCTACCCCTGGTTGATGAATCTGAAAAGCTGGACTTGCGTTCCGCCATTGAAGAACATCAGCGTCTGAGCGAGGTTGTTTTTCCTGAGTTCAACGTCGGTCTGCTCCATGGGCGCATGAGCTCTGCTGATAAAGATGCGGCCATTACGCAATTTCGGGAACGCCATACCCAGATCTTGGTATCCACCACAGTGGTAGAAGTTGGGGTGGATGTGCCCAACGCCAGTGTCATGCTCATTGAACATGCTGAGCGCTTTGGTCTCTCACAACTGCATCAGCTACGGGGACGTGTAGGACGAGGGGCTGACCAATCCTATTGCCTATTGATGAGCAGTAGTAAAAGCGAAACGGCTTTGCAGCGACTGCGGGTTCTAGAACAGTCGCAAGATGGGTTCTTCATTGCTGAGATGGATCTGCGATTCCGGGGTCCTGGTGAGGTGTTAGGCACCCGTCAATCAGGACTGCCTGACTTTGCTTTGGCCAGCCTGGTGAATGATCAAGAGGTTTTGGAGCTAGCCCGGACAGCAGCAGAGCAGCTCATCCAGCAAGACTCGACTTTGGAGCAGTGGCCATTAATTAAAAAAGAGTTGAACCGTCGTTATACAAAGTTGATGGGCGGAGCGATCTTTACATAGTTCTGAGTCTTGAACTTTATGAGTGTTATAACTGCTCAATTAGCAATGGATTGGGACCAACAACTCACAATTGACACCTGACAATTTCCCTACCGGCGTTTGCTTGAAAACACGGTGAGTAAACCCGCTGTGCCGACCAGGCCAGCTGCCAGGCCAATCCCTAACCACAAGCCAAACGGTAGGGCCACCGAACGAAACGCCAAAAATTGTAGGGAAATCGGGGTGGCGTTCTGTACCGACAGGATTGCGATCGCAATTACTAAAAACGCTGGAATCACCACAAGCAGAAATTTAACCATACGTTTGTTGGACAATCATGCCAACGCTACAGAGCAAACCCAACGCTATATTAACCGGGTTAGCCAGCGCTTTAAAGTAGTTCACCCTCTGCCCTGGTATGGAGGCTGAACTACGTTTAATAAATAGAAGACGGGCCTCAACATTACGCTGAGGCCCGTCCTGCAATAAATAGGTCTGTATAAAGGAAACTGCTAAAAAGTCAGTCAGAATAGAAGTTAAATTTAAGCTGCAAACGCAGTAGTCATAAGCGTTCTCTCGAACTAAATATAGACTACCCCAGTCCCCTAAGCATGCCCATGAACACCTGGTGAACGTCAATAAACCTACTTTGAAGAAAGGGTTTAATCAGACTACTCACAAGGGTTTAGGGTATTTACTACAGACATCGTCAGGGCCTTCAGACTGAACGGGTCACTTCTAAGTAAATATGCTCTAAGGTGACTGGACTGCGGGCAATGGAATCTATCGGAATGCCATCAAATTTTGCAATTAGCTCTCTGAGTTCTAATCGCTCAGGTATCCAAAACGCCAGGTGAGTGTCATAGCGGCGCATTGTAAATCCATGGTTGGCGGCTTGGGCAATGGCGGCCTCTTCATCTGCCGTCTGTAGAATCACCACCTCCTCAGCTGGAATATGGCTTCGCAGTTCCGGGAGACTCCCTTGAGCCAGTAAGCAACCCTGCTTAAGAAAACCGATGCGATCGCACAGTCGTTCTGCTTCATCAAGTAGATGAGTAGTTAGCAGCACCGTTACCCCCTGTTGCTTAAGCTGCCGAATTAAATCCCAGACCTCGTAGCGCGCTTCAATATCTAATCCGGTAGTAGGTTCATCCAGGACCACTAACTTTGGCTGATGCACAATGGCAATGGCTAAACTCAACCGTCGCTGCATACCACCGCTTAAGGAACCAACAACGCTGTTAACCCGATCTTGAAGATTGACAGCGGTCAAGCAGGTTTGGATACGTTGCGATCGCGCTGTAGATTCCAGGCCATAGATTTTGGCAAAGAATGCCAGGTTCTCCCCACAGGTAAGACTTTGGTACAGCAGGTTTTGCTGCGGCATAATCCCCAAATATGGCTTGGTTGATTCAGCAGCAGGCTGCCCAGCAATCAACACCTGTCCGTGATCGGGTCGTAATAAACCACTGAGCAAATTAATGGTTGTGGTTTTTCCAGCTCCATTAGGCCCTAACAGACCATACACTTCACCTGACTCCAACCTCAGGGTCAAAGCCGATAGTGCCTGACGCTGACCAAAAGCTTTTGATAAATTCTGAATATCCAGCACGCAGCACGCATCTTGCACACCCCCATGAGCGTATGCCATCAACACGTTTAACGTAAAGGCAAAGACAGATACGAACACAAGTGCTAATATTAAGCACGGTTCCTGGATAAACTAAGCTAGAAACGAGGGCATGTAGCTCAGCTGGATAGAGCACCAGATTCCGGTTCTGGCGGTCGGGGGTTCGAATCCCTCCATGCTCGTTGATTATGCAGTGCTCAGATCACAATAACAATGGAACACTTGTCCGTAATTATTCTTCTGAGGCAATATGTCTCCCCTAAGCGCCCTTAAGTACAGACATCTGAGGACGCCAAAAATAACTCCCAGATAAAAATACTTAAGTTTGCCATAGCTACCACTCGTAGCCTATATGCTTAGTTTTGATAAAAAGTACCTATTAAATTTTCCTTTGACTGCAAACTTTTGTACTCATTGGCTACTCATCTCCCAATTCGCATAAAAATATAAAATATCGTCTCCATAGATAAACAATAAGCTGTTAAATAGTGCAATAAATCAATTAACATTGCGTAACATTCATCTCAATTTTGGCTGCACGCTTCCTGGTTGGAATTTATACGGCTCAGGCCTCTATGGCGGAGTCTCTCAAGAAAACGCTCACCCACAGTCCTTTTGCTATTAGTTGGAGCCAGACGCACACAGAGTTTGTGCAGTGGACCATCAGTAATCGTCATCGGATTGATTGTTTGGTTGTCCAACCTAATCAAGATGGTTGGGATTTACTACATGAGCTGTGGGAGCGTGATATTTTGCTGCCTACTTTAGTGATCTCAGCACAGGATGCTTTAGAGCAACGCACCCAGTATCACGATGCTGTTATCCAGATCAGTCCAGGTCAATTAGATACCATTGAAGACCAGGTTCACAAAGCCATCAGCCAATTTTTAAAACTGCCAGCCAACTCTAGCACTGTCGTTGATAATGAAGGTTCTCCAACAGAAAACCGGGATAATCGCATATTTCTGTTGAGCCTTCAGCAGCAGCGACTGACTGAAAAACTCCAAGAACGCTTAGGCTATTTGGGTGTGTATTACAAGCGTAATTCTCAAAATTTTGTACGCAACATGACCGTGGAGGAGCGTCATGAGTTTTTAGATCAATTGCGTCAAGACTATCGTCAAATCATCCTGAGTTATTTTTCATCGGATGACAAAAGCCTAAATCAACGTATTGATGACTACGTTAACTTAGCGTTCTTTGCTGACGTATCCATTTCTAAGGTTGTCGAAATCCATATGGAACTGATGGACAATTTTTCAAAGCAGCTCCACATGGAAGGACGTAGTGAGGAAATTTTATTGGACTATCGCTTAACCCTAATTGATGTGCTGGCCCATCTATGTGAAATGTACCGTCGCTCTATTCCACGTGAATCATAGAATCTGATTTACGCACGTCCCAATTTTATTTATGGACTCTTGTACTCCACATCTGCCACACATTCGGGAACCCTTCAATGGCCTATAAAAAGACCTACATATTAAAACTCTACGTTGCTGGCAATACCCCAAACTCTACTCGGGCACTCAAAATGCTCAACACGATCTTGGAAGAAGAGTTTCAGGGCGTTTATGCATTAAAGGTCATTGATGTCTTACAAAATCCACAGCTCGCTGAAGAAGACAAAATATTAGCGACTCCAACCTTGGCAAAAATCCTACCGCCTCCTGTTCGTAAAATCATTGGCGACCTGTCTGACCGTGAGCGCGTCCTGATCGGTCTAGACTTGCTTTATGATGAGCTCAGGGAGGATGATTAGCCTATTTTACCAAAGTAACTTATCAGTCTTAAAGTAATGTTTCGATTTTTGAGAAGCGTTGCTTATGCATTCCAGACTGGAATGTGGCAAAGGATAGAAGTGTAATGCACCAATTGGGCAACGCTCATAACACAAGCTCCTTTGCATACAGTTCACAAGCATGAAATATAGAGTTTTTGGCAATATATGCCAGTACGCACGATGTTCTTGGAGCAGAATCATCTATAGTGCTTGCTCTTGATAACTTAACCTGTTGAAATATTAGTAATGTTCTTTTCTCCCACTGTATTTTTTTACAGGCCAACTCACTATTTTTTTAACAGGTCAATTTACTAAGTTATGACTCAGTCTTCTCAAGGTGAAATCCCCTCGAATAATACCTTGGCGGGCGTAAGAAAAATTCGCACCATGATGGAAGGCTTTGATGACATCAGTCATGGTGGTCTGCCTGCCGGGCGTTCGACCCTCGTCAGTGGAACTTCAGGTACTGGTAAAACCTTGATTGCCGTACAGTTTCTATATAACGGCATCACAGATTTTGATGAACCCGGTGTATTTGTCACCTTCGAAGAGTCACCTGCCGACATCATTCAAAATGCTTGCAGCTTTGGCTGGGATCTACAGAAGCTCATTGATGATGGCAAGCTATTCATTCTGGATGCATCCCCCGATCCCGAAGGTCAAGAAATCGTAGGTAATTTCGACCTCTCAGCATTAATTGAGCGGATTCAATACGCTATTCGTAAGTACAAGGCACGACGGGTATCCATCGACTCGGTTACAGCCGTTTTTCAGCAATACGATGCAGCTGGTGTAGTCCGGCGTGAAATTTTTCGATTAGTTGCGCGTCTTAAACAAATGGGCGTGACGACTCTAATGTCAACAGAGCGCGTGGACGAGTATGGTCCCGTTGCCCGCTTTGGAGTCGAGGAATTTGTGTCAGATAACGTCGTTATTGTTCGCAATGTCCTCGAAGGGGAGCGTCGTCGCCGTACCATCGAAATTCTCAAGCTGCGGGGCACGACCCATATGAAAGGGGAATACCCTTTCACCATTACCCAAAACGGTATCAATATCTTTCCGTTGGGGGCAATGCGCCTGACTCAACGTTCATCGAATGTACGGGTCTCCTCTGGAGTCAAAGCCCTGGATGAAATGTGTGGCGGTGGATTCTTTAAGGACTCAATTATCTTGGCCACCGGGGCAACAGGGACAGGTAAAACGTTGCTGGTTAGTAAGTTCATTGAAAATGGCTGTCAGGCAAAAGAGCGTTCCATTCTTTTTGCCTACGAAGAATCTCGCGCACAGCTATCTAGAAATGCTTACTCCTGGGGCATTGACTTTGAGGAGTTAGAGCGCGCGGGACTACTCAAAATCATCTGCGCATATCCCGAATCTGCTGGACTCGAAGACCACTTGCAGATTATTAAGTCTGAGATTGCACAGTTTAAGCCCTCACGTATTGCCATCGATTCTCTGTCAGCTTTGGATCGCGGAGTCAGCAATAATTCGTTCCGTCAGTTTGTCATTGGTGTAACGGGTTATGCAAAACAGGAAGAAATCACTGGTTTCTTTACAAACACTACGGAGCAGTTTATGGGCTCCCATTCCATTACTGACTCGCATATTTCCACTATCACAGACACCATCTTAATGCTGCAATATGTGGAAATACGTGGTCAAATGTCTCGGGCATTGAATGTATTCAAGATGCGGGGATCTTGGCATGACAAGGCTATCCGTGAATACACCATCAGTGCCAATGGCCCGGAAATCAAGGACTCCTTCCGTAACCTAGAGCGCATTATCAGCGGTTCACCCACTCGGGTTTCTGTGGACGAGAAGAGTGAGCTATCACGCATTATGAAAGGTGTACGGCCCAGTGATTCAGACTAGAACCCAAAAATCAATGATTTTGAATCCTGGTGATCTCGTTGCTGGTCATAGTCATTAGGATTTAATTCCTGTGATCACCAGCTGCTCATCTAGAATTTCAATGGTTTCTAAAATGACCCCTTGTTGATCGAGCAATCCATTAAGGCGTTGCTCGATTTCGCTGGTAGAAAACCCCATCTGCTCAGCAACATCCGCCAGGGGCAGGGTAAACTGGCCTATTTTGAAGCTAAGGTCCTGATTCAGAGTAATTTTGCCGTCTTGTATTTGAGGACGGGCAACAATCCCAATGTAAATATCGCGATTGGTTAGCATAGGCACAGCACTGGTCAACTGATCCAGACTGGTCTGTAGCTCGGTAGACAATGCTTCTCGTGGCAGTTCTGACAAATTCAGCACCGCACCCGTTTCAATGAATTCGCCCTGGAGAGTTGTCTGCAACAATTGGGCATTCGCTAAAAGTTGAGCCGCCACAGGTTGACTGAGAATAGCATCGTTGACTAGCTGCGTCAGCTGAGGCTCATCTAGAGTCAGGCTAATTTCACCATTTTTGTTAGATATGTGAGACAGTTGCTGACGCATTGATGGCTGATGGGCAGTTACACCTGATGATTTACGGCGTATTACCGACTCAGAATACTGAGTCGCAGCTATATCAGTCTCTGGTGTGGATGGTGTTACTGGTGCTGCTGTTGGATTATTGTGGGGTGACACATTCGTCACACTGTACCATCCATAGGCAAAGCTGCCGCCAGCAACTGCCGATACCACCATTAGGCTCATCAATAGTGCTGCTTTTCTCATAACACGGCAAACTTGTAACCTACACTCAAATCATCCACAGTTTAGCGCCTCTGTCAGCGGAGAAAACTGATCTTAAGTTGTACCAGGCTCATTTTCCTAAGGTCGTAAACCATTACCATAGGAAGCGAATTGCTCGCCCCTTTGATTTTAATGTCGGCTTCTGTCTTTAGCTCCATATTCAGTTCAACATTCTCATGTTTACTCACGCCTTGGCGCTTATATCTAACCAGGCTTAAACGTCTCATGCCTGGTTATTTGGCTTGCTGCTTACTTGCCGCCAGCCTATGGTTTAGCACTTCAGCCATGGCGTGGGCAGACACAATAGACTCCAGAAAATTATTTGAGACTCACTGTGCCGGATGTCATCCCAATGGAGCTAATATCATTCGCCGAGGCAAAAACTTAAAGCAACGGGCTTTAAAACGTCATGGTTATGAGTCTATGGATGCGATCGCAACCCTGATTACCAATGGCAAAGGCCTGATGAGCGCCTATAGCGATCAGCTCAGCAAAGATGAAATCACTAGCCTAGCGAACTACGTCTTGGAACAAGCTGCCGTCAACTGGAAATCAGTCAAGTAACTCCTCATCCCCTCCACTACCGTGCAGCTCAACCAAGTCATCATTGTTCACAAAGCAGGTAATCAGCAAAGTAAAAGCTGGGCCGAGAAATGTGCCCAGCTCTTAGAAAAACGTGGTGCCAGTGTACTGCTTGGCCCCAGCGGCCCCAAAGATAATCCCTATCCTGTTTTTTTAGCCTCTGCCCAGCAGCCCATTGACTTAGCAATTGTGCTGGGTGGTGATGGTACAGCCCTTGCGGCAGCACGCCACTTAGCACCCGAAAAAATCCCAATTTTGGCCGTCAACATTGGTGGCCACTTAGGCTTTCTAACAGAATCATCAGATGAAATTGATGATTTCGAAAAGATTCTTGATCGGCTACAGAACGATCGTTATGCAGTGCAACAGCGTATGATGCTCCGCGCCTGCATCCACGAAGGGAATCGCAGTAATCGTGAACCCCTCAGCGAGGTATATTGGGCCCTCAATGAAATGTGTGTCAAGCCCGCTTCACCTGACCGCATGATTACCTCAATTTTAGAAATGGAAATTGATGGAGAGGTGGTTGACCAATACCAAGGAGACGGCCTTTTAATCAGCACACCTACTGGTACAACAGGCTATACAGTTGCCGCGAATGGACCCATTGTGCATCCTGGGATGGATGCCATTGTGGTCACCCCGATTTGTCCCCTGAGTTTATCCAGTCGTCCGGTGGTGATCCCATCTGGCAGTGTTGTTAGTGTTTGGCCCCTTGTCGATCCTGCCATGACCACCAAACTGTGGATGGATGGCGTCATGGCTACTTCTATTTGGCCAGGGCAACGGGTAGATATTTGGATGGCGGAACACATGGCAAAATTTGTGCTGTTGCGGCAGAACCAGTCTTATTATCAAACGTTGAGAAGCAAGCTCCAGTGGGCCGGAGCACGGATAAATTACACCAATAACCATCGGCATTCAGGGTAATCACGATAAACGCCCGATAGAGAGGGGCATCCACAAGGGAGTGCCCCTACAGGATTGTCTATTATTAATCGGGGTTACTGAATTTGGATTTGATATAAAACTAGTCAAACTAAAGTTTTTGAGTATTCCCTTGGCCCTTAATCCAACCCTCAACACCGCTACCAGTGCGAACTTTAAACCAGCGGCCAGACTCTTCTAAAACCTCGACAGTTTCGTCATAGTCGATGCCATCAATCGTTTCATAATCCACACCTGCACCCGCACGCACCAACAAACCGGTCCCGTAGGTAACGACAACCTTATAGAGTGCTTTGGCTTCATTAGCGGGGGTCGGAGCTGTTGTTGGCTGAGGCTCAGAAGGTTGTTCGACAGCAGCCTGAGGCGCAGGTTCCGTATTGGTATCGCTCGCCTGTTGAGGCTGCGCTGGCAACTCATTTTCGTAAACCGGACGCTCTGGCAAGCTGGAAAGTTGGGTCAAGAAATAGCGGGCGGTCGCAACTCCAGCAAGAGAGATAACGAATAGCGCGATCGCGACTCCGCCAATAAACTTGAGCAGACTCACCAAAAACGCCTGGATATTAAATCGGTTGGACGCCATAGCTACTGTAGACAATCAGGGACACTCACAGAATGTCCTACGGTTATACCCTATTTTCTGTAGAAAGTTATCTCTTATTCAGATATCTGACACTAAGACCTTTTCTGATGAGGCTCTAACCGTCCAAATCCTTCATGCGATCGCTCAACATAGACTGCCGCGACGCCAGTCTAGCTTTACCTGATGCAGCCCAAGCTTGCAGAGCATCTACCTGGTCTTTAGCGGTACGGGCTAACGGCACTAACTGACTAGCCGCTTCCAGAATGTCATCTACGGTAAAATCACGATTTTGACTAAAGCCAATATGCATCGCTTCAATAATGGCTTGCTCAATTTCCGCTCCAGAAAAGTCAGGAGTTTCGTAAGCAAGGCGACGGGTATCGTAACTTTTCACATTATGGGGACGCAGCCGACTTAGATGCACATTGAAAATGGCATCTCGCTCAGCCTGACTCGGCAAACCCACAAAAAAGATTTCATCAAATCGGCCACGTCGTAATAGTTCTGGCGGTAACGCACCAATATTATTAGCTGTCGCTACCACAAACACCGGAGATGTTTTCTCGGATAGCCAGGTAATAAAGGTGCCAAAAACACGGCTTGTAGTGCCAGAATCACCACGACCCTCAAATCCAGCAAATGCTTTATCAATCTCATCGATCCAAAGCACACAAGGAGCCAACGCCTCTGCCAGCTGAATCATTTGCCGGGTACGAGACTCTGATTCGCCCACAAGACCAGCAAATAAACGCCCTACATCCAAACGCAACAAAGGCAGATGCCAATGATGGGCAATTGCCTTTGCTGTCAGAGATTTACCTGTCCCCTGAATGCCCACTAGCATCAATCCCCTGGGATGAGGCAACCCATACTGCCTTGCTCGCTCAGAGAATGAACCACCGCGCTTAATTAGCCAGTCTTTCAGATTATCCAAACCACCAATATCAGAAATTTTTTCGGTAGCAGGATAGAAGTCCAAAATCTGCGTCTGGCGAATCGTTTGACGCTTTTCTTCCAGAATTAAATCAATATCATCAGGGCTAAAGGCCCCATTGGCCGCTATCCCCCGTGCTAATACCCGACGAATGCGCTCCATTGACAGCCCCTGACAAGAACGCACGAGAGCATCTAATGCTTTAGGCCCCGGCAAACTTCCCATAGCCCCTAGCAAGGACTCTATTTCCCTACGAATTTCATCAACCGTAGGGAGTGGAAACTCCAAAACCGTCAGTAGCTCACTTAACTCATCCGGAATAGTCAACTGAGCTGACAGAATAATTATATTTTTAGGCTGAGCCTTTAGTATCCGCGCCAGGTTCCGCAGCTTTCGTGAGATAGCAATATCGTCTAGAAAACGATGAAAATCACGAAGGACTAATATAGCTGGAGCAGAAGACGATAACTTGTCAGCAAACTCTAAGGCTTGGAGTGGATTTCGACGACCAACCCCTTCATCATTGGGATTACCTCGATAGCCATCAACAAAATCCCACACATAAACAGCTCGATTACCCGTAGTAGCAGCAACCTTAGCAATCGACTCTTCAGCCCGCTCCTCTTCTCGGGTGGGAACGTACACCAACGGGTAGCGGGCTCGAATAAGTAGTCCTAACTCATCGTTAAATGCCATAAAAACTGGGTGACTAATCAGAAAGTTGTTGCTTCAAAGCAGATAAAGCTGCCCAGCGTTGATCTGTTTCAGCTGAAGCATCGTCGCTACTGGCCACCGGATTGGGAATTCCCTCACAACTTTGGTCACAGAGCTGCCGCTGAGGCATGGCTAAACATAACTGCTCATAGAGCCACTTAGCGGGCTCAAAATGGCCTTGGGGCGGCAAGGTTTCCACTAAATCGTCCAAGCTAACTTCTACCTCTTCGGCATAGGATTCAGGCTGCAGCTCCTGTAGCCAAATAAACTCTGAAGTATCAACCTGGATGCGTGCATTATAGTTTTGCAAACAACGGTGACATGTCAACGTAGCAATGGTCTCAGCCTGGGCTGAGACCTCTAAAAAATTGCCACGATGCTGAATTTGTATGCGCCCCTTAACCGGCGTTAGAGTTTCTAGATCGCTGAGATAGTCATCGACCTCTATTATCCGAGTCTTGCTCGGATCTTTAATCAAATGGGGAATATATATCCGTTGCATGGGCCGCTATCTAATCACTTTGAAGGGCCAAGAAAGAATCAATTAGTCCAAGGCTCAGGTGCAGCAAGATACCCTCAAGACCTACTCATCCTCTGCATTGGCAAAGTCAGCATTCGACAAAGCACGAACCACCAACCGACGGTCAGGTTCTCGGCCACGGCTAAAGGTTTCCAAGCCACCATGGGCCTTTAAGAACGTATGAACTTGCCTACGTTCAGCAGACGATAAATCAGAAACTTCATGCTCACCACCACTGGACAGCACATCTTCTGCGGCCCTTTCTGCAATTGACTTAAGTTCATCGCGACGCTGCTGACGGTAGCCATGCAGCTCAATCGTATAAGACTGCTGATTGTCAGCGTCTTGCCCAATATTCAGCACTGTATTTGCTAAATACTGAATCGCATCTAGAACACGACCTCGATCTCCTACAAGGCCGTCAATTTGAGCCTGGGTCAAAGAGGAATCATCGATAGTGAGCCAGAAGCTACTATCCCCTAGAGCATCGTCTATATGCTCACCAGTTACATCCGTCTTAACGCCTTGATGATCTAGCAATTGCGATAGCCATTGGATACCGCCTTTATCTTGCTGTTCGCCCATAAATCACTCACACCCGCTTCAGCGAATTTTATGCCAACCACAAGTGTACCTTTAGCTATCGGTTAGAGACCTTTTTTTTAGAACTACCACCAGATTTCTTATTCCCTTTAGAGCGGGAAGATGTGGCCTTGTTGGTGGACTTATTGTTCTTGGCAGATGTTTTACTAGTTGACTTAGACCGAGCAGAACTAGACTTGCCCTTATCTGCCGCTTTCTTTGCTCCAGGCTCAAATGCTAGTGGCCCACGATCAGCACTTGCTGTCTTAACTTCCTCGGCATCAACTAAAGCCTGAATATTATCAGGTAGGGGCTCTCTAGACAGGATAAATGATTGAGCTGTCTGGAAAACATTCGCCAGTACCATGTAGAGCAATACACCTGCGGGCAGGGGGAAGAACAAGAACATACCCGAGAATAATACAGGTGTCAGCTTAGTAATAGTCTCTTGCTGAGGATTATCACTGGAAGACTGACCGGACAAAAGCTGGTTGACATAAAGGCTTACACCAAAGAACAAAATCATGCCGAGAATGTCCCAGTGGATTTCCCCTTCGTCACCGAGGGCACCAATACGCCCTAGCTCTTTGATAAACAAGAAACCTTTATTGGCAGCCAACCCTTTGACTTTTGCCTGAATAGTGACGTCACCCAGAGCTAGCGCCGTAATTTGGCCATTTTCATCAACCTTGACCAGGTCTTGCCCCTTAGTGACCTCCCAAATGGGAGTAAAGACAGCTGGATTTTCGGCATACTTGTCAGCTAACTGACTCACAGACTCACCTTCAGGGGTCTGTAAACGAATCACGGCACTATCGCCAACACCAATACGGTTACCACCGGGCAGAACTGGAGCGATGGAGAAATGCTTACCGTCGGCAATATAAAGGTTAGATTGCTTGGCGGAAAATGCTTGGGGCTGAACTTGCTCGATCGAATCTTGAGGAAGGATTTGGAGATTTACAGGATAGGTAATATCAGCAAACGGTGATCCTCGAAGTGTTGCAAATAATGCAAACAAAATAGGCATCTGCAAGACCACTGGAAAGCAGCCTGCCAATGGATTACCAAATTCCTTGTAAACCCCGCCCATCTCCTCTTGGAGCTTGGCAGGATCGTCTTTGTAGCGCTCTTGGATTTCCTTGACCTTTTTCTGCATAAGAGGCTGGGTAATCTTCATGCGCCTCATATTGCGAATCGATCCGGCATTAAGCGGATAGAGCGCAAAGCGAATAAGAAGAGTCAAAGCCACAATGGCTAAACCGTAGCTGGGCACAATCCCATAGAAAAAATCTAGGATTGGCAGCATTATATTGTTCGTTAGAAATCCAATACCGAAATCCATGCGCGCTTACCGAGCAAATTGCATACCGAACTCTAATGTATCTGAATATTGCAGGCGTTAGGTCGATCCGCTGCAAAAAGGGTTAGTTATTTCACCCACACAAAACTATTTGAGACGGTGTTTGACCTATAAATTGACGGTTATCCCTACTTGGGGTCAGGGCAGAAAGTTATGAGCCTGTAGTTTTTATTTATGGATTTACCAGAGAAAAACTGTTATGAGCTTAAAACGTTACCCAGGAAGTTTCTCTAAGTGGGCAAACCACTAGCTTTTCTAGCTTTAGCAGAAATATGTTCAGTGATTTTGTCGTAGAGATCGCGAAAATTAGGCAGAGACCGCAACTCTAAGCGACTACCATCCTTGAGTTGCACCGCCATATCACCCCAAAGTCCCAAACCGCGAGGCACAACGGCCACACGAGTTACTTCTGAATAAATCAAATCAGTTCGGTTACGTCCCATCCAGCCCCCTGTAACCGAAATGCGACGATTGGTGATGCGATAGCGAACCCACAGAGCACGAATAATGGAGCCAACTGTAAGGGGAATGAAGACCAATGTCAGCGCCAGCACGCAGTGCAAAATTAAATCACCAATGTGGGGGCCGCCCTCGTAATACACTTCCTCTTTAATTGCCATGCAGCACCTCTAGCTCTACCAATAGATTCTCTAATTCTCGCAAAAAATCGTAATATTGGCAGATTGTTGCAGCAGATCTGACATTGATCACAACCCACCAAGTTCCTTCGACCCTGGGCAGCAGGAGCCTTAGAGCCGAATGAATTTGTCGTTTGATGCGGTTACGTACAACGGCTCGCTTATGTACTTTTCGACTAATGGACACTCCAAAACAGATGCCCGTTGAAAGCTCACTTGATGAGCTTTCAACGGGCAAAGGATTTTTAAGGGCTTTAATGGCTAGACAATGACCGCTAGCTCGACGCCCTTGACGATAAACCTTAGAAAAAGAACGCGAAGCTCGCAGTCGATGTTGCTTAGGTAACGCCACAGATGCGATCGCACTCAGCTAGCCAGTCTAAACGGCCAAACGAGCACGCCCTTTCTTACGACGTGCCTGAATAACTCGACGGCCATTAGTTGTCCGCATGCGAGTACGAAAACCAGAAACGCGCTTACGCTTGCGAGATGTACCGCCGAGGGTGCGCTTAGTCATGGCGATTGCTCCTAAGTCTGCTCAAACAAAATACTACTTGCGCCATCCAGCGCGGTTCCTGATAGTAACACGTTAGAGCCAACCCTGAAAAGCGATCTAGTCTTGATAAGCGATCAACATTTCCCAGGTACCAATATAGGTGGCCAGATCATTACCCCGAGGAATTACCTGCAGATTGACACGTTGCATCAATGCACGGTTAGGATTGCGAACCTTTTCAAAATCGATCACGAAAGACGTATTAGCAGGAATATCCTCAGCAAGGTAAATCTCAATTTTGTCTAGATCGTCAGACAAATCATTGGCTCCACTGAAAACACGATCGTCCCAGAGCACCTCATCAACCGCAATGTCCTCACCAACGTCATCAATGCGACCATATCGGACTTTAATTCTATCTAAATCAATACGACCTCTATGGCGAGAAAATGCCTCCGGGACGGTCACAACCAATGCAGAAACAGCAGAATCAATTTTATCGCCCTTCACCTCTAACCGGTAACTAGCACGAGTATTACGGCGAGTATTATTATTCAGACTATAGTTAAGGCGATAGCGTGACTCAACACCACCAATGATATTAAGTCCATCGGAGTCGTAAATATCTTGCTGGGCCAAGGTAGGCACATTCACCCCTACTACAGCGGCTGCCGACATCGCTAAGCCGACTAAGCCCAAGCGGATCAACTGTTTCAGTGCCATTTTTCAACTCCTCAAGCTCATATTATTACAGCAGAACTGACCTAGAACTATCATGCAGATGAGCCCAATGCTTCAAGACAAGGGACGGTTTGCATGATTGGTCCCGTTAGCCAGAACAGATGCAGATGTTACAGCAAGCATGCTTAGCCATCATCCCCATTCAGCGGGAACGCTTGAAAAGCTGCTGCCACTTCAATCAAGATCTGTAAATTTACGGAACGCAATTTTTCTTAAGATTAGCATACTAATTAAATTCAAATTCGTGGGTAGTTCACTACAAATAAACGAGAAATAGAACAAATCACTGGCTGCCCACAATCTTTTTCAAGTCGCAAAAAGTCATCATTCTCGACTCCACTAGAACGCCAACCAACTAGCAAACACTTCATCAAAGATTATTTATGTTGGATTTCTGTCAAAAAAGATAAATCTTCATGACGAATTCCACACCTTTCAATACTTAAGTTGACACAATCAAAGCAAGGCCAATTTACACCTTGAGGCTTAACAGTGAGCTTCTCAAGGGCTTAATAATTATTTCTGGAGCCTTGGATAAGGGTGCATCAACTATTGTCAAAGTGTTTAGTGCATTGAAACAGGCAATATTATCTGCTTCAGTTCGACTAGATAGAAGACCTCTAAACCTCTTTTAGAAGAGTCTTAAAATCATTCAGCTTGTGCATTGAAATGGCGTTTCATGCGTCAGAGTAATTGTCCATTTTTAAGTTAAGTAAAACCACTAAATCTAAAGTTATTCCTGTTGGATTGAAATTAAATGCGATCCCAATTCCATAGTGTTTTTACAACAGTCGTTAGCCCAGCTAGTTAATCAATAAGGATCACTATGACCATCGCACTCGATCAAGGTGCTGTTGACCAACAGGCATCCCATCTCGAACGCCCAAAGCGCGTTGGCATCCCCAAAGAAGTTACCCCAGGAGAGTGCCGCATTGCAGCCACTCCTAAAACTGTCAAAAAACTCCAGTCCCTTGGATTCGACGTATTGATAGAGCAGGGTGCTGGTGAACGAGCCGAGTTTTCTGACCATGCCTATCGCGAGGCAGGATGCGAGGTTATTGCCAACGCCATTGAGCTCTGGCAACAGGCTGATATTGTTCTCAAAGTGCAGCCTCCTAGTCATAACCACGAACTAAACTGTCACGAAACTGAACTCGCCCATGATGGTCAAACCCTGATTAGTTTTCTATGGCCTGCTCAGAATGCTGATTTAATCAATCAACTAGCAGCCAAGCAAGTAACGGCCCTAGCGATGGATTCAGTACCTCGCATTAGCCGAGCTCAGAAAATGGATGCCCTGAGTTCCATGGCAAATGTGGCTGGATACCGTGCCGTGATTGAAGCGGCCAATAATTTTGGTCGCTTTTTTACAGGTCAGATTACGGCGGCGGGGAAAGTGCCCCCTGCCAAAGTGTTAGTCATTGGCGCAGGTGTCGCAGGCCTTGCCGCCATTGGTGCAGCAAAAAGTCTGGGGGCTATTGTTCGTGCCTTTGACACCCGTCCCGTAGTCAAAGAGCAAGTGGAAAGTATGGGTGCCGAGTTCTTAGAACTGAACTTTGCAGAAGATGGTACTGGCACTGGCGGCTATGCCAAGGTGATGAGTAAAGAGTTCATCGAAGCAGAGATGGCCCTGTTTGCCGAGCAAGCGAAAGAAGTAGACATTATTGTTACCACAGCCTTAATTCCTGGCAAAAAAGCACCGTTATTGGTGACTAAAGACACCGTAGAACTGATGAAGCCTGGCTCGGTCATCGTAGATATGGCTGCTGAACAAGGAGGCAACTGCGAAGTCAGCCGTGCTGGCGAAGTTTATCGTCACCAGGGTGTGACAATCGTTGGTTTGACTGATTTAGCTAGCCGTATGGCCGGACAGTCCAGCCAGCTGTATGGCATGAATCTGTACCACCTGCTCAACGACATGGGTGGTTCTGACGGCTACACCGTTAACGTTGACGATGAGGTAGTTCGAGGTGCCTTGGTTAGCCATGAAGGTCAGGTTACTTGGCCTGCGCCTAAACCTGAGAAACCAGCTCCTCCAAAGGTTGAGGCAAAAGGGGAAGAATCGACGGAAGTAGAGGAAGTAGCCGCTGCACCCAAGTTTTCTCTGCCTTGGCAATGGATTGGGGTTGCCTTTGCAGCCCTCGCCCTTATCGGTATTGGTATTGGCGCGCCTTCTTCATTCCTTTCCCACTTCACCGTATTTATCCTGGCCTGTTTTGTTGGCTGGCAGGTGATTTGGAATGTCTCCCCATCGCTGCATACCCCCTTGATGAGTGTGACCAATGCCATCAGCGGCATCATCATCATTGGTGGCATGTTGCAGATTTCGGGTAAGCCAATGTCACCCACAGTGATTTTGGGTGCCATTGCTATCTTTATCGGCACGATCAACATTGCGGGTGGGTTCTTAGTGACTCAGCGGATGTTGAAAATGTTTCGGAAGTAAGAGCCCTCTCCCTACATCTCTCTCGCCGGGGAGAGAGACTTGAAGTCTTTGCCCTTTAGACATTTCTCTACAACTTCTCTGCCATGTCTAACAATCTTGTTGCGGTGGCCTATTTGGTCGCTATTGTTCTTTTCATTTTGAGCTTGGGTGGTCTCTCTAATCAAGAGTCCGCAAAGCGTGGTAACGTCTATGGCATCATCGGCATGGTGATTGCGCTGGTAGCCACTGCCCTGAGTTCACAACTGACAGCTTACGGTCTTTTAGTGGCAGCGATTTTGCCCGCTGTTGCCATTGGTGGCTTAGTGGCTTCCCGTGTGGAAATGACTGAAATGCCGGAGCTGGTTGCCATTCTCCATAGCTTTGTGGGTTTAGCTGCTGTGCTGGTTGGTTTAGCCAGTTATTTGGGACCAGATCCCACATTGGTGGGGGCGGAGGAAACTATCCACAAACTGGAAATCTACATCGGTATCTTTATTGGGGCGCTGACCTTTACGGGTTCTGTGGTCGCCTTTGGCAAGCTACGGACCATTATTAGCAGCAAGCCATTGATGTTGCCCGCTCGACATTTGCTGAATGTTGCCATGCTGGTGGGCACTGTTATCCTCGGCGTTGGCTTTATGGCTGCCGAGGGGACTGATGGGTTTAACTATGTGTTGGGCATGGTGGCGATTGCCTCCCTGCTAGGCATCCATTTAGTGGCTGCCATCGGTGGTGCCGACATGCCTGTGGTGATCTCCATGCTCAACAGCTACTCTGGCTGGGCAGCAGCGGCAGCGGGCTTTATGCTTTCCAATGATTTGTTGATTGTGACGGGTGCATTGGTGGGTAGTAGTGGTGCCATCCTGAGCTACGTCATGTGTGAGGCGATGAACCGCTCTTTCTTTAGTGTGATCTTGGGTGGTTTTGGCCAAGGATCTGGCAAAGGCAGCGGTAAAGCCGTTGAGGGTACAGTCACTGAGACTGATGTGAATGAAACCATTGACCTGCTAGCGGATGCACAGAGTGTAATTATCACGCCTGGTTATGGTATGGCAGTGGCTCAGGCTCAGCACGCGGTGTCTGATATTACTCGGCTTTTGACTCAGCGGGGTGTGAATGTGCGTTTTGGTATTCACCCTGTAGCGGGTCGTTTGCCAGGCCATATGAATGTGTTATTGGCAGAAGCCAATGTGCCCTACGACATTGTGTTGGAAATGGATGAAATCAACGAAGATTTCTCTGAAACTGATGTGGTGTTGGTTATTGGTGCCAACGATACGGTCAATCCTAGCGCCATGGAGGATCCTGAAAGTCCAATTGCTGGGATGCCAGTGTTGGAAGTATGGAAAGCACGCAATGTTGTTGTCATGAAGCGGGGCATGTCGGCTGGCTATGCTGGTGTGGCAAATCCGCTGTTCTTTAAGGAGAATACCCAAATGTTGTTTGGTGATGCGAAAGCAAATACCAATGCGATTTTGGGTCGCTTGCAGGAGTCTGCAACAGAACAACCTAAGTTGGTGACTGCTTAAGGTCAAATAAATTGACTGTACGATTTCAATAACCAAAGTTTTGGCCCTATGCTGGGAAACCTGGCATAGGGTTTTATATGACATCTTGACTGATAGCATTCGATACCGCAGGGCACTCACACGGGGATACCCCTACAGAATTGTCTCTAGTGACAGAACATCTATCTTTTGTCAGAGAGTAGACAATGAGATTCCACGATTTCTAAAGGTTCAAGGTTCACGTCTGGTATTTAAGGTGTAATTGATATGTTGAGATATGTTGAGTCTCATTAACGCACTCGGTAAAGCTACAGAAGGTTTTGTAGATGTGACAGCCTATGAAACCACTTCAACATATAGATCTTCAACTGTGGAAGTAGCAATTGCCATATTGGACGATGTCCCAGGAATGACGCCTTGCAGAACAAGCCTCTTCAAACACTCCTCCTTAAGGTTTTTGTTACAAGATGGAAGTCAACTTAGAACTTGGACTAATCGGGCAGTTGGTGGAGATCATGTCTTTTTGGCAGATCCTAATGGAGGAATGCTCTATGGTGGTTTTGTTTGGGCTCATGCTCAGGAACTTCGTAATGCTATCGACCAGATCAAGACAGAACTTACATAAGCGAACATAGAGATACCCCCAAATCATTGATAGGGCAAATGTTTAATCAGAGTTTTCATTGATTGACCAAGCTGAATCTGCATAGGTTACTCAACCAAGAGAAGTTTTGTCCACTCAATCGGTTCAGCAAATCGGTGGCAATAAAGCTGATGGATGACGGTATTTACAGGAGATTGAGAACCATGGATCATAGACCCTAGAGCTAAAACCGTAACTCTATTTCACCCCCAGGCAGTGCCCATCACCTATCGTGGCAACACAGTGATTAATGAACCACAGTTGCCTGCTTTCAAGATTTCTGCTCAAAGCATTTTTGACCGAGCTGGGTTACTGGCTTAAGTTTGCCCCATTTGCGAACATGCTAGGCTAAGGGATAAAGCCCTAATTCCATAATGGCCATGGTTCAACTTCAGCCATCATCTAGACCAGAGGTTCTCTACCCCGATAGTGACGGTCAACCCATGGCGGATAATACTAAGCAATTTCGATGGATTGTCATCATTCAACAGAATTTGGATTGGCTCTTTGCCAATGATCCGCAAGTTTTTGTTGCAGGAGACCTGCTGTGGTACGCGGTGGAAGGCGATAATAAAAAACGGGTGGCACCTGATGTGATGGTGGTCTTTGGGCGTCCAAAAGGAGACCGCGGTTCATATAAACAATGGGAAGAAGATAATGTGCCGCCCCATGTAGTGTTTGAAATTCTCTCCCCTGGCAATACAACCGCTGAGATGAACCGCAAATTGTTGTTCTACCATCAGTTTGGGGTGGATGAATATTATCTCTATGATCCAGACAAAGATGATTTCAAGGGCTGGGTACGGCTAGAGGGCTTTTTGGATGTAATTGAGCCTATTGAGAATTGGGTGAGTCCCCGGTTAAATATTCGATTTGATACCTCGGGTGAAGAACTTCAGATTTTGCGTCCAGATGGACAACGATTTTTGAGTTATGCGGAAATTGCTCAGCGGGCAGAAACTGAAAGCCAACGGGCTGAGGCAGAAAGCCAACGGGCTGAGGTCGCAGAGGCAAAGGCTAAACGATTGGCGGAGCGGTTACGGGAAATGGGCGTTGATCCAGATGAGATTTAAGAGTCAACCATTAGCTTCCCCTACCCTCTAAACCTTGCCCGTCTGGTAACTAGCATTAACAGCAGCCAAAGCTACCATCTGTTTTTAGGTATAAATGCTTTCTCCATATCAAGACATTGCCAATCTACAGTTCTCTTCTCAGCGACAGACTCAGCTCGTTGATAATCAGCTGGTTTGGGAGGCAACAGTTTTTTGGTTTTCACGTAGTATATGATTGCCAAAAACTCACGGATGATATGCTTTCGCCATTTTGGAAAATCTAGACTGACAGGATGGGAAACAACATCAAACCCGAAGTTGCGATAGAGCAATGTGGTGCGACCAATGTGCAAACCATCGGTGACCAGCAAAATTTTAGGCTTAGACGCCCGATCAAAGGGCATATGTCGCTTGGTATAAAACGCATTTTCCCAAGTGGTGGCAGCACAGGCTTCACCGCTCACATTGGCATCCGGTACACCCATTTCCTTAGCAAGGTTAACCAGAATAGGGGCATCATTGGCACCGCTCATAAATATATGGGGAGCTCGGCCTTCCTTCCACAGTGCTACAGCGGCCTCTGCACGACGATCGTTATAATCGGTTCCGCGTCCAACAACAACAATGGCATCTACGGGTTCACCAGTATCTGGCCGAGCCACAAGCAGGCGCAATCCCCTATTAATCCACCAGGGTGATAGCCCTGTAATCAGCAAAATGCCAATGAGCCATCTAATCGCGTGACGCACCGATGGATAAAAAATATGCTGGCAGTCTTTGCATTGATAGCTTTGGACAAATTTAAACTGTGCTCCATGCTTTTGCACTGAGCGATGTTTGCACTTAGGGCAACGCATAGATGTGACAAAGGAATTTGTGAACAAAGGTGCCCACCCCAAGGGAATGAGCACCTTTGAATAAATACATATTAGACCTGAGAAAGTCAGGGTAGTTGCAGCTTAGATCACGGCTACTGGTGATATCCGTTTATCAATGCTGAGCATTCTGATTAATAAACTCTTGCGGCCCAGTGTAGCCAGAAACTGATGCTAAAGATTGCAGTGACTGAACACCCGCATAAGTTTGGCCATTGATTTCCCATGTGGGATAGCTCTGCACGCCAGCAGCTCGACATGCATTGGGCTGAGGATCTATGCCTTCTTCATCGCACTCGACATAGGTCACATACTTAAAGGCATCCTTACCAAAAAGTGTTTGTTGAGCATGACAGTGGGGACACCACCAAGCACCATATTTTGTAGCACCAATCGCGGTCAAATGCTTGGCTAACTCAATTTCTGATGTGCCGGAATTGGTTTCGACTGCTGGGGGGGGATTGCCGGCAATAAAACTGTCAGGATTTTGGGCATAGGCATATAGACCTGTGGTTGCGATCGCAGCCACCAAAGCCACTGAGATCCCTGGTAACAACAGCTGCCCCAAACTCTCCCAACGATTACCAATGAGAGTGAGCACCCACAAACCCACTGAGAGAAACGCCGACAACATACAAGGAACACAGGGCTCTTGCAATACAGCAAACATGACGTACAGCAGATAGCCACTGAAAATAGTCATGGCAGTGCTACCAATAAATAACCCCAACCAGGTGGGGTTTTCTAGCGACTTGTTTTTGGTAGCTACAGGGCCAATGGCCAATGCGCCCATTAAGAAGTATGCGATCGCACCCAGCAATGGCAGCGACAGCCCCCCCAATTGCACATAGGCACTACCCGCCAGCGAGCTACTGCCCTTTGCCATACAGCCAATAGCCAATAGCAGTCCAGCAGCAGATGCACCAGCCATCAAATAGCGAGAATTACGATGAATCCAGGTAGTTGGTTGTTTACGTTTACGTGGCATGTTTCTAACTCTATAGATCTAAACTGTGTGCTATGGGCCGATTGACCGTTGTAGAGGCGTTCCATGGAATGCCTCTATAACCATCCCTGCAAATGTCAGGTACCTTCAATCGCATAGGCCAAACTCTGCAACTCCGTTGTTGGTAACTCTGCCACCAGGGCATAGAGATAATCGTCATCGCGCCAAAGCACAATGCCGGTACCATCAGGTTGTTGCAACGTTAGGTGGGCTGACTGAAATTCAGGAAATTCTTCCTCCTCAGTCACAGCCAACTGGTAGGCAGAGACCGTTTTCTCTGTCTCTAGCTGATAGGTGAGACGAACCCCCTGGGTTTCGCCTAGTTGACAGCTACTGCCCCCCAGTAACATTCCCTGTTTGGCAGGCAATAGGGGTAAGGCCGCCACCGTGGTTGGAAACTCTTTCAACAAAGCCGGAATCTCGTTCGGTTGATGCACCACAAAATCCACTGGGCCATTGGGGTTTGCCAAAGACTTTTGATGGTCTTGCAGGAGTTTACTCAATCCTGACCAAGTTTGGTACATACCAGCTTGATCAGTCGTCACCAGATCAGGTTGAGGATATTGAGCCTGTAGTAGACGAACCTGACCGCTGAGACGCAGCGTGGCCAGACCACACACAATGGCCAGACCAGCCGCTACGGTACTCATGGCCCAGGGTAATCGTGATGGAAATCGTCTTACTTTTTGAGGAACAGGTAGCGGCTGAGAGAGTTCACTTTGGGCAGCAGCGAGAATTTGAGATCGCAATCCCCCCTCTGGCTCCACCTCATCCAAGCCATAGGGCATCATCGCTAACGCCTCTTGCAAAGCCCTCACTTCGGCCTGCAATTCTGGAACTTCAGCTAACAAAGCCTGAAAGTATTCAGCCTCTGACGAACTCAAATCTCCCAGTACATACCCAGCAGCCAGTTCTTGAATTTCCTGGGGTGAAAGGGGTGTAGCCATTACAGATCCTCCCTTAACACATCTAGTTGTTTACGTAGCTGCAACAACCCTCGTCGGGCCCAGCTTTTGACCGTACCAAGAGGCACCCCCAACCGTTCAGCAATATCCCGTTGGGACTGCCCCTCGTAGTAACTCAGTTCCAATACTTCCCGTTGCTGGGCCTTTAATGTTGTCAACGCCTCTCGCACTAGGGCACGCCGTTCCTGCTGAGTAATGTGCTTCATGGGTGTAGCCGAATCAACACTGAACTGATTTTGATGCCATTGGCTTAAATATTTTTGCTGAGTTGATTGAGCCCTCAGCCGATCAATCACTCGTGAGCGGGTCAATGTGGTCAAATAGCTAGCCAGGGAACCACGACGGGGGTTATAAGACCGAGTACGCATCAGCTTTAGAAAGACTTCTTGGGTCAAATCTTCTGCTTCTGAAACTCGACGTAATCCCTTTAGCGCAATGCTGTACACCAAACTGCCATAGCGATCATAAAGACTGCCCAAAGCAGACACATCTCCTTCCCACATGCGGACGACTAGAGCGCCGTCAGTTTCATGCTCCATCACAGATTGCACAACTTGATTTATCTCATCTACCGCCTGAGTCACCGTCTTACTAGCCAGGTTCCAAAAGATATACGGCCACCAAATCTGATTGGATGCAAATTTAGAAAAGATAAGGGAGACGACATGTTCTCCCCTACCTGCATCACAGCCCTGAAGATAGGGAGTCCGTAAGGTATACGGCTACCAAATCTCATCGGATGCATTATCAGTAAAAGAAAGGGAGAGCATCCGCCCTCCCCAGTTGGCTCAATATCTGTCGTAGGTATTGTGTGCGAGGTATTGTATAGCCTTGTTTTAGGCCGTCTGTTTACGCTTACGATTAGCGGCTACCAAGCCACCAGCAGCGACTAGACCCAAAATAATGCCAGGCTCAGGCACATCCTCCACCTGATTATCTACTAGTTCGACACGGAAACGAGCCACCTGATAACCAGGAGCTGTAAAATCAGCCCCCGTGAAATTCAGCGGTAGACCATTGAGGGCACTGGAGTCTGTTGTGCCAAGAATCGTGCCCACTGTCAGACCAGGGTGCTCAGTCACAACACCATTTTCATCAATACCTGTATCAGGTGCCTGTTGTCCTAAGAAAGCAGTACTGAATGGCAATTCATCATTCACCTCGGTGCCGCCATCCAACACCTCACTACCTAAGACAATAAAGTCAGCCCCTAGGAAGTTGCCAGCATCGTCAAAGATTTCATGGGCCAGAGGATTGCCATTAGCAATGAAAGCATCATTACTAGGAATCACCATGGATGCGTAGCTGAAATACTGATTGGTTGCTGGATCTACATCCAAGGTAAAACTGGTCAGCTCACCAGGCTCTAAAGGCGGTGGGCCATCGCTCAGCAACGTGGCTTGGACACCATCAGGATTATC
The DNA here is from genome assembly GCF_032906605.1 of Leptothoe sp. LEGE 181152. NCBI lineage: Bacteria > Bacillati > Cyanobacteriota > Cyanophyceae > Nodosilineales > Cymatolegaceae > Leptothoe > Leptothoe sp. LEGE 181152. The sequence continues at coordinate 295,625 of NZ_JASATU010000058.1, forward strand.
AGCAGCAAAGGCATCCGTTAGCTGAGACGTATCACCGTCTTCCACTAAAGACTCCAATCCAGTGAAGTCATCCAGAGATTCACCACGGTCGTAAAGATCAAATGTACCATCGTGAAAACCAACCCAGGCCGGAGTCAAAAATCCACCGTTGATCGGAGCAAGATTCTCGATAGTTACTCGGAGCGTGGCGGCAGATGCGGCTGTCGCCATCGTTGTCACAGTTCCCAAAGCCATTGCCGCAGCTAATGCTACGCGGTGGGAACCCAGAGCAAACTTATTCATAACTAGAGTGATAAAACTTCAGTGGAAATACAATCACTTTCCGTACAGATGCTTTTTCCTGCACAACCAGAGACATCCGACACGGAGAAGTAATCCCCCTGACAAGAATTCTTGGTGTAGGGCATAATTTTCAGCTGAAGACGTTTTGAAAAACTACTGAGAAGTGTGTAACGAAAATAAGGAGTTCCTGAGAACCCCCTGAGCAATTAAACACATTACGCCACTCATATAGGGGCATTCCCTTTTGGATGCCTGCCCCTATCAAGGGGTTCTGTAGCACGCAGAATTTCGTAACCCAGGCTGAAAAGAAAATTCTGAATGCGATAGTAATACCAACAGCGATACCAAAAGAAACTGAGAATTTTTCATGGCAAACGAACAAACTGGAACCCTGACATTAATGAGTCAGCATGGTTGCTTTGGGGGCAACGTAAACATTTACAGCCACCCGTCTGAGCAATGTCAATGCACCATGACGTTTGCCGTTTACATCCCCCCTCAGGCAATCACCCAGACGGTGCCGGTGCTCTATTATTTGGCAGGTCTGACCTGCACTGAGCAAAACTTCATCACAAAAGCCGGAGCCCAGCGCTATGCCGCCCAACATGGCTTAATGCTGGTTGCACCAGACACAAGCCCCCGTGGCGACGATGTGCCCGATGAAGAGGGGTGGGATTTTGGTAGCGGTGCTGGCTTTTATGTAGATGCTACTGAAGCACCGTGGGCTAGCAACTATCGCATGTACAGCTACATCACAGAGGAGTTACCAGCCCTCATCCAAACTCACTTCTCAGTCAGTGATAAACAGGGCATATTCGGCCATTCCATGGGCGGACATGGGGCCTTGGTTTGCGGTCTGCGTAATCCAGCAAAGTACCAGTCAATCTCAGCATTGGCCCCGATTGCTAATCCTATGCAATGTGCTTGGGGGCAAAAGGCATTGGGCAAATATTTAGGCGCTGATCAAACTAGCTGGGCTGCCTACGATGCTAGTGAGTTGGTCAAACAACATGCTCAGTCAGACCGGCATATTCTCATTGACCAAGGCCTAGCCGATCCATTTTTGGAACAGCAACAACTAAAACCTGAAGCATTTAAGGCTGCCTGTGAGGCTGTAGGACAACCATTGACCCTAAGAATGCAAACGGGTTACGACCACGGCTATTATTTTATTTCTACCTTTATGGAAGACCACATCAAACATCACGCTGAGGTGTTGTGCGGATAGTTATTGCCCCCCTAGCAAAAATAGCCCGATTAGAGTGGCACTATTCCAAAGACTGTGGATGAGCATCGGGGCGAGTAGGTTTCGCGATCGCGAATATACCCAAGCCAAAATGGTCCCCAACATTGTCAGGGGTAGCACCTCTGACAGACTCAGATGGGCCGAAGCAAAGATAAAACTACTTAGCAAAATTGCTCCCCAGACCGGCATATAGCGCGTCAGAGAAGGCAACAAAAACCCTCGAAAGAGCACCTCTTCAAATAGCGGAGCCGCGACAGCTGCCGTCAGGAAAAACAGCAGGAGCGCAATGCCATCGCTTTCTTGCAATACCGTCTGCAGCAAAGGATTATTGCCCCCTTGCCCCCGCCAAATTTGCTGATTTAAGGCGGAGATTGCAATCATTAAGGGCAGTGCCACCACATAGCCCCCAACGCCCCACAGAGGCCAGCGACCCAATACCTTGATTTGAAACCAGTCCGTAGGTAACGGTCGATAGGTCCAAATGGAACCGGCTAACACGGCAATACCACTCGCAGACATCAGCAGATAAAAGATCATGGAATATAGGGCTCTGCCACGACTGCCCGCCGTTGCAAAACTCAGTCCTGACAACTGCAATAAAAATGGAATCAGCAACTGCCCAACAAAGAAAAAACCAACAATTAGCACCTGCCAAATAATTTCTCCATCCCAAGGCACATCCCAAGGAGAAAGGGGTTTAGCTAGCAGTGAATCACGGCGACGGATCCCCCACTGCACGGCCAAGAAAATGAGTAACCCTATGCCGACAATGCAGCCCAGGACAGGCATCGTGCCTACGGCAGCGAGCTTAACAAGCTTGGATTCAGCCGCTGTTTGTTCTTGCGATCGCAGTTGTGTCAGGTCTACAGACCGATCATCCAGGGTATAGAGCTGTTCCAGCACCCGATATTGAAACCAGCCGTTCAGCTGATTTGTAATGGTGGTTTCAGCCATTGGGGTAATGCTCGGTGGCGTCTGCCATAATCCCAACAAAACACTCGCCATATCTGCCACTGAGCTATCGCCCTCAGACAATGATTGCCAACGCTGGCGAGCGGCGCTGATGTTTTGTTGCTGGGTAGCAATAATCCCAACCTTGAGGTCAATTTCATCAATAAGTTGTTGCTGCTGACGAATAGCCACCTCGTACTTAGCGAGCTGAGGATCTAGAGTATTGTTTTGAGTAGCCAGCTGCTTTTGCGATCGCTCCACACCCGCCACGGCTTCCTTGCGCACCGACTGATATTGCTTGGTCACTGTCTCCAGCGGTTTAGCCCCCAGCAACGCATTACTCAGCTGCTTAAACTCAGCACTTTCTAACTCGTCCCACTCAGACGCCTGCAAGAGTAAATCACTCTGATAAAGCTGTAGCTGCCCCGTTACCTGAGGCTGGGAAAAACTTTCATATAGGGACGAGACCACCACCAGCGCCACCAGCCCCGTCAGAATCGATAAAACAACCCGCTTTAGCGTCATTCGCAAAACCAAGACAGCTTAGGCATTATCGCATTTGGGGGTGGGCAAAGCCCACTCCCCATTCCCCATTCCCTTTATTACCAACTGTTGCCAATCCGCTTAATTCTTTGGACAGAGTGATTTAATAATTTCTGTGCTGCGTGTATCAGTCTATACCCGCTGGCTTGTATCACACTTGTAGGGCTTTACTTCGCTATGAAACGTAGACAGTTAATTGGTTATGGCTTGACTGGCGCGGCGAGCACTGCTGGATTAACCGCCTGCGCTCAATCCACCACGCCAACCGCTGCGGGTGATGGGGAAGCCCTGCCGACGGTGAGATGGAAAATGGCCACCAGCTGGCCAAAGTCGCTGGATACATTGTTTGGGGCTGCTGAGATTGTGTGCGATCGCATCGCTGCCATGACCGATGGTCGCTTCACCATCGAACCCTATGCAGGGGGCGAGATCGTTCCAGGATTGCAAGTCTTAGATGCTGTCCAGGATGGCACCGTGGAATGTGGCCACAGCGCCTCCTATTACTATGTGGGTAAAAGTCCAGCGCTAGCGTTTGGCACCACCGTTCCCTTTGGTCTTAATGCTCAGCAGCAAAATGCTTGGCTGTACCACGGCGGTGGGTTAGAAGCCATGCAAAAACTCTACGCGAAATTTAATACCATCAACTTCCCCGCTGGGAATACCGGTGTTCAAATGGGGGGCTGGTTCAATAAAGAAATCAACACTGCCAATGATCTGAAGGGTCTGAAAATGCGGATTCCCGGTCTTGGTGGCAAGGTGATGGCCAAGCTGGGTGTTAATGTTCAGAACCTGCCTGGTAGCGAAATTTTCCTAGCCCTAGAACGGGGTGCCATTGACGCAGCCGAGTGGGTGGGTCCCTACGATGACGAAAAACTAGGGCTGCAAAAAGCAGCTCAGTTTTACTACTATCCCGGCTGGTGGGAACCCGGCCCGGCCTTTGACATGATGATCAATATGGAGGCATGGACATCTCTGCCACCGGTCTATCAAGAAGTGATCAAAACTGCCTGTGTCGAGTCCAACACCAGTACCCTAGCCAAGTATGACGCCGTCAATGGAGCGGCCCTTCAAAGTTTGCTGGGTGCAGATGTAGAACTGAAACCATTCAGCGATGAAATCCTAGCTGCTGCTGAACAAGCCGCCTTTGAAATCTACGAAGAGAGTGCTAGCGAGGATGCTGACTTCAAGGAAATCTACGATCAGTGGAAAGAATTCCGCGCATCAGTTTATGGTTGGAATCGCCTGAATGAACTAGGGTTTGCAGGATTTGCCAATAAAGACGCCTAAATAAGCCTGCATCCTTAACGGTAACGTTAGGGTTGCTTGGCTAAAACACAGCCTGCTGCTGCTGCAAAACTAATCGCTGCAACTATTAATGAGATCGTCAAATTCAAGGGACCTATGCTGAGCAATACACTGATGGCTAAAGCGCCGCCGCTGAAGTAAAGGCCTGTGCCAAGGCCTGCTTTGGTGGGTGGCACCATTGAGAGGGCATAGGGCAGGGTGCCATTGGCGACGAGACTGAAGAAAATACCGATCGCGATCGCAACTAAAACCGCCACACCTGCCGTGCCCATAATCGTCGCCACACCTGCCATCACAATCAGACCCCCCAAACCCGATATCATCGCCACACGATTACCCACCTTCGTCGCCAGTTGCCCACAGGGCAATGCGCTCAAGGCCACCGTGACAAATAAGGCCACCATGATCAATTTTGGCTGACTAAAACCAGTTCTCGATACTGCCTGGGGAAAACTACCCAGTAAAAGCCTGAAGCCAAGAGCCACCGACGCCCCAGTCCCAAAGATCCAAGGTAAATTAGCCCATTGCATTTGGGCATTGGCCCCAGCAGATGATGGAGAGGTGGAAATCACTTGATTAGGGTCAACCTGCCGTAGCACTAACGCGGCTAAAAGCAAAACCGCCGTACCAATGGAAAATGCGACCAAAGGCCCTAGACCCAAAATAAAGTCACTGGCAACAGGAGCCATGGCTCCCGTGACACCACCCACCATGGTCAAGACACTAGCAGCCTGGGGTAAATCCACATCAAAGGCATAGCGTCCGAGAAGGGATAGCGCCGGACTCCGGAAAATCGTCATGGCTAACGCCCAAGCCACCAAAGCAATCGGCAACAGGGCCTTCAAGGATATACCACCGACCAATACCACTAACGGAATGCCTAGAAAGCAAAGGGCAGACACAATCATACCGAAAGCAATCTGAGGAAAACGACTCCCTACCCAGTGCTGTCGCTGATCTGAAAACGTTCCCATCAGCGGCTCCATCACCGCCCCCATGGCATTTTCAATCACCAGCAGCAGTGTGGCTAAACTGGCCGAAAATCCTAAAGTCAGCAACAAATCATCCAAATAGAGATTGTAAATAACCCAAGTCAGGGAAATCGCCCCCTGAACGGCTGCCAGCCCTAACACCTGTAGCCAAAGAACTCGCCGACCAACCACCGAATTACCCATGGGAACCCACTAAATCACAATACTGGCTATCTATTAGTCATACTGCGGGTGCAGTCACCAACACGCATAGTTTTAGATGTTCTCAACATTAACAACATTGACTATCATCAAGGCATTACATGTAACGCCCCGACAACAGGATCTAGCTACTAATCGACGGCAACCAGTTCACCAAACCTGGAAAGGCAATAATCGAGACCAGGACTAGTAATTGCAGCGCAATGAAAGGAATAACCCCTCGATAGAGATTACCTGTAGAAACATCTTTGGGAGCCACACCCCGTAAATAAAACAAGGCAAATCCAAACGGTGGTGTCAAAAAGGAGGTTTGCATATTGGCCCCAATGATGACGCCGTACCACACCAGATCCATCCCCAACTGCTGAGCCACTGGCGCAAATAGGGGAATCACAATAAAGGCAATTTCAAAGAAATCGATAAAGAATCCGAGGATAAAGACTGTCAGCATGCTGACAATCAAAAAGCCAACATCGCCCCCTGGCAAATTGGTCAGCACATCAAAAATAAAGCTATCCCCACGCAACCCGCGAAATACCAGACTAAATGCTGTGGAGCCTAGGAGAATAAAAATCACCATGGTGGTGGTTCGCAGGGTGCTGTCACACACTTCCTGCAAACTCCTAATGGTCAGCTGTCGGTTAAAGGCAGCTAATACCATCGCGCCTACAGCTCCCAGGGCACCCGCTTCTGTCGGTGTGGCAATGCCAAAGAAAATGCTGCCTAACACTAGCAAAATCAACACGAGTGGCGGCACCATCACCTTCAAGACTTTGAGGAACAAGGCCTGACCGCGAATCTTTAATAGCTCCGATGGCAGCGCCGGTAGCAAATCTGGTCGAACGAAGGCCATGATGACCACGTGTACTACAAAGACTCCAGCCATTAGCAAACCAGGAATAAATGACCCTAGAAATAGGTCACCCACGGATACGCCTAGCTGATCGGCCAATACCACCAGGACAATACTCGGTGGAATAATCTGGCCCAGAGTACCTGATGCAGCAATCACCCCAGTGGCAACATCTTTGTTGTAGCCATAGCGCAGCATTGTCGGCAGGGAAATCAGCCCCATGGTCACCACAGTTGCTGCCACTACCCCCGTCGTTGCCGCTAACAGTGCACCGACCACAACAACTGCGATCGCTAATCCACCCCGCAGTCGACCAAACAGGCTGCCCATGGTTTCCAACAGGTTTTCCGCAATGCCTGACTTTTCTAGCATTGCCCCCATAAAAATGAAATAGGGAATAGCCAACAAGGTGAAGTTATTCATGATGCCGAAGATTCGCTGCGGCATCGCCGTTAAAAAGATGGGATCAAATACACCAAAGGCAATCCCAATTAGACCAAACAAGATGGCCACCCCACCCAAGGAAAACGCCACAGGGTAACCTAAGGACAGCAGCACCAAGGCCCCAGCAAACATCAGTGGCCCCAACCAATCAACTAACATCATCCGTCTCCCCATCTAATGTCTTTGGGGCCTCGTCTGCGGGTAGATATCCTGAAAAAATTGCCCAGTTTTTAATGGCTTCTGAGATGCCCTGTAGTATCAACAGCCCAAAGCTAACCAAGATCATCGTCTTGATTGGGAACCGTAAGAGCCCACCAGGGTCCGGAGAGTTCTCCCACACTGCCCAAGACTTCAGCACGGCTCCCCAAGAGAAGTAGATCACCAGTGCAGAAAACGGAATAAGAAAGAACACCGTCCCAATGAAATCAGCCAACGCTTTGCGGCGACGGGACCAGCGATCATAAAACACATCCACTCGCACATGGCCCCCCTTTTGTAGGGTGTAGGCAGCCCCAAGCAAAAAGACAATATCAAATAGATACCATTGAGTTTCGATCAGAGCATTGGAGCTTAAATTTTGACCGACCACATTACCTAAATAGCGGCCAATGACATTCCATGTGCCAACCCCAATCATGGCCAGCACTAACCAATAGGCGAACTTGCCGATTTGACAGGTAAATGCGTCAATCTTGCGAGCAACGGAGAGTAGTGATTGCAAAACATCGTGTCAATTTTCTACCGAGGTATTTTATCTCGTTGAGAGATTAAATCGGTTGCGATCGCACAATTTGCAATGTTTTAAATGTTTTGTTAGAGGGCAGCAATGCTTACCCCCAATAAAATCTCCCCCTCAACCCTTTTGAGCCAAAATCAAACCAAACCACTGCCGTTCATCGGTAAAGGTTTGCAATACTTTTAACCCATGATTAGCCAGCTGAGCACCCATCTGAACCACATCAAACTTGCGAGAAATCTCACTTAACAGTCGCTCTCCCTCAGCAAATTTCACCGTCAAATCTAGATCTTGGAGCGTCACCGTCTGCTCTTGCTTACTCACCAAATACATCTCTATCTGATGTTTTTGCGAGTTATACATCGCTTGATGATAGAAATTATCAAGGCAAAAATCTCCTCGATAGCGATGGTTGAGATGCTGCAACATATTGAGATTGAACATGGCCGTTATCCCTTGAGCATCGTTATAAGCCGCCTCAACAGTGCCAATATCCTTTTGCAAATCTAAGCCCAGCAAAAAGAATTGTCCTGGCTCCAGGGCCCCACTTACCAACTGCAAGAATTGTTCACAGTCATTAGGAGACAAATTACCCAGGGTACTACCAATAAACATCACCATTCGGGTAGCCAAGTTGGCAGCTGGCAAAGCATTGAGGGCAGGTTCGTAGGTACCGATCATCCCGTGAATCCTGAGTTCAGGATAATCATATAGTAGTTGATCAGAACTATCTTTCAACATGCTGCCACTGACATCGACAGGGATATAGCGTAACGGCAAATTAGCAGCCCGATAGGCATCTAAAAGAATGCGTGTTTTTGTCGCACTACCGCTGCCCAGCTCCACCAGCTCGCAAGGGCCAGTCAGCTGAGTAATGGCATGGGCATAGCGATAAAAAATAGCCGATTCAGTGCGGGTGGGATAGTACTCTGGGAGCGTACAAATTTTCTCAAATAGCTCTGATCCTAAGTGATCATAAAAATATTTTGGTGGCAAAGATTTTGGTATTTGGGTTAATCCTTCAATCACATCCTGCCCATCCATTACCCTGACCTCAGGCTCATTACTGAGCAGAGTTTGGATCTGAAGGCGAGCTGGATCGATAACGTTGCGATCTGCCAAGTTAGCATTGGTGCGTTGGCCATGCTTCTCCATCGGAGAATCGCAATCAGCTGTGGAAAAAGTCATAGAAAACCGTAATAACCAGGGCCAGTGTAGCGTGGGACTGTATTTTTCGTGGGAAGATTGCAAACTTCTCTAGCGCACACAGCGAAAGCCCATAAATAGCTCTCTCACATAGGGCTCGTACCAGTTGCGAAAGCTGGACCGTAGCCCCCAAGGACGAGTCGCCCAGCTGCCCCCTCGGAGCACTCGATGGCCATCATCAAAGTAAACTGCTGAATAGCCTTGATAAGGATAGGCTTCAAATCCTGGATAGGGACGAAACCAACTATGGGTCCATTCCCACACATTCCCCAAAAGATCATAACAACCGTAATCGCTAACGGCTTGATCAGATCTCCCAACAGGGCTGGTGCAGCCCAAGTGATGATTGCAATTAATTTGATCGGTTGTTAGCAATGTTTGCAGCTTGGGCGTTAATCCCTGCGCTGCCAAGGCCCACTCTGCCTCAGTCGGCAAGCGCTTACCTACAAAGCGGGCATAGGCAGTTGCCTCATACCAGTTCACACCAGAGACTGGATGGTGTCTAAATGCGGTTACATCTTGGGCAGGCCAATACAGGGGCTGGTTCACCTGGGCCGTCTGTAACCAACACCAGCCCGTATCACACCACCATTGCCGCTCCTGATATCCACCAGCATCCATAAAACGCTGATACTGTTCACAGGTGACTGGTGTGCGGTCAATGGAGTAAGCTGCTACATCCACCCAATGGGCTGGTCGCTCATTATCAATGGCCACATCACCATCCAGACCATCACGGTCAGCTACTAAGCCCAGACAAACCTCTCCAGCAGGGATATGGACCATACCTGTAGGAGTCTCATGTATGGGCCCAGCAACAGGATTTCTTAGAGGCGTGACCTGACCCTGATTTTGATGTAGAGCCATCACCAGGGACATGGTTTCACTGTGCTGACATTCGTGTTGAATCAGCCAATGCCATAGACGTGCCTGCTCGACCACAGGGGCAGTGCTCAAATACGCCAATGTCCGCCGTCGCACATCTGCCAAGAAAATTAGTAGCTCGTCCAAACTAGGTAACATCTGGCGTTGAGACTTAGGCAGTCCATCGGCAGCAAACAGCGTTCGATAACTGGGGAACGGACATGGTTGCCCAGCTAAATGCTCCAAAATCCATAGAGACTCAGTAAATGCAATATGTCCCAAGTGCCAACCCACAGGGCTAAAGTCAGGATGTGCCTGCTGTTGCAATACAGTCTGACTAATGCCATCCACTAGGGCTAACGTGCCATTGCGACAGGTTTGGAGAGTGGTTTGAAAGTAGGTGCGAAGTTTTGACGCATCAGTAGATCCAGTGTCAGGTAGCGAGAGAAAAACCATGAATTTGGGGTTGAAGATCGTTAGCAGCAACAGTCAAACTATGGGCCTGAGCAATGGGTTCCCAATCACCTGAAAATAAAGGTTCGGAAGCCAGAATAATGCTCTCTGGCTGACGCAATAGATAAAATGATGGGGCCTTGGCTTGATTATCAAAACGAGCTGCAACAAGTTGTTGACCATCGCTCAGAACGATCACACCCGAGACTCGGACGTCGTATTCATTGGCCAAGGATTGAATTATGTCAATGGCCTGTTCCAAAGCTCCCAATAACGCCAACTGGGGATCCAGCTCTAGCAGGTGGGTAATCAGGGCAAAAATATGTTCAGAGTCTGTCAGACCATAGATATTTTGATAAGCGACATCGCCAATTAGATCACGCATGGGGCGATACAGTGTCTGTCGAAATTTATCGATATAGCCGTTGTGAACAAATAAGAGCTGGCCGTGGCGAAACGGCTGACAGTTACTAAAGTCGAGGGGCAAGCCTGGTGTGGCACTGCGAATATTGGAAACGAATGACTGCGCCTGAATGTAACGACACAGGTGAGGCAGGTTAGCGTCATTCCAAATGGGTAGCACATTGCGATAGATAAAGGGCTCAGCCGCAATGTCATCGGGATGATGCCAGCCAACACCAAACCCATCTGCGTTGAGCAAGGCCACTTCTAACTCTTTTGGCTGATAGCTTTGAACCATTAAGGAATGCTCAGGTTTGAGGATGAGCTCTTCAAGGAGGATGGGCTTTCCTAAATAGGCAAGTAAACGACACATAGTACTAGTGAACAGAAAAAGCTGAGTTCAAGATTTTTTGCCTTGAGCTTTAGCTTATCGGTAAGGGCAATCAAACCTATTGCTAAAAATGCAAAACTCATCCCCTAGCTCTTTAGTTTGTCAGAGAGAATGCAGCTGTGGCTAAAAATGCCCAACCAATAATGAGGGCAAAACCACCAATGGGGGCCACAGCACCCAGAACTTTGATGCCTGATAGACTCAAGCCATAGAGACTGCCTGAGAAAATCACAATGCCGATGATGAATGCCCAACTGGCGTAGCTGAGCCAGCTATTCTTCGGAAATTGTAACCACAGAAGTCCCACCAACAGCAACGCCAGGGAATGATACATCTGGTAGCGTGTGCCTATCTCAAATGTCGCCAGGGATTTTTCTGTCAGCTGGGCTTTGAGTGCATGGGCCCCAAAGGCACCGCCTGCTACAGATAAGCCTCCTAAAATAGATGCGATCGCAATACACAGCCGAGCAGTCATAGTGTGGTCAACAAACGAACCTCTCCAGAGTAAACAATGCCCGTCGTTCTGTCTTAGAGGTTGCTGATTAAATTGACATCAATTGATTGCCTTCAGAAAAACTTAATGCAAATTTGGTTAGTTTTACGTAGGAAGTAAGACCTGACTTACGAGTCTTATAGTTGAAAAGAGACCAAAGAGACCGCTCTATTTCTTTGAAGCCCGAACATTAATTTTCTTGGTTTATCGGTGACGATGACACCCCTCAATCATCGTCACAACTCTCGTTTGACTCCTGAATCGCCGAGATTTAGGCTGACCTTGATCTATGGAAGTCTTGACTAAAGTAACCGCCGCTTTTGCGCTAATCCCCGTCGTTGGCAGTGGAATTATTATCTCAACGCCCTTTCCACTACAAGCACAAACAATTGTGCCCACAAGCAACGCAACCCAAGCCACTGTTTCCGAACCAGGCATTATTGATATTAGTGGTGGCAATCAAGCAGGAAGCAATCTCTTCCATAGCTTTGAGCAATTCAACCTGGACCAGCACCAAACGGCAAACTTCCTGACCACCTCAAACACCCATACAGTCATCGGACAAGTCATCGGTGGCACTGCCTCCAATATTGATGGATTGCTGCAAGTAACCGGTAGTAATGCGGATCTGTACCTAGTGAACCCTGCTGGGCTGCTCTTTGGCCCCAATGCTCGTCTTGACCTTGGAGGTTCATTCACAGCTACAACCGCCACCCACCTTGGTACTGACGATCAATGGTTCGAGATCATGGGCGATCCGGACTACAGCACCTTGGTGACTCCCCCCAGCCATTTTGGCTTTAGTTACCCAAGTACCATCATCAACCAAGGCCAGCTCACTGTGCGTGAGGGACATAGCCTCAGACTGTTAGCCTCTCAAGTAACAAATACTGGCACGTTAAGTGCCCCTGATGGCGAAATCACCCTCTTGGCTACAGAACCGGGTCAGTCCATTCGACTGGCACAAATGGGCGGCCTATTAAGCTTAGAGATCTCCACCGAGCCTGACATCTCAGAGACTCTACCAGCCTTGATCACTGGTGGTGACTTCAACCACAGCAATGAGTTGGTCATTGGCAATGATGGTACAGCTACTCTCATACATCGTGATATTGCCAACAACATTCCAACTCCCTTTAGTCTCCAGAATGCTGGCAACATCTCTACCCAAGGCATCACAGGTGGTGAAATCAATCTTTTAGGAAACACTATTCAGGTACTTGAGAGTACCTTGAATGCTTCTGGTCACACCAGCGGAGGCTCGATTCGTATTGGAGGAGACTATCAAGGGCAAGGAAATTTACCCCATGCCTCTCAAACAGAAATTACGGCAACCACTAGCCTAGTTGCCGATGCCACCCAGGGGCATGGGGGCCAAGTAATTGTTTGGTCAGATGGCACAACAGTCTTTGATGGTAGCATTTCAGCTCAATCTGCAACGGGTCATGGCGGTCTGGTAGAAACCTCTGGACTGCATCAACTCACCATCGGAGACAATGCCAATGTCACAACCACTGCTCCTTACGGAGACGCAGGCATATGGCTCATCGACCCCATCGATCTCACAGTCATCGAAACAGGTGGTACTGGAGGCATTGTGGCAGGCACTAACGATGTCATTAACAGCTCCATTAATGCGTCTACAATCGTCAGTTCATTAAATAGCACTAATGTCACTTTACAAGCCAGTAATTCCATTACTCTTGATGCAGCTATTAATGCTAGTGGCAACAGTTCTAGCAGAGATTTATTTATTGATACAAACACCTTAAATCTCAATGGGAAAATTACTCTTAAGGGCATTGGAGAACTATCGGGTTCGGCCAATACAGTGAATGTAGGCGCTAACGGCAGTATTCAAAATGCTGTGGATGCTGTCGCTTACGGTGGCACGGTAAATCTAGCGGCCACCACCTATCGTGAGCCTCACACCATCACCCTTAACCACTCCCTTAATCTTGTCGGGCAAGGTCAAGCCAGCACTTTTATCAGTGGTGATGTTGACAATAACGGGATTGGAGATCAACGAGTCTTTGATATCACCAGCAATGGAGACAATATCAATATTAATAATCTCACCATACAGGATGGCTCTAGTACGTCAGATGGTGCTGGTCTCAGGACATCTGGCAACAACGTTGCAATTAGTCATGTAACGTTTACCAACAATGAGGTCACAAGTAGTTCACAAGATGGTGGAGCCATTCAAAATAGAGGCTCGCTTATCCTGTCTAACACGATTTTCGACAATAATCGTAGTGCCTCTGATGGTGGAGCGATTGATATTGCTCAAGGTTCAGTTACAGTGGTTGATAGCACCTTTAATAACAACCAAGCTGGAGAACATGCTGGGGCCATCGATGTTGATCCCAATGGCATAGTTAGCATCTCCAATACAGATTTTTCTGACAACAGAGCAGGAACCAACGGTGGCGCAATTTTTAGTGAAGGTGCATTGAGCATCGACACGGCCTACTTTACTGAAAACCGTGCTAGCGATGCTGGTGGAGCCATCTTCTTAGACGATGATGGAGAGATTAGGGCCAGCCACTTCATGAATAATATGGCTGAAAGAGGTGGCGGGCTTTATAACCAAGGTGAACTCACCTTAGTGAACAGCACTGTTGCCAACAATCAGGCAACAGGAATAGGCACCTATGATGGCGGCGGCGGAATCTTAAATACTGCTGGAGGAGAGATCACGATTGATGCGACACTGATCAGTAATAATCTATCGGCTAAGAGTGGTGGCGGCATTCTCAATCTGGCTACTGATAGTGAAACTGAAATTGCGATCGCAAACAGCGCCATTGTTGGCAACCAAGCAGCTACCCTTGGAGGCGGCATTGAAATTGCTAGCGACTTCGGATTTTCGAACCTGTCACAGGTAACCATTACCAACAGCACTATCTCCGGTAATCAAGCTATCGTGGGCGGCGGACTCCGTACCGTTGGCCCCACAACACTCACAAACGTCACGGTAGCAGCCAATATCGCCACAACCTCTGGAGGTGGCATATCCGAAAACCTCACAACTTTATCTACTCCAGAGCTAATTAACACCATTGTGGCCAACAACCTTGCCCCAACTAATCCTGACATAGAGGGAGAGTTTAGCGATCTGGGAAACAACCTGATTGGCATCGATCAAGGCAGCACAGGTTTTATCTTTAGTAATCTGGTAGGCACAATCAATACTCCACTACAGCCAAGATTGACACCCCTTAACAACACTTTGGGCAATCTCCCATCACATCAGTTGCACAATGATAGCCCAGCCGCTAATACTGGCCATAATTCAGCAGCCACCATGGGCGATCAACACGGAAACCCTAGAATTATCGGTGGTATCATCGACATCGGTGCTGTCGAGAGCAATATTGTTAATGCAGTTTCTCCCCTACTAACAGAAACTGAAGGTCTTGAAACAAATGGATCTCAACCTCAAAATTCATCACGACCTATCTCAGGCAAGCCTCAGCCTTCCCCTGTTTTAGAACAGCTCCAGCCTCCTCATACACCCGCCGTACAATCAATTCGATTTAGCAATAGGGAAGCATTAATTCAAGCAGAAAAGCCGTTCCGCCGTCCCCTAAACCCACGTATAAGGCCAACCCATACAACAACTACAAACGGTCGTTTACAGTACTTTGACGAATCAGCTTTTCAGCACTTAGAAGATGCCTTGAGTAACGACTATGTAAATTATTGGCAATTGCCTCAAACTCAACCCGTCACCTTACAGTCAGTACAAAACATCCTAAATCAAGCTAATCACGACTATAAAAGTAAATCAGCAGTTATTTATGCTGTCTTTGTGCCTCCAGCCTCTAACACTGAGGCCGGTCTCGACAGATTTACATTACCTCGGACTCAGCAAAATGCCAGCCCAGAGGATCAACTACTGTTAATTTTGGTATCCGCTACTGGAGAACCCGTCCAACAATTGGTCGATGTGTCACGGGCTGAGCTAACTCAACAGGCAAAGCTATTTCGACTGGCTGTTTCAGACCCTGAAGACCCACTTAGCTATAAAGCCTTAGCTCGCCAAATGTATGACTGGTTATTAGCACCGCTCACACAAGACTTGGAGGCAAAGCAAATTGATCATGTGATGTATTCTCTGGACCAAGGACTGAGAACCATTCCCCTAGCGGCAATGATGCAAGAGGACACCTTCATCATTGAAGAATATGGAGTATCTCTCATTCCTAGCATGGGGTTAATACAGCACCAGTTTGACAACACTATTTCTGTTCCTCGCTCACTCGTTGCTGGTGCGAACCAATTCGAGGCTCTCGATACTCTACCAGCCGTTCCCCTTGAACTCGATGTTGTTGCCCAAAGCCTCCAAACCAGAGAAATTCTTCTTAATGAAACGTTTACACTCGACAACTTTCTAAAGCTAAAAACATCACAACAACCAGAGTTATTACATTTAGCCACCCATGCTGAATTCAATGCAGGCAACTTAGAGCAGTCATTCATTCAATTTTGGGATACGCCACTTAACTTTCATCAAATGAAAACGCTAAGTTGGCCAGATTTAGAGCTCTTAATCCTGAGTGCTTGTGGGACAGCTTTAAGCAGCCCTGAAGCAGAACTAGGCTTTATCGGGCTAGCAGCAGCAGCAGGTATTGAAACCTCCATTGGGAGTCTATGGAATGTTTCGGACATAGGGACCCTGGCATTAATGACAGAGTTTTATCACCAATTACCCCATACAACGCTCCGTCACCATTCTCTACAAAGAGCACAAATCTCTTTGATTACTGGGGCGGCCCATATCAATAACAATATACTATACACATCTCAGGGAGATATAACCCTGCCCGTTGAGTTAAGGCTACCCACAACAGAGTTTTCGCATCCGTTCTACTGGGCAGGGTTCACGATGGTAGGCAATCCCTGGTACTAGTGTTGACACACAGACACATCCTTCAGTACAAACACGTACGTTACACCTCAAAACTTTACTGACTCTGAACATATCCTCTAAGGCTTTTTAAGTGTTTTTTACACTTCTTTAAGTCAAAAAGGATACATTGAAATCACTAAGGGATTTTCTAAATGTCCCATTAGCTCATCCTGATAAGACATGTACATCCTGTCATGATCCAGTTCACCGTATTCACTTCGCAGCAAATAATAGCTGTACTGCAAAAAAGTCATCGGCTATCATCGGCCATACTAGCTAGTTGCCTTGGGTTAAGCTTGATAGCACCTAGCTATGCTGGAGAACGGATTCGCTGGACTCCTGATACAGATCGAGGTAACGTCGAATCAACCTTATCAGGTGGACGCAGAGGGCAAGAAGCCGTTAGTTGTAGCATTGATGATGGCGCAACTCGCTTAGCCCTGATGGTTCCAGGAGATCGATCCAACTTACTGACAACTAAGTCAAATCCTACATTGGCATGGCATGTAGCAACCACTATGCCAGTCTCAATGACATTGCATGTGTCGGATCCTGCTTTGGCGACTCCCATTTATAGTCAAACGATTGAGCTAGAGAAAACTGCCACAGTCAGTGTGACTTTACCTGAAGACAACAGATTAGCTCTTCATAAGAAATATCGTTGGACAGTCTTTGTCTCATGCCCAGGAGATCACCACGCTGAAATTTCTGCCCGCAGCTTCGTTGAACATATAAACCGGGAATCCTTAGATGTAAGTAATCTATCTAGCCTGGAACGAGCAAGTACTTACGCAAACCAAGGTATTTGGTACGACGCTATCGCTGTGCTGCTTGCGGCTAGGAGTCAGGGGGTAACAGATGCTGAAACCATGGTGCAGACTCTTTTGGAACAAGGGCAAAGTCCAGCAGAAATACCGTTATCAGCGGTGGTACATCTCTAATCTCATTTAGGTAACCACCGTGTGGCTAAAGTACTGGCGATTACATCATGCACGGATGGTAACCCTTGGTAAAAACAGACAAGATTGGAGACGTTGCAAGAACGCTCTGGCATAGCGTCAGGAAAGCATATGGTTTTGGAGCCATGGCCAGCGTGATCACAGCCAGCAGCATCATAGGCTTGCGATCGCTGGGCAGTTTACAAATACTAGAACTACGTGCTTTTGACAAAATGTTGGCGCTGCGAGTGCCTGAATCCACTGATCCACGGGTCGTCATCGTTGGTCTTACTGATGCTGATTTGGATAACTACCTAGGTACTAACCATGTCAGTGATCAGACTATGGTGGATCTAATCCACCAAATTCAGATGCAACAGCCTCGCATTATCGGTCTAGATTTTTATCGTCATTTACCCAACGAACCTGGAAGCAAGAATTTAGCGACAGTATTTACCCATACCCCTAATCTTATCGGGATCGAAAAAGTAATTGGTAATCAGAAAGGCAATGCCATACCTGGCAACGCCATTTTGAAGATTGCCGATCAAATCGCCGCCAGTGATGTTGTGGTCGATGCCGATGGCCGCGTTAGACGCGGCATATTATTTCCTGCGGCCAGTGGACACAATGTTATTGAGTCTCTTGGTTTGCGTCTAGCCCTTGAATATTTAGCTGGTGAACCTGATCAAATCGAGCCAGATTTAGAGTCTTCGATACTAACGCTTAAGAATGTTCAATTTCCTCCGATAGAGACCCATACAGGAGGATACGCTGAAACAGATGCGCAAGGATATCAGCTTCTCCTTAATTTTCGTCGACATAAAACCCCATTTAATGTTGTTTCGTTCAAACAAGTATTACGTAACGAAATTCCACCAGATTTGATGCGCGATCGCATCGTCTTAATCGGCAGCATGGCATTTAGTAAAGCTGATATTTTCTACACCGGAGGTCAACAGCCAAATGGACAACCCACAATTCAATTTGGTGTACAGCTACATGGAGAAATTGCTAGCCAGCTTATCAGTACGACCCTCGACGATCGTCCCCTCATTCAGGCATGGCCCCAGTGGCTAGAAAGCCTGCTGATCATAGGTATTTCTATCTATGGCAGCTATCTTACTCAACAAGCAACCAAACTATGGCAGCGACTGACGCTGATTCCAGGCATCAGCTTGCTCGTGTTTGGTATCAGCTATGGAACATTGAGCTTTACAGGACTCTGGCTACCCGTTGTCCCTATGCTTTTGGGATTATGGATCGCCGCCGGGCTCTCAGGGGCACATCGCACCACACAATTACAGGTCCTTTCCACCAACGATAAATTAACTGGGCTAGCCAATCGCCGCACATTTGATGAGAGTCTGCAACAAGCGTGGTTTAGGGCCTTGAGAGCGCAACACCCCTTGGCCCTGATTGTTGGTGACGTAGACCATTTCAAAAAATATAATGATACCTACGGTCACCCCCAGGGGGATGAATGCCTCAAACAGGTGGCTCAGGCCATCCGCACCACTGTTAAAGCGAGTGGTGCGTTAAATGCTCGCTATGGGGGTGAAGAATTTGTTGTGCTGCTACCCAATACCTCAGCGGAACAAGGGACTGCGATCGCACATGCCATTTTATCGAAGCTAGCAGCCTACAACTTGCCCCATACCGCCTCTGAAACAGCCGACTACGTCACCATGAGCTTAGGTGTAACCAGCTTTGTGCCAACATTAGAAATTCCACCGAGTGCCCTAGTGGAGATGGCTGACCTGGGCTTATATACCGCTAAAAAGTCAGGACGCAATTGCGTTTGTCTACATCAGCCCAACACCCTCGACCAGCTTCCCAATCAACACCTGCAAAAATAGCGTCTGCCACTGTGACAGGAACCAAGCCTTGACGGCTAACGCATCAGCCCTGAAGGCAACCTCTAGTCTGTGACTTTCACAGCTTCAAACAAGCGAGAAAAGTAAAACTGTGTTGCTGTAAATTCCTTACGCTTAATCTGCCAGCCGTTTGCCTTCAAAGCAGCACGAATATCGGCCTCACGGTGGAGATAAGCACGAGTTGCTTTACTTGGACCTGGGAAAAACTCGCCAATACGCTTGAGTACAGTATAAAAGGGGGTTTTCGGAGCAAAGCTAAGGATCAGCCTGTCTTCAGCCAAAGAACTTAAATGGGCAATCATGTCACCAGCCTTTTCTTGAGGATAGTGAATCAGTACATCCAAACAAATAACCGTGTGATAGCTACCGTCTAGGGTTTCTAAATCCTGCGCATCAAAGGTAGGTACAGACTCTGGCGGCAACAGTTCCTTGGCACGAAAACTAGCTTCTTCTACCATTTTCTCGGAGATATCACTAGCGGACACCACTGCCCCCATCTCCGCTAAAGGAATACTGAGACTACCGACACCACAGCCAGCATCACAGACCGTCAGCCCCTGAGCATTACCATCCTGCTTAAACCAGTAAAGAACGTGATCAACAGTTTGCTGATGCCCTTCTCGAATGTCTCGCTGGACTTTATTGACCTGACCGTCTCCATAGATACGGCTCCAACGATCGAAACCTTGGGCATTAAAATAATTACGAACGATGGTTTTATCGTCAGTTGCACTCGTCATAGGATTGGCCAGAAGTGATCATTAGGATTTCTCTACCGTCAGATCCTATTACGTTTTGGCAATCTGAAGTGTAGTGAAAATATGGGCAATACCTTATTCGTCTAAAATTCTCTGCCAGCTGAGAGTCGTGCCATCGTAGTGCCAACGGAGTAAGTTGGCAGTTTGTCTGGGAGCTAATCCTGGCAGCCCTACAGCCTGGCGTGGTCTTTCGGTAGCCAAGACGATGGCTTCATTGACATCACATAACCCCCATTGGACCAAATTGGTTACCCCCTTCAGTAAGGGCTGGGTAGTGCCTGACAATGTCCCGTCCGGCAGTCGAGCCGTACCGTCTACCACCTCAATCTCACGACTATCCCAGGGATAGGTACCATCCGGTAAACCCAGGGGAGCCAATGCATCACTCACCAGAAACAGACCGCCCTTGACACCTTCAGATGTACCCCGTCCGGCTCGTAGCAACAGGTCGAGCATCGTAGGACACACATGCTGGCCATCGGCAATCAGACCTGCATACACATTGGGCTGGGTTAACGCAGCCCCTAGTAACCCAGGTGCACGGTGATGCAATCCTGGCATGGCATTGAATGCATGGGTCACCATTGAGGCTCCTTGGGCAAAGGCTTGCTGAGCTTGGGTTGATGTCGCCAGGGAGTGGCCAAGACTGACAATGATGTTTTGCGATCGCAACCAGGGAATCACCGCAGCATCGGTTTCTATTTCTGGAGCCAGGGTAACGATCTTAACTACGTCAATACAGCCCCCCAATAACCCTTGAACGCGATCCAGTGAAAGCGACTGCAAATAGTCCTGAGGATGCGCTCCTCGCTTAGCCGGATTCAAAAATGGACCCTCTAGATGTGCCCCCAAAACCACAGCATGCCGTGGCTGCCTGTTAAAACCTTGAGTCTGGTAATCCTGAATTACAGAGAGACTGCGTTGAATTTTATCTGGATGGGCTGTCACCAGAGTGGGGGTAAACGCATCAATCCCCTGACTCCACAAAAAACTAGCTGCTTTCTGCAGTTCTACAGGATCAGTCAAATCAGGAAATGCCAACCCTAAAACGCCATTGATCTGTAAATCCACACCCCCTAGGGAAACCCAATCGCCGTTGAGGTCAATTGCCTGTACTGCATTAGCCGACACTTTAGCCATGGGTAACATAGAGCGCAGCTGATGGCCGACTACCTCAAGACAATAGAGTCCCGACAGATGAGGTAATCGTGCACTTAGCAAAATTGACATGGGCAGTTGCAATTCAAATCTTTGTACGAATCATCCCATAGGAACCCGGTAGGCTAACAACAGCAACTCTGGCACAGCCAGATATAACGTTTCACCTTTCATCCCATGACTTCTCCTCTTGTTGGCATCATTATGGGCAGCGACTCTGATCTGCCCACTATGGAAGCAGCCATTACCGTTTGCGAAGACTTTGGTATTCCTCACGAAGTGGCCATTGTATCGGCTCATCGCACCCCAAAACGCATGGTGAGTTACGCTCAAACCGCTGTCGAACGAGGCCTAAAAGTCATTATTGCTGGGGCTGGTGGAGCTGCTCATCTGCCCGGCATGGTGGCCGCCCTGACGCCACTTCCTGTGATTGGCGTCCCTGTAAAAAGCCGCGCCATGCAAGGCATAGACTCACTTTATTCCATCGTCCAAATGCCCGGTGGCATCCCAGTGGCAACGGTAGCAATTGGCAATGCAAAAAATGCGGGTCTGTTAGCGGTGCAAATATTGGCAACATGCGATCGCAAGCTCCTCGAACGCGTCCAAGCTTATCGGAAATCCCTTGAAGATAGCGTCCTGGAAAAACAAACTCGACTCAACGAACTGGGTCACCATCCCTACCTAAAAACGATGTTCCCTTCAAAGGACACAAAAGAGAACACATAGCAGCAAGGGTTCTAGGCTGTCAATAATATTAATTTTTGAAAATAAGCCAAAATAATGAGGTCTCAAACCCCGAATATTCCAGTCACACAAACCAAGTGTATTACTTGATACAGAATGACTTGGCTGAAATTGGTGGAATCTATCTAATAGATATGCACAATGCACCAAAGAGAAACCAGACGCTTAAGGCTAGGTGTTTAGGGTGCAGAATGTGGCAGATCTGCCATTCATGATGGTGAAAATTCTTAACTAAGATTTTCTCCAATTTTTGGCAGAGCCATATCACGGTCCTAAATCTCTTGTCGGTCATTGAGTATCTTGAACTGTCAAGGTCCCCTCACACAAAGACATCACTGTCTAGGGCTGGATCCTTTGAGAGTGAGTTTTAGTTGATTGGATTGTGTTGTAGGAACGTCTGTTGAGATGTCTAGTCTAAATTTGAGCCGCAAGGCGAGACGGCGTAAATCGTCTGTCTGGGATTCTTATGCGCCGCCATTTGATCAGATGGCTAAGCGCTTTTTTGGCAGAAGCTTTTCATGGGCTTGGTTAGTTTGTATCCCCCTGGCATTAGTAATCGTTGCCACGTGGAGTACTGCAGCCCATGCTCAAGAAGATGCAATTGCTGCTGGCGATGTTCAGTTTGTTTTGGATAACATCTGGGTGCTGATCGCAGCCATTCTGGTGATCTTTATGAACGCTGGTTTCGGGATGTTAGAAACCGGTTTCTGTCGCCAGAAGAATGCTGTCAATATTCTTTCCAAGAATTTGATCGTGTTTGCCCTTGCCACATTGTCTTTCTGGGCAATTGGTTTCGGTCTTATGTTTAACGAGGCCAACCCTGTTTTTGGCATGGGTAATTTCTTCCTGTCCGGTTTGTCTGTAGACGAGCCCTATGCAGGTAACTTAACGGCCCCTGTGTTCTTCCTATTCCAGGCAGCTTTTGCAGGTACTGCAGCAACTATCGTGTCTGGTGCCGTTGCAGAGCGGATCAAATTCATTGACTTCATTCTCTTTAGCATTCTGCTGACAGCCATTTCGTACCCCATCACTGGTCACTGGGTCTGGTCTGGCAATGGCTGGTTAGGTGCTCTACCCACAGGCGGTTTTTCCGACTTTGCTGGTTCTACTGTTGTGCACTCTGTCGGTGGTTGGGCAGCTTTAGTAGGTGCAGCAATTCTGGGTCCTCGGCTCGGCAAGTATCAAGATGGTCAAATCAATGCCATCCCCGGTCACAACATGAGTATTGCAACTCTTGGTTGTCTTATTCTTTGGATCGGTTGGTTTGGTTTCAACCCTGGTTCTCAGCTAGCAGCTGACGGAGCTGTTCCTTACATTGCTGTCACCACTAACCTAGCTGCTGCTGCTGGTGGTGTAGCCGCAACTGTAACCGCTTGGATCATGAGTGGCAAGCCTGACCTATCCATGATTATCAACGGTATTTTGGCCGGTTTGGTTGGTATCACGGCTGGCTGTGCTGGTGCTAGTTTCTTTGGTGCAGTTATCATTGGTCTGATCGCAGGCGTAATCGTTGTCTTCTCCGTTAGCTTCTTTGACAGCATCAAAATTGATGACCCCGTGGGTGCTATTTCCGTACACCTTGTGTGCGGTATGTGGGGGACTCTCGCAGTAGGTTTGTTTGATACCACAACTGGCCTGTTCTACAGCGGTAGCATCAATCAGCTCATCTCTCAGGTGATCGGTATCGTTGCCATTGGTCTGTTTACTGTTGTATTCAGTGCCATTGTTTGGACCATCCTGAAGTCTGCGTTTGGTCTACGTGTCTCTGCTGAGGAAGAGCTGAAGGGCTTGGATATTGGCGAGCACGGCATGGAAGCTTACAGCGGTTTCCTGAAGGACACTAGCGATATGGGCGGTGTTGCCTAAGCTTGTTAAGTCGTTCCGGTTCTTTATAAATACTTAGAACCTATAAGGAATAGCGTTTTAGAGGTGGGTGGTTTCATTCAGGAAACCGCCCACCTTTATTTTTCGGAGAATTAAAGCCTTCGAACTTTACAGAGCTTTTTCCGTGGCCCCTTAGCAGCTTGCCATCCTTGGAAGGATGGCAAGCTGCTCTTCTGACGCCTTACACCTCTCCTCTAAGCTTAGTTACAATTCCTCCGCAGCCTGGATAGGCACTGATAAGGTTGGGGCAGTTGGGCGAAGAGTCTCGACATCAATTAAATCCTACAGTTAATGGGCAATCCGGCTTCAGTTTTAGACGAGCTGCTTGCGGTCTTACCGGCACTAAGGCCACAAATGTATTTCAAAACATCGCTGACGGCCCTTTCCCATGCGATGGAAGATCAGGTATTGGCGGGGGACGATCGTCCTTTGATGATTGCCAGCTTTCAGCAGGAACGCTTTTATCGTCAAGAAGCTCATCGTTACTTACGACTCGCTGACATTACGCCTCAAATTTATGTGTTAGCAGCCACCAATACCAAGTTTGCCAATGCTGATGGCACTGTCAGGCATGAAACCATTGCCTTTGATCCTGAAGATGCGCTGGTGCATGAATGGCACCTCGTAGTTTTGGGCCAACAGTACACGGCCTGTTTGGTTTGCCGTGAGCATCATGGTTCGCAAAAACCTAGGGTTTTAAACGGTGCACCTGCGTTTGATCAAAGCCGTCGTTTTGAAGGTATTTGGACGCTTGATCGGCGTGTCTGTGAACAGGCAGCTTATATTTTGTTGAAGCGTATTGCTCACTATCGACCAGATTTATCCGATAAAATCACCCAAGCTCAGACTGATTTTTTGCCAGCAGACCTACTTGGGGGTAAACCTTATAACGCTGAGGTTACTGAGTCCTATCCCTTTGCTCAGCGATTAGTTACGTATGTGCAGGCTAGTCAGTACAAGCTACTTAAAGCCTATAAAACGATGGCCGCTCAAGAAAATCGTGAGCGGTTGATCAATTCAATTACAGCGGCTATTCGTCAGTCATTGAACCCAACTGAGGTGTTTGCGATCGCAACCCACGAACTCGGGCAAGAAATTTCTGCTTGTCGCTGCATTATTTATCGTAGTGACCGTTACGACAGTATTGAAATTCAACATGAATTCCGGCAGCCAAATATCACCTCTCTCAAAGGCGAAGTCTGGCCTCTTATCGAAAATCCTCTGTTCCAAACTGTCAACCGACAACGGGAATCCCTGGCCTACTCACAAACCCCAGTTGGTAGCCAACAGAAGAATCAAATCGACGATATCTCTGCCATTGATGGTTTATTAAACCAATGGGATATTCATAGCTGCTTACTAGTACCTCTAATTTACCAAGAGCGGTTACTAGGAATGATTGAGCTTCACCAGTGCAGCGATACCCCACAACCCTGGAGCAAAAACGATATCAGTCTGGTGGAAGCCGTTGCTGCTCAACTCAGTGTAGCTGTAATTCAAGCTGAAGCCTATGCAAATCTAGAAAGTCTCAACCAACAGCTAGAAGCCCTCGATCGAACACGCAGCAATCTCATTGCCATTACTGGCCACGAGCTACGCACCCCCCTATCGACTATTCGAGTCTGCCTAGAAAGTATTTTTACAGAGCCTGACATGCCCATGGATATGCGGCAAGCGATGTTGCAAACTGCCATGGATGACTCTGAACGCATGCAACGGCTCGTCCAAGATTTCTTAACCCTATCGCGCCTTGAAAGTGGTCGTATTGAATGGAACCTGGAGTCCCTTGCTCTAAGCGAATGTGTTGCCCTTGCCTTAAGCAGTCGACGAACAATGACCAGTTCCTCGACAATTATGGTTGACTTACCAGAGTCCCTGCCTTTGATTCGGGGCGACGGTGAATGGATCGTTGAGGTACTTACCAAGCTACTGGACAACGCTTGTAAATTTACGGCGGCCAACGGAAATATCTCCATCCAAGCCCACATCAAAGACAATGCGTTTGTAGAAGTCTCAGTCAATGACAGTGGCCGAGGCATTGAGCCAGAGCGATTAGAAACGGTCTTCGAACGTTTTTACCAAGAAGAAGGGGCACTCCGCAGATCAGTGGGTGGAACAGGTTTGGGACTTGCCATTTGCCGTCAAATTGTAGAAGCGCAGGGCGGCAAAATTTGGGCCACATCTAAAGGCAAAGATCAGGGCACACAAATTCACTTCACATTGCCCATTGCAGCTCAGCAATCAAACCACAGGACAAAAAAGCGCTCAGGTATCAAATCATCCCATCCTAAAAAGATTTCAGTCTCATAAAGCCCATGGCTCCATGGAGAGTAAATATTTCGAATTTAGGGCATTACAGCCATAGGGGGCAGCACACTGCTGTTCCCCGAAACTTCAATGCATTTCAGATCTTTTAGCCTAGATCCCTTCAGGTAAGGGTTGCCCAAACTGTAGCGGCACAGGTAAGTCCGTTTGCACAATCGTGCGCTCAGCGGCAGGTTGTTGAATAGTCTGAAAATCAGGTGGGTCACGATCTTCCGCAACTGTCTGGTCTTCTTCAGATAAAGACGATAATTCAACCGGAGCCAGTGCAGTTGACGCCGGCCTTGCAGGAGCAGGCATCTCGACGTCTGGCACAGCGGCAGATGACTCCCCTGGCATCTTAACAGCAGGAGTCGGCTCTTCCGCTGCTACAGTCTCATCACCAGCGACAGCCACATCTGCGTTCTGCGTTACCTCCGAACTAATCGGCTCAGCGGCAGCGACAGGTTGCTCACTCGTACTGGCAGCGAGATCTGGTAGGGTCGATTGCCGTGATTCCGCTTCTAAAACTACTGTTGGCGTCAAGACATCTTCTGTACTAGTATCTTCAAGCTCTGGAACCTTCATAGGTGGCAATTCTGGCACCTCTGCATCAACGACAGCCACTGGAGCAGCATCGTCAGAAGCATTATTATCTTCTATGGATAGAACGTTAACGTCTGCTAGAGGTGGAACACTGACCCCATCATTCTCTTCTAAGGGTGGAACACTCACTACACCGCTAGAAGCCTCAGAATCATAGGGATCAATGGGCAGTGCTGTTGTGGTTGTCGAGCTTTGAGGAATGCGTAGATTCGCTGCGGTAAGACTGACATTATGACCGTCAGAGTTCTGGGCTGGGGTTAGGGACGTACTCTGGGCAACTGTATTGTTTTCAGCAATTAACGGGCGAAAACGCCAATGTCGTTGACCATCATCACTATCATCAAATTGAATGTCAGCCTGCTCAGGGGATAGAACTATTTCCGGAGCTAATTCAATGACAACCCTGACATTCTCTGGGGTGTACTGGGCTACCCGAATATTTTTGACAGCTCCATCATAAATCTGCTCTGGGTCAATATCGCCAATGTCTGTGTTGGGGATATCGAGGACTAAGCGTGGGGGTTCTGAAAGTAGAAAAAACTCTGGAAAAACCTCGTCAGACAAGGAAAATGTTAGTTCATTGCTACTCGTATCAAACGACCAATTCTGTAGATTTTCTGCGAATGCTGGTGCCATTGATAAAGCAAGAGCAATCAGGCTACCTCCTAACGACTGATGCAAACAGTGCTTGAATGCCATAAAACTACCCCACAGAACGCCAACAGACACAATTAAAAGTAAAAGGATACGGTACTTTGTCAAATACGACCCATATTTTTGATAAAAATTCCCCACGCCTCATAGATTTATCGGCCATGATAAGTGCAGTCAGAAACCATTAAACCGTTGCTGATTGAGACGATAAATCCATCTGTATAGCTTGCCAACAGCCTCAATTTGACAGATGGAATCATCACGAGGTCAGCAACACCCGATTAAATATCCGCAGTCTTTTGAAAGGAAACATCTAAGTCTATGGAAATGCATGAGCTGTTAACGCTAATTTTGCTATTAAGCCCTGGTCTTCTGCTATCTGCGGTTGTTATGTCAGCCATGGCATTTGGTGGCTAATGAGCCGGGTTTTAGCTGGCGATTAGCTCCACTAAATCGCTCACAAACTTGATTGAATCAGCAATAAAGGACGTACTTCGAGGTATCTGCCATGGTGATGGTTGAGTCCACAATGTTGGCATTGGGAACCCAAGCTCCAGAATTTTCATTAATCGATGTTGTGTCGGGTGACACTGTCACCCTAGAGAATTTTTCAGGCAGCAAAGCGCTGTTAGTCATGTTTATTTGCGTCCATTGCCCATTTGTCAAACATGTGGAACAAGAACTAGCCCAAATTGGGCATGACTATGCCGAGCAAGGCTTAAGCATTATCGCCATTAGTGCCAATAGCATTCAGACGCACCCCCAAGATGCTCCCGAGCATATGAAAACTCAAGCGACAACCCAGGGGTTCAACTTTCCCTATTGTTATGACGAAACTCAAGGCGTAGCCAAGTCCTATACCGCTGCCTGCACCCCCGATTTCTTCCTATTTGATGGCGCGCTGAAGTTAGCCTATAGAGGACAGCTAGATGATAGCCGCCCTAGTAATGGCAAACCAGTCACAGGCAAAGACCTACGCCAGGCAATTGATACGCTCCTGGCCGGACAGGGCTTATCTGACGACCAGATACCCAGCGTTGGGTGCAATATCAAATGGACTCCAGGTCAGGCTCCTGCCTATTTTGGGGCTTAATTTAGTACGTTAAGTGAGCCCTAGGATTAAACGCTTCAATTGTTCGTAGCTTTTCATAGAGCTCGGCTTCTTGGTCACTGAGAAGCTTGGGGACTGCCACTTCGATCTCCACAATTTGATCGCCGCGTTCTTCAGTTATGCGACCATACCCCTTACCAGCCAACCGTAGCTTTCGCCCCGATTGAATACCTGCCGGAATGGTCATTTGGACAGGCCCATCAAGGGTGGGCACAGTAATTTGTCCACCCAAAACTGCTTCACTGGGTGTAATCGGTAAATGACAGACGACATCTCGTCCTTGCACCCTTAAAAAGGGATGGGGCTCCACAACTATATTTAGATAAAGATCACCACCATTAATACCCTGACCCCGTAGACGAATACGTTGCCCCGTGAGCATGCCAGGTGGCATATCCACTTCTAAGGCACGTCCATCTTCGAGGCGTACCCGTTCAGCTCCTCCTTGAAACGCTCGTTCTAAGGGAACCTGAAGAGATGCTTCTGCATCCCGCCGTCGAGGATCACCCGTTGTCTTTGCTTGCGTTTGTTTTTTCTTAGGTTGAACTGGCGATTTGGGAATCACTTGGCGATTAAGCAGCTGATCAACAAACCGGTTAAAGTCTTCTAAATCCCGATAGTCGGCCTCAGACTTTTGCTGTAGCCAATACCGTCGGTAGTCATCGTACTGAGCCTTCCGATCAGCATCGGAAAGTATCTCATAGGCTTCACCCAGGGATTTAAAACGCTCTTCAGCCTCTTGATCTCCAGGGTTTAGATCGGGATGAAACTGGCGTGCAAGACGACGATAGGCCTGTTTGATCGTTGATGAGTCAGCACTCTCAACGATGCCGAGAATCTCATAGTAGTCTCGAAAATTTTGCATAGTGAGGTCCCGACCGGCTTACCAGAGTTCGTCCTGGTCGCCCCATTCATCCTCGTTATAGCTTTGTGAGCTGTTGCTGGGCCGACCAGAATTATCAGAGTAACCTTTGGCGGGCTTACTGGCTGGTTCACCAGCCTTATCAGCCCAAGGATCTTCATCCAAAGACGCATTAGAATTCCAGCTGCTAGCTGTAGATTTACCTCCATTGGCATAGCCATCGGCTGGCTGAGATGGATATCCAGCATTAGAGGGCGCATAGCGACCAGAACCAGTCTGCGGTCTCACCGAATTTCTATCCGTGGAGCTTGGTCTATAGCGATCTTGCTCTGCATTATTATCTTGGCCATAAGCCGAGCGGCGAGCGGCTCCAGCATCTTGACCATCACCCACGTCACGCTGACCGTAGCGATCTTGGTTATAGCCCTGTTGGTCGTAGTTATCCCTTACATCTCTGTAGGCATTGCTGCGATCAAAATTCTCCTCGCGATTACGGTCGGGACTACGCTCATACCGGTCTTGGTTACGTTGACCATGACTTCCTTGGTCATATCCTTGGCCATAAGCCTCTTGGCCATAGGTCTCTTGGCCATAGCCGCCTTGAACATATCGATCTTGAGAAGAACGCTGCTCATAGCGATCTTGCGGCTGAGACTCATAGGAATTGCCCCCATAGCCACCCTGGGTATTTTGGTCATAACGACGCTGATCATAACGCCCCTGGTTAGACCTGTCTTGATTAAAGCGCTCTTGACGATACGCATCAGGCCCATAAGCATCTTGACCATAGGATTCTTGACCATAAGCTCCTTGATCATAAGCCCCTTGCCCGTAGGATGCTTGATCGTAACTGTCTGCCCGACGCCCCTGGTTATCGTAATCCCGATTGTCGTAACCACTGCGATTATCGTAACTACGAGGAGGGGCAGCATCATAGGATTGACGTGCGCTACCTGGACGTGATGCTGGCTGATTCCAGCTATCATCCCAATCGTCCCAACCACTGCGATTATCACGACGACCAGCAGTCCAGCTGGGGGTATCCCACTGGCCTTGACCATTCCAGTCATAGTCACGACGATAGTAATCGTCGTCATCCTCAAAGGCTTTTTTAATGGTGTCGCCAATCTGGTTAAAGATATTGCCGTCGTCATTATCGGCATCGTACAGATAGGCCTCGCGATTCAACTCGTACAGTTCATCCTGTAACTCAGATTGAATCATGTCTATCATGCGCTCATCCTCTCGTTTGAGGGCATCACGCAGGTCTTGAATCAGGTTATCAATGCGGCGTTTGCGATCGCGAGCAAACTGTAATCCAAAATCAATGGAAACACTGCGCATCGCTCGCTCCGCTTGGAACGTTAGCGTCTCAGCTCGATTGCGCTTCTCAATACGTTCTCGCTGGCCCCGGTCAACGTCAGCAAATTCCTCCGCTTCCCGCAGCATGCGCTGCACATCATCGTCAGAAAGATTGGACGCTTCTTGCACGGTAATACTTTGCTCACGGCCCGTGGTTTTATCCATGGCCGATACCTGCAAAATACCGTTGGCATCAATATCAAAAGACACCTGAATCTGTGGAATTCCCCTTGGTGCTGGGGGGATTCCCATAAGCTTGAACCGCCCCAGAGATTTATTATCTATCCCCATTTCCCGCTCACCCTGGATCACATGCACTTCCACAACGGTCTGATTATTTTCAGACGTGGAGAAAATATCGGAGCGTCGGACAGGGATCGTAGTGTTACGCGGAATCACCTTTTTCATCACACCACCAATAGTCTCTAACCCTAGAGACAGCGGCGTGACATCCAGCAACATGATGTCCTTCACTTCTTCGGTGAGGATACCGGCCTGAATAGCCGCACCAACGGCAACGGCTTCGTCAGGGTTTACATTTTGGTTAGGTTCTTTACTCAAAATAGAGCGCACTAGCTGCTGAACCATGGGCATACGGCTAGAACCGCCCACAAGAACCACTTCATCGATTTGTGAGGGAGACAGATGCGCATCATTCATCGCCTGTTGTAGAGGAGCACGGAGGCGACCCACTAAATCAGCACACAGGGATTCGAAGTGCGATCGCGACAGCTTTTTCTCAATGTGCTTTGGCCCATCAGCAGTAGCCGTAATGAAAGGCAAATTGATTTCAACTGTGGGCAGCCCCGATAGCTCAATTTTGGCCTTCTCAGCGGCTTCAGTCAGACGCTGCAATGCCTGGCGATCTCGTCGTAGGTCAACACCTTCAGTTTCTAAAAACTCGTCTGCTAACCAGTCAACAATTTTCTTGTCAAAGTTGACACCACCGAGCTGAGTATCGCCGCTGGTAGCTCTCACCTCAAAGACGTTATTACGAACATCCAAGATGGACACATCAAACGTGCCACCCCCCAGATCAAAGACCAGAATAGTCTGATTAAATTGCTGATCCAGTCCGTAGGCTAATGCTGCTGCTGTGGGCTCATTGATGATCCGTTTTACCTCTAGACCTGCAATGCGGCCTGCATCGCGGGTAGCCTGACGTTGCGCATCATTAAAGTAAGCAGGCACCGTAATAACTGCGCCAGTCACCGGCTGCCCCATGTAACGGCTAGCCTCTTCAGCTAGCTTACGCAGCACCATGGATGATATTTCTTCAGGGGCAAAATCCTTATCTAGACGCGGGCAGCGAATTTTAACATTGCCAGCATCATCTTTACGCACGGTGTAGGGAACACGTTTTGACTCAGAGGTTAACTCTGTATACTTACGCCCCAAATAGCGCTTAACGTTGTAGAAGGTGTTCTGAGGATTGAGTACCGTTTGACGCCGGGCCATTTGCCCCACCAAACGCTCACCCTCTTTGCTAAATGCAACCACCGAAGGGGTCGTACGCATCCCCTCCGTATTGGCGATGACCACCGGTTTGCCACCTTCGATGACTGAGACAACTGAGTTGGTAGTACCGAGGTCAATACCGACGACCTTTCCCATCCGCTAGGTTTCTCCCACTGCGCGTGTAACGACAACAGTCGTCTACACAATTAATCATATATATAGTAGTCACTTAGTAGTCTAAGCCACTATTGTGCTGCGGCTTAACCACATGTACACATCCCTATAATGGTCCGGCTAGGACAACATTGTCCATTCCAGAGAACCGACTATCACTTGTTCGAATTCTTTTGATAATCCGACACGCACTAAACTAGTGTGATTATTTTGAGGAGTCATGATTTGATGGAGGGAAAATATCTATTCCAGAAAACTAGCTACTAACTTGTTCAAATTCTCTGATAGTATGGAGTTCGCAAGCGGATGTGGCGGAATTGGTAGACGCGCTAGGTTTAGGTTCTAGTGTCTTCGTGACGTGAAGGTTCAAGTCCTTTCATCCGCATTAGAGCCTCGGTTTCTGTGAGAAACCGAGGCTTATTGTATGAATACTCAGAGAAACTGGGATGCTAGCGGATGGTTGCAAAATCGGCAACTGATGAATCCACGATAGAATTTTTGGACTGACACTACTTTCACCGCTCATACAGGCTTTGCGACTTTATAAATACGTATGCATTAAGGCTGATTTGCTTGATGGGTGAGTGGCGAAACGCAGTTAGTCAAAATAAACTAATTAGCCTGTAATCCCTTCCAAATATAGGTTTTGTATTTCAACTTGCTCCTGACTTCAGAGTATGGCCTAATTTTTGGTTGGATCGTTAGCTATGGAGTCATCAGACGAGACACCTGGATTTTTATATTCTGAAAGGCCATAGGCGATACGATGCCAGTTTTCAGGACATCTTCCGAGGTATATTGCCCATTCTGTAGATTTTTGAAGACATGGAGCTGTTTATCCGTTAAATTGACGACCCAATATTCTTGAATCCCGGATACAGCATAGGTGTTTTTTTTGGTGGTCAGGTCCTTGGTGAGGGTAGCGTTGGAAAATTCGATCAGCCAGTGGATATCGCTGGGGTAGGGGTGATGCTTTAGATAGACAGTGCCCAGGGGTTTGATGATGGCCAGATCGGGGATGGGTTCTGAGTCGTCGCTGAGGGTGATGGGATGGGCTTCGCTGACTTTAGCCCGGCTGCCGAGCAGGCTGCGCAGGTAATCGCCTGCTTCACGGTTGTAATAAGCGTGGGGTTCACCCTCCGGTGGCATGACGATGATTTCTCCGCGTAGTAGTTCGACGGGCTGGTCGTCGAATACGCCAGCTTGGATGGCCTGGTGGTAGCGGTCTATGGTCCATTTGTAGGTGGTGACGGTCATAGGGACCTGGCCTCATGCTGGGACAACAGCTGATGTATCAGTAGTTTTAGTATGGCAAATTTACGTTCAGACTTTTATTTTTCTAGTTACAGCACTAGCTACAATCGTTCCATCTTCGAAGTACTCTGGAGTACGGTTTTTGCAGTCATAAATTTTCAGTACTGAAAATTTGAGGTGAGGCTCACAGCCAAAGAGATATGCGGTGTGGCGTTGTTGCAAAATTGGTAACCTGGCGAATTTAGCCAGAATTCCCTTTCATACTGATGACAAGCAACTCGTATGAGACGTAAGAAAAGCCATGGCAAAGTCAATGAGAGCAGGCCTAGCAATCCTTGTGGCAGTCGCTAGCTTAGTGAGCTGTGGGGCGGCCACTGAAATGAGTATCAGTGGTGATGAGTTTCGCTCCAAAGCCCAGGCTCCAGCCGAAACAGCAGCAGTTGCTGAATCAGCCAACATCTTGACAGCTCAAGAAGCAATGGAAGCCGATGCAAGCAGACCTGTCGAGCCCCCCAATGATGCCGCTGTAACCTCTGGCCAACCTCAGCTGATTAAACGCGCCCAGCTTAACTTAATCGTCGATTCGGTCGATGATGGCTTAAAGAGCGCCTCACAAATTATTCGCACTCACCAGGGCGATATTCTAGACCTCCAAGACAATCAAATAGAGGCAAGTCAACGCACGGCCTACTTACGTATTCGAGTGCCCCAAGCGAATTTAGATCCTCTCTTAGAAGCATTGAGTAACCTTGGCACTATTCAACAGCAGGGCTTAAGTGCTGAAGATGTGTCCACACAAATTATTGATGCTCAGGCTCGGCTACGTAATCTCCGAAAATCAGAGGAATCTTTGCTCAAAATCATGGAACGTTCCGGTGAAATCTCCCATGTGTTAGAGGTGTCTCGCGAACTAAGTCGTGTACGGGAGCAAATTGAGCAAATTGATGCCCGTGTGCAAAATTTACAGACCCAGGTACGTTACTCCACAGTTGATTTGTCATTGGCAGCAGCTGTTGCACCACAACCCATTGGGCGTCCCCTCGGCGAAACGATTAGTACCACATGGCGAGATGCCACCCAGTCAGTCGGCGACCTGACGGTAGGGCTTATGCAGCTAGGGTTATGGTTAGTGGCCTATAGTCCCTATCTATTAATAGTGGTGATTGCTAGCGTGCTGGGTTATCGCACCATTCGCCGTCGGCCTAGCTAGGGCTAACGTCCATAATAGTCTTGGTACCAGGCAACAATTTTCGCAATGCCCTCCTCTAAAGGAGTGCTTGGAGCAAACCCTACATCCGCGGTCAAATCAACAACATCCGCATAGGTTACTGGCACATCGCCTGGTTGCATGGACATCATTTCCTTGACAGCCGTTTTTCCTAACGCTTGCTCAATAATCTCGATAAAGCGCATTAGCTCTACTGGGCTATGATTACCGATGTTGTAGAGCTTGTAGGGAGCAGCCGTATTAAAGGCATCATCTGTGATCGGTTGAGGCAAGTGCCGTAGCACCCGTACTACACCTTCGACAACATCATCAATGTAGGTGAAGTCCCGTTGCATTTTGCCGTGGTTGTAAACTTGAATGGGACGGTCGTTTGCGATCGCATCTACAAACTTAAAATAAGCCATATCTGGCCGTCCCCATGGACCATAGACCGTAAAAAAGCGCAGCCCTGTCGTCGGCAGATTATACAAATGACTGTAGGAATGAGCCATCAACTCATTTGCCTTCTTAGTTGCAGCATAAAGCGATACCGGATGGTCCACATTATCCTCTGTGGTAAGAGGTTATCAATGCCATAAACAGTTTCGCCCTCAGCTAACAGCAGCTACGCTAGAAAATAGCCAATAAAACCAGCTACCCCTGTCACCAATACAGTCATAATGCAATAAATTCCATTAATCGCGCTTACTATAAAGTATCCTGCCCTCGGCAACACCAAAAGCTGAAACAAATCTAGGCTTCACCCAGTGATGCTAAACAAGATTAGAAAAAACGCATGAGGCAGCCTCTCAACTTCCGAGACAAAATTTATGATCACTTCAAAAACCGTGCCAAAGGTTTAGAGTTCGTTTTTGAAAAATACTTGAGCAAAACAAACTATTTCTGATTAGTTTGGCCTTAACTTTGTCCTTATTCACCACATATTTTCAACTGGGCATATAGCTTGAAATATTTTTTAGAGAAGGGTCTCCCATAAAGGTGAGGCCTCTTAGGGAACAAGTATTCAAACGAATTCAATCTTATTTAAAAGTATGTGCTGGCAGCAGCCATATCTTTAATTTTGAAGAGGAAACAACTGTTCTACATCAGTGCTAGGATTGCCAGAGAACAAATGTGAAAGAAGTAAGAAGGACGTAGTTGTAAATGCAAGAAATTGACAAGTCAATATCTTTTGATGGACGGGATATTCGACTTAAGGTGGGTCTTTTTGCCCCCCAAGCAGGCGGTTCAGTACTGATTGAGTCTGGAGAAACTGCTGTATTGGTAACCGCAACCCAGTCCGCTAGCCCAAGGGATGGCATCGATTTTTTACCCTTGCTAGTTGACTACGAAGAACGCCTCTACGCAGCAGGGCGGATCCCAGGTGGCTTTTTACGTCGAGAAGGACGTCCACCAGAAAGAGCAACTCTGACCAGTCGTCTTATCGACCGGCCCATGCGGCCCCTATTCCCATCATGGCTACGGAATGACATTCAAATCGTTGCCACCACTGTCTCGATGGATCATGATGTTCCACCTGATGTTCTGGCAGCCACAGGCGCATCTATCGCAACTCTACTAGCCCAAATTCCGTTCCATGGCCCTATGGCAGCGGTACGGGTAGGTCTAATTGGTGATGATTTCATTATCAATCCTACCTATAAGGAAATTGAAAACGGCGACTTGGACTTGGTCGTTGCCGGTTCACCTGACGGTGTGATCATGGTTGAAGCTGGAGCCAACCAGCTGCCTGAGCAAGATGTTATTGAAGCGATTGACTTCGGTTATGAGGTTGTTCGTGACATCATCCAGGCTCAGAAAGACATCTTGGCGGAGTTAGGTGTTGAGCAAGTGACTCTGCCTAGCCCAGAAACAGATTCAACTCTGACAAACTTTCTGTCAGAGAAAGCAACCGATGGCATCAAAGATATCCTGAAAGAATTTGAGCTTGCCAAGCCAGAAAGGGATGAAAAACTGGATGCACTAAAAGCTCACATCAGCGAACAGCTGGATGAACTGGATGACGA
Organism: Leptothoe sp. LEGE 181152; assembly: GCF_032906605.1. Taxonomy (NCBI): domain Bacteria; kingdom Bacillati; phylum Cyanobacteriota; class Cyanophyceae; order Nodosilineales; family Cymatolegaceae; genus Leptothoe; species Leptothoe sp. LEGE 181152. The sequence goes on from NZ_JASATU010000058.1 coordinate 332,280, forward strand.
GGATCCCATTAAAGTAGCTGTCACAGAAGATGGCAAAGCGTTTGGCAATGCCTATAAAGGCTTAACCAAAAAGTTGATGCGCGCTCAAATCCTTGAAGAGAGGGTTAGGGTCGATGGTCGTAAACTCGATGAAGTGAGACCCATTAGCTGCCGCACAAAGGTGTTACCCAGTCGGGTTCACGGTACAGGACTATTCAAACGGGGCCTTACCCAGGTCATGTCTGTAGTTACTCTGGGCACTCCAGGGGATGCCCAGATGACGGATGACCTGCATCCCGATGAAGAGAAACGCTATCTGCACCATTACAACTTCCCTCCTTACTCCGTTGGTGAAACTCGCCCCATGCGTTCACCAGGACGTCGAGAAGTTGGTCACGGAGCACTAGCCGAACGCGCATTGCTGCCTGTCCTACCATCCATGGGCGACTTCCCCTATGTGATTCGGGTTGTGTCTGAGGTTTTGTCCTCCAACGGCTCAACCTCCATGGGCTCGGTATGTGGTTCCACCCTATCCTTAATGGATGCTGGGGTGCCGCTATCAAAGCCGGTAAGCGGTGCTGCAATGGGTCTAATTAAAGAAGGCGATGAAGTCCGCATTTTGACCGATATTCAGGGTATCGAAGATTTTCTCGGCGATATGGACTTTAAGGTTGCCGGTACTGACAGTGGCATTACAGCATTGCAGATGGATATGAAGATTACGGGTCTATCCGTAGAGACCATTGCAGATGCAATCAACCAGGCTAAGCCTGCTAGATTACATATCCTCTCCAAGATGCTGGAGGCGATCAATGCCCCACGCACTGAGCTATCACCCTATGCGCCTAGACTTCTAAGCTTCAAGATTAACCCCGAAATGATCGGCATGGTCATTGGCCCTGGCGGTAAGCAAATCAAGAGCATTACCGATGAAACCGGAGCCAAGGTTGATATTGCAGATGATGGCACCATTACCGTGTCCTCAGTGGATGGAGCAGCTGCAGAGCGGGCTCAGGCCATTATCGAAGGCATCACCTTCAAGCCTTCGGCTGGCGATGTATATGTGGGTAAGGTCACTCGCATCATTCCCATCGGCGCGTTCGTCGAATATCGACCTGGCAAGGAGGGCATGATCCACATCTCCCAATTGGCAGACTACCGCGTCAATAAGGTCGAAGATGAGGTAACCGTCGGTGAGGAAGTGCTAATCAAAATTCGGGAAATTGATGGCCGTGGCCGTGTCAATCTCACACGTCTTAATATCCATCCAGATGAAGCGGCAAAAGCGCGTGAAACAGCTGGCTTAGCACCGGAATAACCCCCTTTCGTATGGACTAACATCGTATGGACTAATAGTTGATGCACGTGAGGCCTGGCAAGCATCTGCCAGGCCTCATATGTTTTTATCGATGATGTCCCCTATCTTTTTTGCAATCTATTGACCTGATTTGCACTGGGTTCAGGTTTCTCGGTAGGATGCTGGATGCAATATTGAGAGCAAAATTAAACACCCGTGCGAAGAATTGTTATCGCTGGTAATTGGAAGATGCATAAAACCCAGGCAGATAGTCTGGCGTTTTTGAATGGTTTTTTGCCTCAGCTAGAGGCCACCCCTGAGGAGCGAGAAGTTATTCTATGTGCTCCTTTCACGGCCCTGACCACACTTTCGAAAACACTCCATGGTTCACGGGTGATGATAGGGGCTCAGAATATCCACTGGGAATCTTCTGGTGCCTATACCGGAGAAATTTCTGGGGAAATGCTGACGGAAATCGGTGTGCGCTATGTCGTTGTTGGTCATAGTGAGCGCCGTGAGTATTTTGGGGACACCGATGAAACGGTTAATTTACGGTTGAAAGCGGCTCAAGCTGCTGGACTTACCCCCATTCTCTGTGTTGGTGAAACCAAACAGCAACGCGACGCAGGTGACACAGAAACCCACGTGGTTAACCAAATCGAAAAGGGGTTGATGGGGGTTGATCAAAGCAAATTGATTATTGCCTATGAGCCAATTTGGGCCATTGGAACTGGAGATACCTGTGCCTCAGAGGAGGCTAACCGTGTGTGCTGGCTCATTCGCTCCCAACTGGCAAATAAAGACGTGCCCATCCAGTATGGTGGCTCGGTCAAACCAGGAAATGTGGATGAAATTATGGCCCAACCTGACATTGATGGTGCCTTAGTGGGTGGAGCAAGTCTAGACCCTCAGAATTTTGCACGCATTATCAATTATCAATAACGCACATACCGCAGCTATCTATCTGGTGAGCTTAAATCATGGGTAATGGGCTCTAATTTATTATTGCTGATAGGATAATCATCTTCATGCATGCAGTAATGGGCATGGACGTAGATGCGATCGCGACCCTGTTGCTTAGCATGATAGAGCGCTAAATCAGCAGCTTGGAGCAGGTCTTGGGACGCGAGGTGACGTCCAGGGATAACGGTGGCAATTCCCATAGTTAACGTCACGTCCTCAGCAATGCCAGACGTTGCGTGGGGAATCGCTGCTTTAGCAAGCAGACCCTTTATGGCAAGGGCAACGCTATGGCCACCACCCGTGTCAGTGTTGGGCAAAATCACGGCAAATTCTTCCCCCCCATAACGAGCCACCAAATCTGCAGGGCGACGGATACAACGAGTCAGAATATCACTAACTTTAGCTAAGCAAATATCTCCCGTCGGGTGGCCATAGTAATCGTTGTACCGCTTGAAATAGTCAATATCACACAAAATCAGGGTGAGCGGCTTTTGATCCCGTGCTAGCCGCTGCCATTCGGCATCAAAATAGCGATCAAATCGTCGCCGATTAGCCAGCCCTGTAAGGCTATCGGTTAATGCCAGGGATTGTAAATCTTGGTTTTCTCGCCTTAGCTGTTCGTACGAAAGGCTGTGATGCAGTGCGATCGCAATCTCATCCACTAGGACTTTTGCGTGTTCTAACTCATCCTTCGTCCAAATATTCGCCTGATCTTTGCGACCAATCGCAACTATGCCCCAAGGTTTATCCAGTGTTTGTGTCTGCCGCTTATGAGGCAAGTGTATTGGCCCTAATAGCCAAGACCCAGGGAATTGACTAAGCCACTGCTGATGTACTGGCAACTGGAGAACAGATTGGTCATTAACCATGATGGGAAACGGCTGCTCTAGCTTTGCAATCACACTCTCTAACCCGAGATAATCATTCAAAGCATTCGTTTGATGGGCATTACTCGTTGAACAGAGTGATGACTCTACAGACTGCCAACAGCCTGGAGCATTTTCAAGAAGAAATATGCTGTCTGCCTGAAAAAAGTCCATCAGCGACTGTACAACAGTTTTATAGATATCATTGATTGATAAAACTTGTCGGATCCGCCGAATGGTTTCCCGTAAGTCAATCTGTTGTTGTATCTGCCGTTGAAGCTGCTGAGCATGATCTACAGCATCTTCAGGATCAGAGAAGCAAGCCATCCTTGAGGAAGGTTCGAGGGATTGATGAAATTGCCCAATAGAGGCAGAAACTGTATGCCAAAATGAACACCATCCCGGCTCATCACACACTGAAGACTTCACAGGTAGCAGTGTCTGTAGCTGAGATGATTTTTTACTGAAAGACCTGTGGTACATAGGATGCCCAGGAATAAAGGAAGTGCAATCAGTGACAACACCCGTCAATGCTTACTAGGCTTAATGTGCCACTCGCTTTGGTGAGCACTTCATCCAGAAGACGTGCAATGTCGTCATTGGGTTAAAACACCAGGTAACATAGCCATCCAGCCCCCAAATGCATTTCTCAACCGCACATGCGTAGGTTTTTCGAGAACATGCAAAAGCGCATAGTCTACAGGCGTAGATACATCAGGATAATGATGAAATTGTCAAAATACAACACACAAACCAACTGCTAAAAGCTAGCTACAGAAGGAAATCGCCAGTTTTCGGACTGCTCTTTCTGACTCAACAGCTACCCTTGCTAGCTGCACTTTACAACACAACTCATCTATAAGTATCAAGCCCTATTCAAAGAACTTCTATCGTAGAAAGACTGAAATCAATCGTGATAGCCGCTACAGATTGCTAAACCTACACACTAAAAACCATTGATACAACAGACAAAAAAAGAAGTTAATTACAGTTATTAAGAATCGTAAATTTAGCCGGACACACTGCATCCAAAATATTTTTTGCCCGAATGTTGCTGCATGCCCATGCTTGGCAACGCAACCTGTTTCAAAAAAAGTGTCACACTCTAACGATTACAGATCGTTAGAGTTTTAAAAAATGGTCGAGACCAGCCACTAAGGAGGGGGGCCAACGTCGTACTTTTTTGACCCACTTTAAATCGGCATAGCGACGATCAAGGCCTCTTGCAGCGGCCCACTGACTCTCAGCTTCTCCCCAGTTCCCCGTTTCCCACAATGCAGCTGTCAAGGCAGCACGCACATCTGCATAGTTGGGATATTTACGCGCAAGGCTTTTGAGTACTTGCACTGACTTGGCCCGTTCACCTACTTCAAACAGTGCAATTCCGTAGTTGGCATACCCTAACGAAAAACTCGGTTGAATCGTAATCGACTTTTCGTAGTCTTTAAGCGCAGCTTTCCAATCCCCCTGAGCGCCTTTAGCATTACCACGATTGTTGTAAGCCGCTGGATCGTCAGGGGAGAGCTTGAGGAGCCGATTATAGTCATCAATGGCTGCTTGCCAATTCCCCACAGCTTCATAGGCCGCGCCTCGGTTGAGATACGGATCCGGTTGCAATGGGTCTAAGGCAATGGCCTGGTCGTAATCGTGAATTGCATCCTGAAGTTTGTTTTGACTGACTCGCACATTGCCACGGTTGCTCCACACAGCAGGTTCATCAGGTAATGCTTCAACCAGTTGCGTCCATACCACTTCCGCTAGGTCAAATTTACCTTGACGGGTCAAATCAAAAGCCTGATGGCGTAAACCATTAATATCAGCCTGGGAGCCCCCTACCGGCCCTGCCAACGCTGGTAATAACGATAGAGGAGTGAAGCTGAGACATAGCCCCAGGACAACTGCAATTAACCAACGCATAGTGTGCCAAGAAGTTTCTCTCTATAGCTTAGGTGGATTGCTCGACACTTGCTAGGTAGATCCAACCGTTCATGGGTACCCGGTGGTGGCACTATTGCAACGTGATCCAGTCGTGCTCAACCCGAGCAATTAACCCACCTGGAAACGGATCGGTCTGGGTGCGGTTAGGGGCATCGGCTAAGGCTACGAGTTTTTCAATATGGTCAAAGGTTGGCTGCTGAGGCAACACCCTTTGCAACAACCGACGAACGACTCGACGCTGTAGTGCTAAAGGGGCAGCTCGCAATAGTAATCGACGCATACGCCAGCCATTCTGGTCCATCCGATTAATCACCTCGCTGTAGAGTTGCTGAGATTGCGCTTCTAGATAAGTCACCTCAGCAGTAAAAATTTCGGCGGTTTGGGCCAGGGTGGTTTCGACATTGGGATTAAAGTGCGATCGCAAATAAGGCATCAGCTCTTGACGAATGCGATTGCGACGATAGTGCAGGTTCTCGTTAGAAGCATCTTGCCAGACAGGTAGCGCCAGTTCTCGACAGAACAGCCCCGTCTCTTGACGAGTCAGCTGTAGTAACGGTCGAGTTACATAAACATCCTGGTGGGTAATACTGAGAGGCCGCTGCCAGCTCAATGCCTGCACCCCATCAGCACCACTGCCCCGCAACAGGTTATAAAGCACAGTTTCAGCTCGATCAGTTGCCGTATGTCCTGTAACCACATGGCAATAGCTATGGGTGCTAGCCAACTCTGCAAATATGCCGTAGCGCCAACTGCGGGCAGCAGCTTCTGTTTTCGGTAGTTCTGGGGCTGTCGCCACAAAATAAGGGAGTTGCCACTGCCGAACAAGTTTTGCCACATGGGCAGCGTTATCAGCAGAGTCAGATCGCCAGCCATGATCACAGTGCACGACTGCCAGCTGCCAATTCCATTTTGGCTGTAGGTCTAACAATAGCTTCGCCAAACACAAAGAATCCTGCCCTCCAGACACTCCCATTAAAATGGCTGTGTCTTTAGGAAGCAGGGACGTTGTCTTAAGTAAAGTATGAATCTTGGCGTGAATGGCAGTCCAAGGCATGGCAGGTCAGCGGTGAATTGTAAATCACAAACAGCTCTATAGGGGCGGCCAAGACATTGGCACGAGAAGCAAGGTGACCAGGGGCAATCACTGCTAGCAACGCAACCGTAGCAGCCAGGGTCAAGGTAGAGCGGGGCTTAAACATATCTAAAAACCTCATTTTGATAAAAGCCGTGCCCACCGAAAAGCCACAGGATGTAACCGTCAGTTACAGAAACATTAGTAGTAAACCACCAATAATCTTGTCGTCACCCAAAAATTCAGACGACTTAAGATGTACTGAATAAACAACAAATATCTAGATATCCTAATTTTCCAAGAAGTAACGCCCTATATTTGCCCCATTCCAGGCAAGCTTCACTCTTAAATACACCTGAAAAGGAATAGATGAGAACGAATCAAACATAATATGTGTCGAGTTCAACCTTATGACCCATTCAATAGCAATGTGACAATCAATATCGAAAACCCTGAGGGCAATCCAAACATGCGCTGATTAGAAAGAGGTTTGGGCTCTATAGTGGTTTATGCTCTTCGGTGACCACTGAGTGGTCGATTTTTTATCTGTAGTTAAAGGCGTCCTAGAAGCACTCTTAGCCAACTCGAATATGGATAACGGCGCAGGCAAAAATATAACCAATCAAGAGGTTTTCGATAGTCCTCTCCAGCCAGACGAGCCTACTAATACTGATACATCTGAGCAGTCGAATATGTCTGAGCAGACATCGCAGCTAGACCCTGCAACGTCAGTCACGGCTGATCATGAGGCTGATCAAACTAGCCGCTCCGCGCTGTCTGCACGGTTAAAGAGAACGCAAAATGTAGAACTCTATGTATTTGAAGAGGAAAATAATGACGAGGGTGACGCCTTGGTCGACGTATCGTCTTTAGACCTAGAGGTAGACCAGTCAGAAAGCGTCTCTAAACAGCAGGTTACCTTTAAGAGCGAGCAAGGGCGACTACTACTGATGCTGTCTCCCGCAGCGGAGAAAAAGTTCACCCCGGTGGAGTGGGACGAGTTATGTCAACAGCTTTCTCGCCGTCTTAACTCTGAAAATCGTTTCTTTCAACCCAATACAACGGTGCATCTAATTGCCCGTGATCGACTGCTCGATAATCGTCAGCTGCAAGAACTTGATGAGCTATTGCAAACGGCTCAGCTAAGGATGAAGCGTATTTATACGCAGCGGCGACAGACGGCGGTTGCGGCGGCCACAGCAGGCTATTCCGTAGATCAGCAAACCTTAGAACATCTGACTGATTCCCGGGATCCAGGGAAAGCGCTGGAAACGCCTCTCTACATACAGTTGACCGTGCGCTCTGGAACTGAAATTCGACATCCAGGTTCCATTGTCGTTTTAGGTGATGTGAATCCGGGGGGATCCTTGATCGCCGCAGGCGATATTTTTGTTTGGGGTCGTCTGCGGGGTATAGCCCATGCCGGTTCAGATGGTAATTCAGATTGCCGAATTATGGCATTGCACATGCAACCAACACAGCTACGCATTGCCGATAAGGTGGCTCGGGCACCGGAAAAACCACCGGCCTTATATCAGCCAGAAGTTGCTTATATTAGCAATGAAGAAATTCGGATTGCGATCGCATCCGAATTTGCCCAGATTCACCTCAATGTCCCTTGAAAAGAGGGTTCCAGCACAGACTCAAGCACTTGCATAGGGCGATCCACAAAAATTCCCTGGAGAATTTCCCATAAAATTTGCCACAACGTGCGATTATTGCCCTACTTGAGCCCTACCCTTCGCGCACACCGTCCTCAATCGCCCATTTAATTCATGGCTATGAACCGCATTATTGTCATTACCTCCGGTAAGGGAGGCGTTGGGAAAACCACCTGCACGGCCAACCTGGGAATGGCCCTAGCCAAGTCAGGTAAACGCGTCGTAGTAATTGATGCTGACTTTGGGTTACGTAACCTAGATCTACTGCTGGGCCTAGAAAATCGCATCGTTTATACAGCCCTAGACGTACTGGCTGGTGAATGCCGCCTCGATCAGGCACTGGTCAAAGATAAACGTCAGCCGAATTTAGCCCTGCTACCTGCTGCTCAGAATCGCTCTAAGGAATCCATTACCCCAGAGCAGATGAAAAAACTGGTCAGAGCCCTGACCAAGGCCTACAACTTTGTATTAATCGATAGCCCCGCTGGAATTGAGATGGGTTTTCGCAATGCGATCGCAGCAGCCCGCGAAGCCATTATTGTCACCACGCCTGAAATCTCTGCCGTCCGTGATGCTGACCGGGTAATTGGTCTTTTAGAAGCCAATGACGTTAAGGCAATGCGACTGATTATCAATCGACTAAAGCCGTCCATGGTGGAAGCTGAGCAAATGATGTCGGTGAAGGATGTGCAAGATATTTTGGCAGTGCCACTGCTAGGGGTCATTCCCGATGATGAGCAGGTGGTAGTCTCAACTAATAATGGGGAACCCCTCATCCTAAGTAAGGATCTTTCTCAAGCAGGTACTGCTGTTTCCAACATTGCTCGTCGTCTACAAGGAGAAAAAGTCCCACTCATGGATCTGAGTGTGCCAAAGGATAGCTTTTTAAAAAAATTACGTCAGTTATTTAACTAGTTTTTTATTCAAACGGTTGATGGACAGCGACCGTTGATTTTGCCATCCGCCTCATCGGAAACGATCATGATTAGTGAATTCCTAGAAAGACTCTTTGGAACCCCTGAACCGGTTAGCCGTGACACGGCTAAACAGCGCCTTCGGCTTGTTTTGGCCCATGACAGATCTGACATCTCACCCCAAAACTTAGAAAAGCTGCGCAAAGAAATCTTAGAGGTCGTTTCGCGTTATGTAGAGATCGATTTTGATGGTCTGGAATTCTCTCTAGAGTCAGACCAGCGGGTAACGGCATTGATGGCCAATTTACCAATCCGACGCATACGGCCTAATCCACTAGAGCCCGATAGTCCGGTAGAGGCAACCAAGGAGCCTAATCTTGAACTCGAAGATACTGCCATTGATCTAGATCAGGTGGTTGAGGAGGCCTCAGAAACGGCTGACATTCCCTTGGATTAATTGGATGATCGCCATTGACGATTGTATTCGTAGATTGCGATCGCACCCGCCGTCTGTACATTTAATGATTCCACTCGTCCATATTGGGGGATGGTTAGAGTCACATCACACATAGCAGCAATATCAGCTGGAATACCCGTTAATTCACGGCCCAATATTAACAAGGTTTTTGCCGGAAACATGTAGTCTGTCAACGTTTGGACTGAACCGCCTACCGTCAGAGCAACACGGACATAGCCATTCTGCTGAGCTAACCATTGGTCCAGCTGTTCTGGTGGACAATACTCTAATGGTTGCCAACGCTGTGCAGATGCCGAAATTTTACGAAACTCCCAGGAAACATCAGGGGCAGGCAGAATCAGCCGGTTCACCCCTAACACTTCGCAGGTACGACATAAGGCAGCCTGATTCGTAGTGTTCTCGATCAGTGATGCACATACAACCAAGTCCAGAACTGATTTAGGTACATGCCCCCTATGCTTGTGGGTCATGGGCACTCTCCGCTAAACCCCATAGTTAGGGGCATAGTTAGGGACGAATGCCTAATCCCCTGGCACAAGCTCCACGTTTAATTCATTGACAACACGGCGGCGTAGCTCTTTAGATTCTTCACGAGGCATCAGATCAAACACCTCCCTAAAAACATCATCGACCTCTTCATAGGTAACGGCACCAGTCTGGTCAAAGCGCACTTTACCACTACCATCTAGCACCAGAGTTTGAGGAACTGAACCTTTGAAGTAATACCCTGACTCATTAGGCGAAAATGAATCTTTTAACGGCACAGCATCAGCCATCACAGGTACAAAATTAGCGACCCTGCCATAGGGAGCCTGTAGCTGTGAAATGACAAACGAATATTCTTTGCAGTCGCTGCTGTCATCGACATAGAAAAACAGCAGCGTTGGCTTTTCTTGCTTGAGGGACTGCGCCAAGTTGACACGGGGGGGCACAATGGCTCCATTTCCCGCATAGAGGGCAAAAATATTGCCGTCATATCTATCGTCAGTGAGGCTCGCCCAAGCGTGACCAGGATTGCACAAGGTGGGGATGAGGAAAGTTGCGATCGCAATACCAAACACCACCCAACGCTTTATTAAAGAATGATTGACAACTGCTCTCAACTGTCTAATCACAAAACTGCCCATAACATCCTGGTTTTAATGCCTACACTATTACCATTACGCCACAGAACGGACACTATCTCCCACAGCAGCTATAGGAAGAACACCACTAACTACCTCGAAAACTTTCAATTACAGTCAGCAATTCACCCTTGGCTTCAGAGTACGCTTGCGCAGTTGTCCAACCAACCACCTGAAAATAGCTGTTTTCCCCCTCAACTGTTGTGTGTAAGTACGTCACAGCTTGATTGTCCACATTCCCTTGGATTTCATACTGCACAGCATTAAGGCCATTCAGCGAGGTAACATTTGTCGCTTTATCAGGCTGTTTCTGGCTCAACCCTCTATCAAAAAAACTTAGATACTGGAGGGCATGATTACCCAAGGGAAACCCATCCAATTCAGACTTTTTAGGATCGGCCAAGACCATGACATACATCGTCCGATCTTCGTGGGCAACATATAAGTCAGCATCAGGGCGCAACGTCTGGACATCAACCCATCCCGCAGGAAGCGTTAGCTGCACATCACTCTCTTCGTTTTTCAATAGCGTCTGACCATTGGACAAGTTTTGCATCGAAATCGCATTGATGACATCTTTAGTGCGCTCACCCACGCGGTTACAGCTGGTGAGACCGAGCAATAAACATGTTGAAAGCACGAGTGCTGAAAATGATTTCACTCTACCCTGACGTCCCTGAAGATCAAATCTAAAAACCATTGATTTACACCAGTTTCGCAGCATTTTTGGCATTTTACAGCGTCCGTCCCATCATTAGAACAGAGGCTTATAACTATCTCCATGCTCACAACAGGAGAAACAAAATGAAGGCCAAGCATCAAGACACTTACTAGGAATATCTTGACTTAACGTGCTAGATACCCATTAGCCAAAGCATAGACCACATCTGGCTAAAATCTTGAGTTTCTAACACCAAAAACCACAGTGATTAACTCAGAGCACCCGTGAATTACAGTTTCCCAAACCCCAAGGTTATCGCTTTGACCTATGCTGGACTATGGAAATTTCTTCATAAAAATTAGAGACCATGCTTAGAGCTGGAATCGTCGGGCTCCCCAATGTAGGTAAATCAACCCTTTTCAACGCACTAGTTGAAAACGCAAAAGCCCAAGCAGCGAACTTCCCGTTCTGCACCATTGAACCCAATGTTGGCGTGGTGGCAGTGCCCGATGCTCGTTTAGCTGTCTTGACCGAAATTTCCAAATCAGAAAACACGATTCCAGCACGCATAGAATTTGTAGACATTGCTGGCCTTGTCAAAGGCGCAAGTAAAGGTGAAGGCCTCGGCAACCAGTTTTTGGCTAACATCCGTGAAGTAGACGCCATTGTCCATGTAGTGCGTTGTTTTGAAAATGACGACATTATTCACGTTGATGGCTCAATTGACCCGCTGCGCGATGCCGAAATTATTAACTTGGAACTGGCCCTGGCTGACCTAGAGCAAATTGAACGCCGCATGGAGCGCGTTCGTAAACAAGCACGGAGAGATCCAGAAGCCCAAGCGGAACTGGCTGTGCTTGAAAAAATTCAGCCTGTGCTAGCCGAAGGGAAATCAGCACGCCTTGTGGAGCTAGAAGACGACGAAGAACTACTCATTAAGTCCTTAGGTTTTTTAACCCGCAAACCCATTATCTATGGGGCGAACGTATCAGAAGATGAACTTGCCGAGGGCAATGACTGGGTTGAGCAAATTAAAACCCTGGCAGCAAAAGAAAATGCACAGGTAGTCACCATCTCCGCTCAAGTCGAAGCAGAGCTCCTAGAGCTGCCAGAAGATGAACGCATCGACTTTCTAGAAGCACTTGGAGTGGAAGAAGGGGGACTCAAATCCCTCATTCGAGCCACCTACGATTTGCTCGGGTTACGCACATATTTCACCACTGGCCCCCAAGAGTCCCGTGCTTGGACGATCAACGCAGGCATGTCTGCCCCTCAAGCAGCAGGTGTTATCCACAGCGATTTCGAACGGGGCTTTATTCGGGCTGAAACGATTGCTTACAAGGACCTGGTAGAACACGGCTCTATGAACGCTGCCAAAGAGAAAGGCCTATTGCGCAGTGAAGGTAAGGACTACGTGGTGCAAGAAGGGGATGTCATGCTCTTTAGATTTAATGTTTAGGCCATGGTGAATGCGGAGAAGACTGTGCCATCAAGATTGCATCTCAAGCGCCCATGCCTATTAGTGGCAGATTTGGAACAGTCCCTCAGACTATATCGTGACTGTTTGGGCTTCCAACTCGACTATGTAGGCAAGGCGGATGCTGATTCCTATCTATACTCAGCATTTCAGCTGCCAGCAACCGCACAGCTGCGGTTCGCAGCCCTGAGCACAGAGGAAGAGCCCCGCGCCTTGGCACTCACGGAGGTTAAAGGCAGCTGTTTGCCACCAGCTCCTGTGCCTCACCGTGGCGCTACCGTCATTCGCATTCCCTCCTTGGCTGCCGCCTTGCCCCAGATCCAGTCCTTGGGTTTAACACCCATTAAAGCGAGTTCCTTTAACACCCCTCCCGACCTCAAATTTACAGAACAGGCCGTTTGTGACTTTGATGGCCATTTACTAGTCCTTTACGAAGTGCAACGGATCTCTGAAACTTAGGTCTACTGCCCTGGCGACGATCCCACGAATTTATCAGAAAAAATCTATTCCCAAAGGCTGTCCATCCATGGCAGATCCGATTAGAATCTGTCCAACGCCTTATACGTTGGCTCGAATACTGTTGTGGCAAATCGGTTTCTGAAATCTCCGTTGACAATCCCTTATTGGGCCGCCCTCTCACTGATGATGAACGGGGTATTATTTATTGCGCTGCTAGTCATTTGGCAGGACAAATCTGGCGGCGGTGACCCAACAGTCCTGCCGCAGGCGAATGCCGCCTATGCCACTGATCCGACATCTGCCATTGAACCAGCAGCACTAGAGACTCAACCGAATCGACGGCGTCTGAGTTACCAACAGTGGGTCAGCCTGTTGGGGCAAGAAATTGAGACCATGGCTGATAAAAACCCAGATCACCTGACTATTTTGCTAGGTGACTCGCTGAGTTTGTGGTTTCCAGCAGAATTGTTGCCTGGGCGTCGGATATGGATGAATCAGGGGATTTCCGGCGAAAAAACCTACACCCTACTGTCACGTCTACACCTGCTTGATGTTGCCAATGTCGACACCATCTTTTTGATGATTGGTATTAATGATCTGATCTGGGGCCAAAGCGATCAAGATGTCCTGAACAACTATCGCGACATCATGGACTATCTGGCCACCAATCATCCTGATACCCAAGTGGTCGTTCAGTCCATATTGCCCCATGGCGCAGAAACCGCCACCTGGGAAAGCCGTCATCTGTTACTCGAACTACCCAACGAACGGATTCGAGCCATGAATCAGGCCTTAGAAAACATCGCAGATGATTACGATGCTTACTATCTGGAGCTGTATCCGATTTTCTCCAACGGCGAGGGCAAACTGAGACCTGATCTAACGACCGATGGCCTACACCTGAACCGAGAAGGGTATTTGGTGTGGCGTGCTGCGATCGCACTTTATAGTCAACTGGAATTGCCATAGGTGAGAAAGGGAATGGGCAAAGACCCCAGTTTGAGACCCCAACATAAACTTTGAAGGGTATTAAAAGCTTTGGCCACTCAAGCATTGAAATTTATCTCTACTCTCTAGTCCCCACTCCCTATTCTCTAGTCCCCACTCCCTATTCCCCTTTTCGGTAGACTAGGTACATTCGCTGCATCTTTGTAAAACCAATGGATACCAGAGCATTTCGCCGTAGTCTCAACAAATCCGATAACTACTACCGCAATCAAGGCTTTGGAGAAAAAGAGCAAATTGCGGTTCAAATGGATGACGAATACCAAAGCGACCTCATTCAAACTATCCGCAACCAGGGTTATACCTACACTCAAGGCGATGTAACGATTAAGCTTGCTAAAGATTTTGGTTTTTGCTGGGGCGTAGAACGCTCCATTGCCATGGCCTATGAAGCTCGCCAGCATTTTCCAAACCAGCGTATTTGGATTACTAACGAGATCATCCATAATCCCGGTGTCAATGAACGTCTCCAGGAAATGAACGTTCAGTTTATCCAGGTCATCGACGGCACAAAAGATTTTTCAGGCGTTGAGCAGGGTGATGTGGTAATTTTGCCCGCCTTTGGAGCCAGTGTTGACGAAATGAAGCTCCTCAACGAGCTTAACTGCACCATTGTCGATACCACTTGTCCCTGGGTATCTAAGGTCTGGACGTCCGTAGAGAAGCATAAAAAACAAGCATTTACCTCCATAATCCATGGCAAGTACCAGCATGAAGAGACCGTAGCCACCAAATCCTTCGCAAATACATACCTGGTGGTTCTCAACCTGGACGAAGCACAGTACGTTGCTAACTACATTCTTAACAGCGGCAATTCTCCAGAGGAAAGGCTGCGCAAACGCACCGAGTTTCTGGATAAATTTGCCAATGCCTATTCACAAGGTTTCGATCCTGACCAAGATTTAGGCGCTGTGGGCGTTGCCAATCAAACCACCATGCTCAAAGGAGAAACCGAACAAATTGGCAAACTGCTAGAACGCACCATGCTGAAAAAGTATGGCCCTCAAGCTATTAATGAGCATTTTTCCAGCTTTAACACCATCTGTGACGCCACTCAAGAACGGCAAGACGCCATGTTTGAGTTAGTCGATATGGACATGGATCTGATGGTGGTGATTGGTGGTTTCAATTCATCGAATACGACCCATCTACAAGAAATTGCCATTGAGCGTGACATTCCGTCGTATCACATCGATGGTCCCCAGCGCTTAGGGCCTGGCAACCAGATCGAGCATCAGCCACTCCATCAAACCCCAACCGTTTCTAAAGATTGGTTGCCCACTGGCAAAATTGTGATCGGCATTACCTCAGGTGCATCAACCCCTGATAAGTCAGTGGCACAGGTCATTCAACGCATATTTCAACTCAAAGCAGAGCAACCAGCTCCTGTCGTTGCACAACCATCCGTCTAAGGGATTAGCTGCGGTGAATAAGCTAACCCTTTGAGTAATAGGTTACCTATGAGTTCCAATCGTACTCCTGGTGCAAGCAACAGGGACACCGAAAGGGAGCAAATCAAAGCTAGGCGTTCTAAGTGGCGTCACACCAGTGATTTTCCCTAAAATGGAAAGATGGGTATACCAGATTATTCCCATTTTCTCATTGAGGGGCAGATATGGGTCTTATTGTTGCTTACCCGTTCAATTTAATGCTTCGACATTAAAACCTATCGGCAGCCTCTGGGGGGCAGTCCATGCTTTTTAAAGAGCAATTTCATGATTCATACGCAGACATCCCAGCCCAATCTTATGTCTCGATTTATACTTTTCAATACCCTTGGCAGTGCTTCAGTAGGCACACGGGTGCCATTACATCCGAAAATCATTAATTCTTTTAGGTAGACTTAGCTGACAATATGTAAGTTCCTGATTGAGTTCCTGGTGACTATGGTTCGTACAGATATCCAGAACGCCCAACACGTCTTATACGATTTCTTTCTCTACAGTGTCCAAACGGAACCTGTTGACGTTGTTTTGGCCACATTTCGTCGTCTTTTTGTGGATTACACAGAATCATCCACTGAATCAGAGCTTCCTGTCGCCCTATATTCTATAGTCATTGCGAACAGCGAACAGCAGTTTCTATTTACCCTCAAACGGGTTTGCTACATCCTAATTAACAACTGGGGCATTCAACGCCAACCAGACGCCATCCGCGCTCTGATCAAGATGTTTGATGACCAAGTTTTAATGCGTCCTGGGTTTTCGCTAATCCTCAAGCGACTGCGCATTTGGATGCGGAACTTTATTACCAGTCAAGACTTTCATGATCTGAAACTGTTTGCAGCCCGCTACGAACAGCATGAACATTGGAGCAATCGATATACATCCTATTTATTGGCTCCTCAGTATCTAAATCTAGAGAACCCATTAGAACAACGCGAAGCCGCTCGTCACTTATCGTCACAGCTGAAGTCAAAGTTTCGCTTTGATCTGGCAATGTATACAGCCAAATCCCAGATGGAGTCTCCGCCCACAACAATCGATAACCCAACGGTATTAGGCGAAGCTGCCATTAATTTGATCAAGATGCTGCTGTTGCAGCCAGGTCGTTTTGGCTATGAGAACCTGGCAAATTTGTTGCGTAAACAATGCCAGCAGCTGACTTACTGGGAATTTAAACGGGCGTTATTGCACTATCTAGCCTATGCACTCCCCAATACCCCCATTACTCGCGCCCTCAAAGACAAATTACCCGACTCTGTTTTGACAATTTACAGGCACAATAACTCGGAGTTATTAACAGAAGCTCTGATTTTACGTACCTGCAAACGAGTCATTGACATTCTTACCTGTGAAGATGGGGTACAACCGTCCAAATTCTTTAGTATGTTCCTAGCCCAAGGAAACCCACTGGTGCTAGTCATTTTATTGCTCAAAATTGCCCTATTTTGTCCCAATGTACAATCTCATCTAGAGCTTCGTATTGCTAGCTTAATTCGATATTACGAAACCTATTCAGAAGAAGACTGTCGCTGGGTCATCAACTTTTTTGAGGTATTTCGCATTACGTTTGCAGTCTATGCAAGCGGCACTCTTTACAACTTAGTGCAGATCTCCACAGACGATGCGACTGTGCCGCCCCTCAGTACCTATCGGATTTTTTCACAACTGCGAGATCAGCATCTGAACTTTAACCAAGTTGCAGCAGAGCTTGAACAGCGCATCATGGAGGACGAGACCTTACAACAACACTTAGTAGCCCAAACTCCACTAGAAATCGCAACTATGCCTCCCACCATGCAGGACGCGATCGCAAGTTAGTCTTGCTGGCGGGCAAACTGATAGGCCCCATTCATGGAAAGTGCGATCGCAACTATCAACAACACAGGAATCGAGTACCAAGGAAACTCATTCAGGGGTTGATACGCTACAGCCCGTAAGCCAATGGTTGTATAGGTGAGGGGCAGCAGATAAACAATGCCCTTTAGCACAGCGGGCAGCGTAGATGGGTCAAAAAATGTCGCCCCCAGAAATGACATCGGTACAATCAAAAAATTGTTAAAGAGTCCAACGCTCTCCAAGGATTTAACATTTAAGCCAACAATTACCCCTAAACCAGCAAACACCGCACAATTCAGCACTAGCAGCAATAAAAACAGTGGGTGCAAGAAACTCCATACATCACGGGTAAACAGGATGGCCACCAAAATCACTGAGCCAGCCGTTAACAAACCACGTACTATCCCTGCCAACATCTTTCCTAAATGCATCGCTAGAGGATGAATGGGAAACAGCAGCATTTCCTCAAAATTTTTCGTAAACAGTCGCTCACCACAAATCGAGAACGTGGTTCCACCAAAGCTAATCACCATGGATGATAGCGCCACCATACCAGGCAGAATAAATTCTAAATAGCTATCCCCTACGGGGGGGCGGGCAGCTTGGTCGAGAGAACTCCCCAACCCCAACCCAAACGCCAAAATATAGATAAGGGGAGACACCAACCCTGATGCCGCCACTTGGGGAATCCGCACCCGCAAATCCAACCAGTCCCCCCAAAAAATGGTCCAACTGTCTGCAAACAGGGTCTGTAGTGTGCGAGCTCGGAATATTTTCACAGCTTATAAATCCGAAATCTTAAATGTGTCTTTATTATCAATGGTTACGGTGCCATTTTCCCCATATATTCATTACGTATCTATATTGACCTTATTGACCTTACTCAAGAAATTCTATAAATTTTTTCCACCAAATAAATAATTCACCATATTTGATGATTGTTCTTTGTTACTACCACTAGATATGGTGTTTTCCTGGGAAGAAAACAGTGAAGCTAGAAATCCTTTAATCGTCATGGGATGTAGCAGATTTAGACAGCCACATTTAAACTCTGAAGAACTATTACGCTTCCTCACAAAGAATGTAAACAACGTCATTTACAGTGATAAATTTGTGAGCGATAAGGTTGAGAGATAATATTTCCATGTCTGAAGAAATTACTGGCAAAACTCCGATCTTTGGTGGCAGTACTGGTGGCCTACTTTCCGCTGCTGAGCGGGAAGAAAAGTACGTTATCACCTGGAGCAGCAAAAAGGAACAGCCCTTTGAGATGCCCACTGGTGGTGTAGCTATCATGAACACAGGCGAGAATATGCTTTATCTAGCTCGCAAAGAGCAGTGCTTAGCTCTCAGCCGTCAACTCAAGACCAAATTTAAGCCCAGAATTACTGATTATAAAATTTATCGCGTTTTACCTACTGGTGAGACTACCTATTTGCACCCGGCAGATGGTGTTCCTCCTGAGAAGGTTAACGAAGGTCGTGGTTACAGCGGCAAGATTGATCGCAACATTGGGAGTAATCCTAACCCAGCGACTATTAAGTTTAGCGGTAAGGAACCCTACGAGGTTTAAGGATTTTAGCTACTGCACCTATTGCATTGGTTTAGAAGAATAACCGTTACGGCTTTAAGAGGCAGTCTATGGGCTGCCTCTTTTTAATGGTCTAATGGCCGACTATCCTCTGATTAATTTTGCCGCTTACCCAAGGTTCAACCCCATAAGACAGGCTGAACAACGTTATCCACATCTAGAGCTGTAGTTTTCTGCAAAACAACTTAAGGTTGAACTTGCATATGCGTTTACGCCTACCTTCCAATACTCCATGATTTATCCAGACCTCGACACATTTAAGACGCTTGCAAAACAGGGTAACTTTGTCCCGGTATACCAGGAGTGGGTTGCCGATCTGGATACGCCAGTGTCAGCCTGGTGCAAGGTATGCGCAGGGCAGCCCTACAGTTTTTTACTGGAGTCTGTCGAGGGGGGTGAAAATATTGGCCGCTATAGTCTATTGGGGTGTGATCCACTATGGACTCTTGAAGCCAAAGGCGAAACGACCACTCAGCGATTTCGCGACGGTACTGAGCAAGTGTTTACCGGCAATCCCTTTGATATTTTGACGGACTGTCTTGCTCCCTATCAACCGGTGAAATTGCCCGCCTTACCCCCTGGTATTGGTGGGTTATTTGGCTTTTGGGGTTATGAGCTGATCAAGTGGATTGAGCCGACGGTTACGATTCACCCGTTTAGTCAGGGTGACCTGCCTGATGGTCTATGGATGCAGGTGGATAGCCTATTGATTTTTGACCAGGTTAAGCGAAAAATTTGGGCTGTTAGCTATGCAGATTTACGTGACCCTGAGATTGGGCTGGAGCAGGCTTATGGGGAGAGTTGCGATCGCATAAGCAACCTCGTCAATAAACTCAACCTGCCCTTAGCGAGCCAAGACAGTCGCCTTGCCTGGACCCCTCCTGGCAGTAATCAAGCAGCTGAGCTGGCCTATACCAGTAACCGCAGCAAAGACGAATTTTGCCAAAGTGTAGAAACGGCCAAAGCCCACATCAAAGCGGGCGATATTTTCCAGTTGGTCATCTCCCAGCGTCTGACAACTGACTACAGTGGTAATCCGTTTGACCTATATCGCTCATTGCGACTGGTCAATCCATCGCCCTATATGGCCTATTTCAACTTCCAAGGCTGGCAGATTATTGGCTCCAGCCCTGAGGTTATGGTCAAAGCCACCCGCGAAGGCGATGACGATACCCTGACCGCCATTCTCCGACCTATTGCCGGTACCCGTCCTCGCGGCAAAACAATTGCTGAAGATAATGCCTATGCTGAGGATCTATTGGCTGACCCCAAAGAACTTGCCGAGCACGTGATGCTGGTGGATCTAGGCCGTAATGATTTGGGGCGCGTATGTACCAGCGGCACCGTCAGCGTTGATGAGCTGATGATCATTGAGCGTTACTCCCATGTCATGCACATCGTCAGCAACGTCATCGGCGAACTGGCACCTGGCAAAACCGCGTGGGACTTACTCAAAGCCTGTTTTCCAGCAGGTACAGTCAGTGGTGCGCCCAAAATTCGCGCCATGCAGATTATGAATGACCTGGAGCCCTGTCGTCGCGGCCCCTATTCTGGGGTCTATGGCTACTACGACTTTGAAGGTCAGCTCAACAGCGCGATCACTATCCGAACTATGGTGGTCGAAAGCAAGGAGGATGGCACACATCGGATTAGCGTTCAGGCAGGAGCAGGACTGGTTGCCGATTCGGTGCCTGAAAATGAATATCAGGAAACCCTGAACAAAGCACGGGGCATGCTCGAAGCTGTCAGATGCTTAAAAAAATAGGCTGTGGGTGTCGTACTCCACAGCCTAGAAAAATAGTTTCAGGATCCAACTTTACCTGAAGCAATATTAATCAATTAATCAGAGTGATCAAGCACTCGCGGGATTCGCACCATCAGCGTCTAAAGCCGCTTCACCTTTAAGCACTTTATAGACCATGAGCAATGCCATAACGATGGGAGGCGTGATCACCAGCCCCAGCAAATTGGACACAATGGTGGCACCCCAGGGCAAGGCGGCACCCACAATAGCGCTAACAATAAACAGTGGAATCACCAAGGCAAGCGTAATCACAAAAACAGCCCAGAAGATTTTCCACCATTTTCCTTGAGTTAGCTCCCAGCTGGCTGATAACGCCTCAGTTGGCGACTTATTTTCCAAGACAACAGCGTATTGGGTCGAAAATAGTCGTACAGAGAGGAAAATGCCTGGAACAATCAGCAATAAAAACGCTGGGATTAAAATTACGACTAATAGCAGTGACGTCAGAATTAGATTGCTAGCCTTTCTCCAGGCCATGGCCACCGCTTCACTCAGATCCGTTGTCTGGCCTGTTAAACAGCGATTAACCAGAATAATCATGGCTCCACCTAAAATAGGCGCAACCAAAATTGCATATATTACATTGAGCATGCCTTGAAGCATCACATTCCGAACCAGAACAGAAATGAGTACACCAGGCAACGCCAGCAGCAAAACTGGCACAAACACAGGGCCTACCCGCTGAAACGTATCCCGAAGAATTTCTACAGGTTTGAGATTTGTGGCTGTCATAAAACCTCTTAATAGCTAGCAATGAACTCTCTGAATGGTTTAAGGTTAATGCTTTCAACCTTTTTCACTGACTATCGCTTCTTAAAATGCAATAAAGCTCCAACCAAAACGGATGGAGCTTTATAAAGCATCTGTAGCTATATAAGTTAAGCTAATGAGTTAGCCTGGCTGGCTATGACCTATGCCTTAAAGGAAATGATGGAATTTCTGCTCTTGTCCAAGGGCTTTCACCGCTTTTTTGATGTCTTGGGTGCGGTCTTTTTTAACAATGAGGGTGGCTTTACCATCACGCACAATCACTACATCCTCTAAACCAATGGTGACCACTACTTCGTCTTCCGAAGAAGAGTAAACAATGCAGCCATTGGTATCGTGGGCCTGGTGCTGACACATGTCCACATTTTCAGCATCCCCCTTCATCAGACGCTCGATGGCATTCCAGTCCCCCAGGTCATCCCAACCAAAGTTGGCAGGCATTACATAGGCTTTCTGGGTTTTTTCCATTACTGCGTAGTCAATGCTGAGCTTCTCCAGTTCAGCATAGGCATCGACACCTTTAGACATCAGCGGTCCCATGAGCTCAGGCGAATAGGTCTTGAGCTCGTTAATCATTACCCCTGCCGGAAAAATGAACATGCCGCTGTTCCAGCTGTAGCGCCCACTCGCCAGAAACTCTTCGGCTACGCTACGCTCAGGCTTTTCTGTAAAGCGACTCACACGGTAAGCGGCTAACTCACCATATTGACCCGCATCATCGCCCTGCTCAATATAGCCGTATCCCGTGGATGGGAACGTGGGCTGAATCCCTAGTGTGGCAATGGCTTGCTGGCTCAGAGCCAAGTCAGCTGCGGCACGAATTGTGGCACGAAACTTGGGTTCGTCAGTGATGTAGTGATCGGCCGGGAAAAAACATGCGATCGCATCCTCCCCATGGCGCTTAGCCACTTCCAACGTTGCCCAGGCCACAGCTGGTGCAGTATCACGGCCTTGGGGTTCCACCAAAATATTATCCTCAGGCAGTTCAGGCAACTGCTGTTTGACACCATCCGCCAAATGAGACGCCGTAATCACCCAAATTGCATCCCAGCCACCCGCCAAAGGCAACAAACGATCCGCCGTAGACTGCATCAAACTGCGACCACTACCGTCTAAACATAAAAACTGTTTAGGGTTCTTCAGACGACTAACCGGCCAAAAACGCTCACCTTTACCGCCAGCTAAAATAATTGGCACTAACTTTGGAGTTGGATTCATAGGTTGTGTCATTGTTTACTTAATAAAGTTAAATTACGGCGTTAAAATGGTGTGTCCTTATAGAATTCTGAACAATATTAGCGATTCCCCAAAACGCGAAGCATAGAAACAGCTTAATATTGGTTAACTTCTCACTAATGTGTAGAACACATCAAACGTCCATAGCCCCATCCCCATAGACACACCAGCAAACACAACTGTTTCTACACCTGAGAAATCCATAAACAAACATGCTGTTTGGATGACAATCCGACAATCACGTCCAATCGCGTTCTGACTCTCGATTGAAGAGTGCGTAGTTTGTTTCTAGGGATCACCATTCATTCTTTGCTAGGCATCCCCCGCCTGTCCGGGCATTCTAATAAATACCCTATGTCTCCCTCTCTATCGTCTCAGTCCGACTCCACGACTTCATCCGATATACCTCAGCATCGTTCATTTCTAGGTAACGCCCTCAGAGTTTTTGCCTGGACTGGCATTTTTGGAACAACAGCAGTGGTATCTGCAGCGGCTGGGGCAGCTTTTATATTGACTGTGCCTCTACCTAAGGGTTTGGGAGAAGAAACGGCCACACCGCCATTGAGCGATCTATGGCAATCAGGTTTCCGCTATCAGGTATCCCGTCCAGTGACGCTCCTAATAATGGGACTCGACGAGGCTACTGATATTGATGGAGCAGTACCCACTGACTTGGTGGGTCGTACTGACACAATGCTACTTGCCCGGATCAACCCAGAGGCAGAAACCATTAATGTCATGTCAATTCCACGGGACACCCGTGTGGAAATTCCAGGCTATGGCATTGACAAAATTAATCAAGCCAATGTGGAAGGTGGAGCAGAACTCGCTGCTCAAACCGTCAGCTATAACTTCAACGAGGTTGAGATTGACCGCTATGTCAGGGTCAGCACGGCTGCCTTTCGTGAAATTGTCGATTTAATCGGTGGCGTCGAAGTCTTTGTCCCCAAACGAATGCAATATGAGGATAAAACTCAAGGGCTAGTAATTGATTTAGAACCTGGTTGGCAAACCCTTAATGGCGATGAGGCTGAACAATTTGCTCGATTTCGTCAGGATAACTTGGGGGATATTGGGCGGGTACAACGGCAGCAAATTTTGCTAAAGGCTTTGCGCGATCGCATGATCAATCCAAAGGTCATTACCCAATTGCCACAAATTGTTCGCATTCTGCAAAGCCATATCGATACAAATCTATCTACCGAAGAAATTCTGGCGTTAGCAGGTTTTGGACTACAGCTTGACCGAGAAAATCTCAACATGGTGATGCTGCCAGGTCGCTTTAGCAGCCCAACTGAATATAGGGCAAGCTATTGGATTGCTGACACCAATAATACGAATGAGGTCATGCAGAAGTTCTTCGATGCAGAACCCGATGCCCTTCTAGCTACCGATACACCTCGCCGTTCTATTAGTCGCCTCCGCATCGCTGTTCAAAATGCATCAAGGGAGCCATATATGGGTCAAGCCGTGGCCGATCATCTACGCAATGAAGGCTTCCGCAATGTTTACCTGATTGCAGATTGGCCTGATTTCCAGCATCAAACAACGGTGATTGCCCAACGGGGTGACATTGACGGTGCTGGCTTTTTAGAGGCCGTCCTGGGAGCTGGTAAAGTCGTTGCTGACTCCACAGGTGATCTAGACTCCGATATCACCATCCGCGTTGGCGATGACTGGACAGAGCAGCTGATTCAGTGATATGAGCACTGCCCATGGTTACCCATAAGTCTTCCAGAACAGTATTTTCAAGCACCGTTCTTCACACAATGCTCACCACACTTGTATTAGCAACTGTGCTGGCTTGTCTTTGGGTACTTTTAGCAGCAACACCAGCTCAGTGATGCCAGGTTAAGCCTCAAATCTTAGACTAAGGCTTGCATCAATGGCTCCCATACTGAAATTTCCTGCATAAGCGTACGATATCCCAATACGTTAGGATGCAAGCCATCTTCACACAGGCGTTCGTTACACCAAGCTTGTCCCTGGGATTGCCACCGTTGAAAAAGATCTAGATAGGGAATCTGTCGTGCTGCGCAAGCATGACGAGTGATTTGGTTGTAATGGATTTGGTCACTATTTGAAAAGTGAAGGATATCTGCATAGGGCATCGCAGCCTCATTCACAGGAATCATGCCCACAAAAAATGTGGGGCATAACTGCGTAGCTTGATCAAGTAATCCGTAAAGTTCTTGAGTAAAGGCAACCCGATCCATGATGGGGCGTCCTATAGACCGTCCTATGCGTGCACTATCATTTAAGCCTACGGAGAGCACCAAAATATCAGGCACTCGACGGCGCAGCTCACCGCGCAGCTTAAACTCCCCGTCTAACCGTCTAGCTACACGCTGTACACCATCGCCTCGCACGCCCAGGTTATAGATAATGGGTCCTGGCTGTGATGGATCCATCCATTGACGACGCAAGCGCTCAACCCAACCGCCACCTTCGATATCACCGTAACCGTAAATCAGGCTATCGCCGATAACAACTACTTTTTTAGGATGAGCGGACTTAGCCTGACCATTGCGGGACTCGGCAGCACGAGAAGTAAGAGCAGCCATAAACCTTTTAACCGAAGAAGCAACGGAATAACAAAACTTGTGACACTAACCCTAAAGACTAAGTCAATACATCTAGCTCCCTGCAAATTAACATTTTGTACCGCTTAGTTTCAAATCTTTACGCCTAGATCTAAGTTTAATAGTTTTTTGTGATGCCATAAGACATCAGTGGGCGGGGGATGCGATCGCATCCCCCGCCCACTGATGTCTTATGGCAATTAGCTCAGTGTTTAACTCATAGCAGCATTACTACGACCATAGGTATGCTGCACATCATACCTAGGCTTACCTTGAATGCGACTGCCCCCACCAATTGAATCCATTGGCATACCAACATCCACGGCAGCACGACTCAGCAAAGAACGTTGACGATTAGTAACAGCATGGCGGTTGCTAACGATGCGCAGCCTAGCAGATTCTTGAATAGACATATCTATTGAACTCCTACAAAAGTACAGCAAAGGCACCGTTGTAGTGCCATGGACTCTTTTCAGTTTTAATTATAGCCAAAAAAACCGTATCAATTGATACGGTTTTAAATTTATTTTTAAACAAATGCTAATCTTATTTCAAATAAAGATTGGTTTTACTCAATAATCTATTGGCTACTGCCATAAAAAAACGCCAGTCTCTGGACTGGCGTCAGACCAAAAGCGATCGCTAATCAAAAGTCATTCAAAACGGATTAGCAATCATAGTAGAGAGCCAACTCATAGGGGTGAGGACGAATATCCATTGGAATTACTTCAGTATCCAACTTGTAAGAGATCCAGTTTTGGATAAAGTCCTCGGTGAACACGCCACCTTGAGTCAAGAAAGCATGATCACTCTCTAAGGCAGATAGGGCTTCTTTTAGGGAAGCAGGAGTGGATGCAATCTTAGCCAACTCCTCAGGGCTGAGCTCATAAATATCCTGATCGATAGGCTCAGGAGGCTCAATCTTGTTCTTAATACCATCAATACCAGCACACAGCATTGCAGCAAAGGCAAGATAAGGATTCGCAGTGGGGTCAGGACAGCGGAACTCCAAACGCTTAGCCTTAGGATTATCACCAGACAACGGAATCCGAACAGCAGCGGAACGATTACCGTTTGAGTAAACCAAGTTTACAGGGGCCTCAAAACCAGGAACCAGGCGCTTGTAAGAGTTAGTACTGGGATTAGTAAATGCCAGTAGTGCAGGGGCATGCTTAAGAATACCGCCAATGTAATAGGTAGCGAGTTCGCTCAAGCCAGCGTACTTATCGCCTGCCATCAAAGGCTGTCCATCTTTCCAGATGGACTGGTGCGTGTGCATACCAGAACCATTGTCCTCAAAGAGAGGCTTGGGCATAAAGGTAACGGTCTTACCGTACTTCTTGGCAACGTTCTTAATGCAATATTTATAGGTCATCAACCAGTCAGCCGCTTGGATCATCTCACCAAAACGGAAACCTAGTTCGCACTGACCACCAGTGGCCACTTCATGGTGATGCTTCTCAATGGGCACACCACAATCAGCCATGGTTAACAGCATCTCAGTACGCATATCTTGAGATGTATCAGTGGGAGACACGGGGAAATAACCACCCTTGTAGTTGGGCTTATACCCCAGGTTGCCACCTTCCTCTTCGCGACCAGTATTCCAACGGCCCTCAACGGTGTCTACGTGATAGTAGCTAGAGTTAGATGTGGTATCGAAACGCACATCATCAAAGATGAAAAATTCTGCTTCAGGGCCAAAGTATGCGGTATCGCCAATACCAGTTGCATTCAGATAGTCCAAAGCTTTCTGAGCGATAACGCGGGGGCAACGATCATACCATTCACCAGTACGAGGCTCTTTAATAGAACACACAAGACTGAGGGTAGGCTCTTTCATAAAAGGGTCGATCCAGGCTGTTGCAGGATCTGGAACCATAGACATGTCCGACTCATTAATTGCCTTCCACCCCCGGATACTGGATCCGTCAAAAGCCACTCCGTCGGTAAAGCTACTCTCATCAATCTGGCTACGATGCACCGTAAGGTGTTGCCAGATACCAGGCAAATCAATGAACTTCAGATCAATCATCTGAATGTCCTGATCATTGATCATCTGCAAAACTTCTGCGGCGGTTTGAGCCATGGATCACTCCTTTCTATGCATTCAACTAGAGCCGTTTTCACAAATATCGTCGCTAAGCGGAGGTATGCCTTGCTGAGAATATCCAGAGATTAGTAATATCCCCAAGCTCGACTCAAACCAAGCCAGCAACACCAGGAAAATCTGAGGGTAATGTAGGCGCTTTGCAGCACGGACAGGCCAACCTGTGTAACGACCAAAACATTAAAAAATGAGTGTAACGAAAAATGTATGCCTGTTAGAAGTTTTCTATATCCCTTAACAGTGGCAAGCATATTATTTGCACTCGGGCCATACGACTATGTCACCCAGAGACGCTCACTCATCCCCATACAACCTCTGAACCTGGCTATGGTCCAAAGGTTTAGTAACACCCATAAACAGATCTACTGGGTTAAAGCATGCATTAGTGCCTACTTTAACCAGGCATGGATAATCCTAAGAACTGTAATACCGAGCAATTGTATCTTTTGTTACAAATTCAAGTTTTCTCAAGCAAACCCATGGAAGATTGGGATGTTTCCGTCTCATTTTGGAGAGGTGAACTGACATCAGAGTTATTCAGATGCCCCTAAAATGGTGTCTAAGCATGCCATACAATGTTGCGAAAGATTGCGGATTGTAAAAAATACGCAGGTCAATCCACTTCTCCATTGAGTCGATTGCCTGGGGTTTAATTCACCGTGGTAGACTGAATTTTGGTACTCAAGTGTCGGTAATCGTTGTCGCTGAACGGGTTTCAGGATTTACATGGCAGCGGCAAGGCACTTGGAACTACCTTAACAAGCGGTTGGATAGCCCTTGCGCTTGTTCTCATATTTGGGTCATACCATGGTCTGTATGAGGACTTTCACTCCAAGCTTGGTTACAAATTCTTGCTCTAGTTTTTGAGTCGCACATTAATCGCACTGGGAGAAAGGTTTCATGCGGGATACGGTGACGGGTTTAATCAGCACCTACGACATCACAGGTCGGTACCTCGATCGCGACGCCCTCGATTCTCTAAAGAGTTATTTTGACAGTGGCTCTGATCGGGTTAAAGCCGCTGCTTATATCAGTGCAAATGCATCTGGCCTGGTAAAGGCGACAGGAGCTGAACTGTTTGAGCGGATACCTGAATTGATTCGCCCCGGCGGCAATGCTTACACCACTAGGCGCTATGCCGCTTGCTTACGCGACTTGGACTATTACCTGCGCTACAGCAGCTATGCGCTGGTAGCAGGCAACTGTGATGTCCTCACTGAGCGCGTTCTCAACGGTCTGCGTGAAACTTACAACTCTTTGGAAGTGCCCGTTGGCCCAACGGTCATTGGTATTCAAATCATGAAAGATGTCCTGAAGGAGCAACTAACGGCCCAGGGCATTAGTGACACTTCATTTGTGGATGCTCCCTTTGACCATTTAAGCCGTGAGTTGGGTGAAGTGAGCGTTTAATTCCACCTAAGATCAATAGTTTTGAAAAGAGGTGCTCATTCGGGTACCTCTTTTTTTGCGTGCTTATGAACTACCTAGGAATTGACTTTGGCACTTCGGGCGCACGGGCGATCGCAATCGATGCCGATGGGCAGATTGTCGGCGAAGGTCGCTGTCAGTATCCTACTCCAGAGCCAAATGCGAAGGGATGGGAGCAAACACTATGGGCGTTGATTGACCAAATCCCCCAGGCTATTCGCCAACACACGAGCGCGATCTCAATTGATGGCACCTCGGCCACCGTTCTCCTGTGCGATCGCAACCATATCCCCCTAGTGCCGCCATTGCTCTACAACGATACTCGTGGTAGTACTCCTGCCATTGCACCTACCCATAGCCCAGCCCACAGCAACACCTCTAGCCTGGCCAAAGCCCTATGGTGGAAAAATAATTTACCGGCTAATATCTTGGCCAATGCTCGTTACCTGGTGCATCAAGCAGATTGGCTCAGTAGTCTGCTCCATGGTCAACCGGGTATCAGCGACTATAACAATTCCCTCAAGCTAGGCTATAACCCACAGACTCTCAGTTATCCCGACTGGCTACTGGGCGTAGAGATCAGTCCATGGTTACCCAACGTTTTAGCGCCTGGGGATGCGATCTCACCCATTCAGCCTCAACTGACTCAGCGGTTTAACCTGCCGAAAAACTGCATGATCAAAGCGGGCACTACCGACAGTATTGCCGCCTTTTTAGCGAGTGGTGCCAGCACCCCAGGAGACGCTGTAACCTCCCTTGGCTCTACGCTGGTGATTAAACTGTTAAGCCCCATTGCCATTAATAACACCCAAAGTGGTATATACAGCCATCGGCTCGGTCAACAATGGTTAGTGGGAGGTGCATCCAATACAGGGGGAGCTGTATTACGTCACTACTTTAGTGATGACGAACTTGGCTCAATCAGCCAACGTATTCACACCGAAATCCCTAGCGGACTTGACTACTATCCATTACTCA
Organism: Leptothoe sp. LEGE 181152; assembly: GCF_032906605.1. NCBI lineage: Bacteria > Bacillati > Cyanobacteriota > Cyanophyceae > Nodosilineales > Cymatolegaceae > Leptothoe > Leptothoe sp. LEGE 181152. Next base: position 361,952 of record NZ_JASATU010000058.1, read on the forward strand.
CCGCTGGGGAACGATTCCCCATCAGCGATCCTCACCTGCCACCTCGCTTGACTCCTCGTCCCAGCGATCCGGTACGGTTTCTCCACGGATTATTAGAAGGCATGGCTCACATCGAAGCCTTAGGCTATCAAAAGCTGATTACCCTGGGTGGAGGTCCAGTACACCGCATTTATACAGCGGGAGGAGGAGCACAAAACCTGACCTGGCAAACATTAAGGGCAAAAGCCTTAGGCATTCCCCTGGTTTCTTCGCTACACAGTGAAGCCGCCTATGGAACTGCACGCCTCGCCGCTAACCTAGTCGCAAAAGCCTGAACGAAAAAAGCCAGCGTTTTTAGAAACGCTGGCTTCGCAAAAGTTCTTACCAATCAAAATCTAAAAGTTGAGCTGATCACCCCGGCGATACTGCATGTAAGCCGCTACAAACAAACCGGCCAATGTTACCGGAATTAGGCCCAAAACAATTCCTAACAGCAAAGGTTCAATCACGCCGTATTTCCTCAATGACTTACAGAGCTCATAGAAGCAGCACTACACATTACTTCTTCTACCTTTATATTAAGACATTCCCTTAATTGATCCTAGTCCCTTGGTCAGGCCTAGCCAGATCCCGTGACGATGTCTGCTGGTAAATGCGCAAGATTAAGCTTGATAAATCTATAGCTTAATCAAAGCTATAGATTTGATCTTCATTTTCCAGCCAAAACAACTTGCACTGGCTCCTGAGAAAACTTTAAACTATGTATCATATGCGTAATGACAAAGTGTTACGTTCTGCTTGTGACCCAAAAAACAGTCGATAGCCCATCTCTTCCCCAGACAACCGTAGCCAACTCGGACAATCGGCTGTTGGTCCAGTTTGTATTGGCGGCAACAACAATTTTATTGTGCGTCATTTTGATTATTTGGGGAATTCATAGGGTACAAGTATCCGATCCGTACGTACATGACGTCTTAGCCTCCACAGGAGATCTCGAACGTGGGCAACAGTTATTTTGGCAAAATTGTGCCACCTGCCATGGATTAGAAGGAACTGGAGAAGTTGGACCAGATTTACAGCATGTCTCTGAGCGTAAATCACAGGTAGCACTCATCCAGCAGGTTATTAGTGGTAAAACTCCACCTATGCCACAGTTTCAACCAAATACTCAGGATATGGCCGACCTACTCGTATTTTTAGAAAGCTTATAGGACGGGGTCGCTCTAGGATTTACGCGCTGTGCGCTCTAAACCCAACTGAATTAATCGATCAACCAACTGATCAAACTCCACACCGGCAGCTTTCCATAACATGGGGTACATGCTGGTAGCTGTAAACCCTGGGAATGTGTTGATTTCATTGATCAAGACTTCGCCTGTGTCTTCAAGATAGAAAAAATCTACCCGTGATAGACCGGCACCATCAATTGCCTGGAACGCTTTCATGGCCTGTTCTTGAATCGCTGTCACAATATCGGCTGGCAGTGATGCAGGAATGGCTAAATCAGCCTGGCCACTCGTGTATTTTGTTTCATAGTCGTAGAAATCTGCATCAAAGCTAATTTCACCAATGACCGAGGCTTTCGGATTGTCATTTCCCAAAATGGCACATTCAACTTCACGGGCTACAACACCCGCCTCAACAATGATGCGACGGTCATAGCTGGCCGCATTATCCAGAGCCGCTTCTAGATCTTGGCGATCTTTTACTTTAGCAATACCAACGGACGACCCCAAGTTGGCAGGCTTAACAAAACATGGATACCCCAGAGTAAGCTCGATATCGTCGCACAGCTTTGGGAAAACACAGGGGTTGGAATAGACTTGCGATCGCAAAACTTCCATATACTTCACCTGAGGCAACCCTACCTGAGCAAACGCAGACTTCATGGCGAGTTTGTCCATACCCACAGCTGACGCTAAGACGCCACAACCGACATAGGGCATTTGCATCAATTCAAATAGGCCCTGAATCGTGCCATCTTCACCACTGGGCCCATGGAGTACAGGAAACCAAATATCAATATTGGCTACCTGTGTCGGTATACGCTCCGTTGCTAAAACTTCTTGATCATCAGCTACTAGTAGTGGACTACCCGACTTCAGAACATCGTAGGCATCCATCACCCAAGCGCCATCCTTACGAATGTAAACCGGCACCACGTCATACTTCTCAGCATTACTTTTCAACTCTAGCCCTCGAGCAATTGCTTGGGCTGAGAAAATAGACACCTCGTGCTCACCTGAGCATCCACCAAACAATAAGCCTACGCGCATCTTTGCCATTAAGTGAGGCTCCTTTTTATCTCAAAAGGACGTTATTCTGATTTATCAATAAACCGAGCTACAACGAACGCTATTTACGTAAGGCTAAATAAAAAGTTGCTGTGCCCGAGGATCAGAAACGCCAAAATCCTATTAAGGGGTTAGCCTATCACAGACTCAACCTACCCATTAGGCAATCTCGATACTCCGTGGCTATCAGACAATTACAAAAAACTCCCAAGCCCCAAAAGGGCTCAGGAGTCAGACATCAGGGTGCATCTACCAACTAACTGTCCACACAATTCCTACTGACTTCCGGACAGAATAAAAAATCAGTTTTATTTACCAGTGAGACCTCACAATTTGAGCACAAATAATGGTGCTAACATTTCGCTGCTAAAAAATTAGCAAAAAAAACTCCCAGGCCCCAAAAGGGCTTAGGAGTCAGACATCAGGGTGCATCTACCAGCTAACTGTCCATGCCATTACTCCCTACTTCCGGACAGAATAAAGATCAATTTTTATTTACAACTTAAGTAGTAGAAATTTGGATTCATCTTTGATCAATTGATAGCACTAAAATCTAGATTTCAGGCAATAAAAAAAACTCCCAAACCCCAGAAGGGCTCAGGAGTCAGACATCAGGGTGCATCTACCAGCTAACTGTCCATGCCATTACTCCCTACTTCCGGACAGAACAAAATCAAATTGCATTTACAACTGAATCTTCTTTTTAAACGTCATATCTAATTAAGTAATTGAGTTGATCAAAAATAAACTCCTAAGCCCCACAAGGATTCATAGGTTAGGCATCAGGATACATCTACCAGCGAACTGTCAATACTATTCTTCCCCGCTACCGGACACAATAGAATCAAGTTTTACTAGCAACCTAGCCCTCATTATTTGGTAAGAAGAAGTAGCAGCATTAATTAGCAAAAAAAAGCTCCCAAGTCCCAGAAGGGCTCAGGAGTTAGACATCAGGGTGCATCTACCAGCTAATTGTCCATGTCATCCCCCCTGACGTCCGGACAGAACTCAAAATCAGCTTCTTTTTCCGTTCTTACCATAAGAAAGCATCAAGATTTTAGCGACCCCGTGTCAAAAACAACATGACCAGAGATAATGCGATTAAACCTTTGACCTTACTCAGGATCTGTGAAATATTTTTTTCTGTCCGACGGCTGGACAACTGGCAGAGTATGGGAGTTTGGCGGCCTTTGGAATGAAATTGCCTGGCAGCGCAAACCAATTATCAACAAGCTAGGGCTTTACATCGAAGAAGCCACAGAAAAGCTATGGTTATATCAAGTCGAAGAGGATGTACTAATGGTTGAAGTCTTGCCTGAAGATGAGACTGGCAACCCAATTGGCCAAGTTGTTCTGAAACGGCTCATGACCGCTGATCAAGTCATTGAGAAATTATGTGGCGGTGAGATATCAACCACAGACAACTCCAAACTCTCAATGTCCGAACAGCTAAGCTATCCAACTTAGTTGAATAGCTTAGGAATGTCCGTTCAAAGTGAAGGAGTTTGCTGCACTGGTGCTTGGTTAAATATAGCTCAGCGCACTTATCCTTTGGAGATATGCATTTCAGCAGCTTGCTATATCTTGGAGCTGTTAAAACACCTCTAACCGCTATAGCGTAGAACGCAAGTTGCTAACAGCTCTCTGTAATGAGGCGAGCGCTCGGTTATATCCTAAGGCTGCACTGACCCAGTTACCTTCAGCTTCAGTCAATTCAGACTGGGCTGTCAGCACATCTAACTGTGTCCCCACACCCGCATCAAGACGTAAATTAGCCAATTCCAGGGCGGTAGTAGCCTGAGTGATCGCCGTTCTAGCCGTTCTCACATTTTCTTCATTAGAACGTAGCGTGAAATAGGCCTGCTCCACTTCAAAACGGATTTGATCCAGCTGTTCTGAAAACCGTTCTTCAGCAATATCAGCATTGGCTTCTTGTTGACGAGCTCGGGCTCGAGCGGCACCGCCATCCACCAGTAGCCAGTTTAACTGCGCTCCAAAGCTATAGTTATCCGACGAGTCATCCAACAGATCGCTCCAACTATAGTTAGCAAACAAACTCACCTGTGGGCGAACCGCCGCGCGAGCTGCGCGAGCTTGCTGAGTGCTAATTTCCCGTTGCGCTAACTGCTGCTCTAATTCCACACGGCCTTGGAACGCAAGCAGAATACTATCCTCTAGCGTTAAACTCCAGCGCTCATAGGTTTCTTCCCAGTTATCTGGGGCAGGCACCGGCGTAGCATTAATATTCACCGTAGAGGGGATATTCAGCAGACGCGCCAGGTTACGCCGAGCAATGCGCTGATCTGCTTGGGATTGAATCAGTGCCTGTTGAGCATTGGCTAACTGCACATCTGCCCGCAGCACATCAAAGCGGGTACCTACACCAGCTTGGCGACGCAATTCATTATCCCGCTGGTTCCGCTGTGCTTCTTCCTCAAAGGACCTGTTAATGCGAATCTGTTCACCACTTTCCTGCAAATCATAGTAAAGACTGGTAGTTTGAAGACGAAGCTCTTCGCGACGACGATCAACTTCCAGCTCATTCAAACGGACTTGCTCTTTTGCGGCTCGGACTGAAGCAACTCGCTGGCCTGATGTGAATAGATCATAGTTCACCTGCACCGATGCATTGAGGGTGGTATCAAGCTCATCCTCCCCCACCGTAGTCCCAAAGATTGTTTGCGAATCCGACTCTTGGGCCGTCACATCTGCCGACGTGCTCACGGTGGGAGAAAAAGCAGCCCGCGCTTCCGCCAGGGTTGCCTCAGCCTGCTCCAGCTCTAGCAAAGACGCTTGCAAATCTTGATTATTAAAGTAAGCAAGCTCAATCGCTTCTTCCAGCGAAATTGTTTGCTCGTCACCTTCTTGCAGCAATACTTCCGCCTCTAACGTAGGTACAGTTAACGGATTAGGGTCTGCAAGCAATTCTGTAGGTGGCAAATTACTTTCATCTAGCAAGTCATCACTAGATGTAGATTCGGCCTGACCAGTTGCTGGCACAATTTCTTCACTATCGACCGCAGATGGCTGCTCAGCTCCATCACTATCTACAGCTGCGGGGTCTTGTTCTTCATCTAAAGCTGCGGGTTCTGCGGGATCTGCCTCATCAGTAGACGGAATCGTATCCGGAGCAACCTCTCCCTCAGATTCGTCCTGCTCAGACAACTCAGGCAGTTGAGACATTTGGGTTAGCTCTGGCGGTAAAGCAATTCCATGAGCCCTTGACGACTTTGCTGAAAACGTCGGTGATGCCGCACTTGCCATAACAGCAGGAGCCAGCATATCTGGGAAAGAATCGGCATGATTACCGCTACTTACTTCAGTCTCCTGCACATCTAACTGAGCTGTGATCAAAGGCAGCGAGGTACCACTTGGATCATCATCAATTAAGACCTTAGCGTGCGCTGGAAGAGGCAGTAGGGACAATGCGCCTCCAAGCACAGCTATGCGGATCAAAAGCGAGTGGTTGATGTATCCCATAGTGTTTGCGTCAGTTGGTAGCTAATAAATTTAGTAAATTCGTACACAAGCTCGTTTTTCAAGCAGCTTACACAGATATACAAGCAATCGAGCCCAAGGCCGCCCATTCATTAAGAAATTCTCATTCAATAGCAATTGAATCAGACTTACAAGCTGACAATCGTCATAATTGAGAGAATTAAAGCTTAGAGCTAATCGGTGCAATCTGGAGTGGCACAGGCCGCTAATAACTCGGTAATATCGTCCACTGGCCAGACAGGACACTGAAGATGATGACTTAGCTCCGATAAGGACAGATCATCTAGGAAATATGTGTTCTCAGGTGTAGCATGCTGTCCCCGCTTCAACATCAAAGACGGCAGTAACACTCCATCCCCTAAGTTGCGTTCCTTTAGCTTTTCTAAAATATCGTAACCCGTCAGTAAGCCAGTAACAGTAATCTCCTGCCCCCAATACTCACTGTTTAGAGCCGCCATAGTAACTGTTAGCCCCCTTACCTGGTTGATTCGTTCCAAAATGGGCTCAAACGCCTTTTCAACAGCGTTACCAACCACCCAGGTTAGATGTTTAGAGGTATTGATAGATTCAGGCAATTTCTGAGCTGCTGCCTCAAACTGCTTCAGAAATAAACGAATAGACCCTACACCGTTGCCAATTTGGGGATAGGCCTCATAGTGAGCCTCTGGTGGCAAGCTACGTCGTGCAATTAAAAACCATTCGTCTGCCAGCCAGGCAAATGTAGAGCCCAAGGTGTCTTTGAATTCAGACTGTAGCTGTGTGACCTGCTCAATCACCTCATTAGCTTTAGCGGTGTTGACAGGGATGAGCTCGTCTTCTGTTGGACGAAACTGAGTAAGCCCAACTGGAACAACAGCGGCTGAAGCAACAGCAGGGGTATCACCAACATGAAATTGAGCTAAATCACGCAACGTGTGCTCTAAATGTGGACCATCATTAATGCCAGGACAAACAACCACCTGTGCGTGGATTTGTAGACGGTTCTCTTGAAACCATTTGAGCTGCTCTAAAAGTAAGCCAGCACGAGAATTCTTCAGTAAGCGCTGACGCAGTTCTGGTTCGGTGGCATGGACCGAAACGTACAACGGAGACAAACGCAAACGTGCAATCCGTTCCCATTCTGAGGGAGGCAGATTGGTCAGTGTCAGATAACTACCGTACAGAAAACTAAGGCGATAATCATCATCTTTCAGGTATAAAGTGTCTCGCTTACCAGGAGGTTGCTGGTCAATAAAACAAAAAGGGCAACGATTATTGCACTGGATCAGGTTGTCAAAGAGAGCACTTTCAAATTCCAGGCCCAGATCTTCGTCATACTCCTTTTCAATCTCAACGGTGTGGCTATCCCCGGCGGCGTCTAATACTTCCAGGGTCAACCATTCATCCGAGCAAAGAAATCGATAGTCAATTAAATCACGGGGACGATCACCATTGATCGAAACCAACCGATCGCCAGGCTCAAAGCCAATAGCTTCAGCAATAGAATCACTGAGAACACTGGTAACGACAGCCGGTTGGATAGACGCACTACGCATAAACCATCGGGCTAGACAATTAATCCATAATACTTAGGGAAACCACCTATTGTGGGAATAAATAAAAGCAAAAACGCCCTAAACGTTTTGAATAGTCTTAGTAGCTAATCCAATTAAAATAGCGACGCCAAAGGCCAGGCGATACCAAACAAAAACCCAGGTACTATTGCGCCTTAGAAATTGAATTAGCCATGCGATCGCAAGATACGAAGAAATCACCGCCGCAATCAAGCCACCGACCAGGGGCACCAAACTTGCATCGCCCACTGTCGCCATCTCATCCAGCAACCCCTTAAGTTCTACTAGACCAGACAGCAAAATAGCGGGTGTCCCTAGCAAAAACGAAAAGCGTGCTGCCGTATCTCGCTCCAGACCTAAAAACAAACCGGCTGTTAGCGTTGAACCTGAACGAGATACACCAGGAACCAGGGCCAGGGCCTGACCGATGCCAACGCCAACGCCATCCCAGAGGTCTAACTTCTCAAACTTGCGCTTACGAGAGCCTACCTTTTCAGCAATGCCCAAAAGGACGGCCATCACAATAGATGTAATTGCGATCGCTTGGGTACTCCGAATCACTGACGTCTCATACTGCGTTTCAAAAAACAGCTTGATGATTAGGCCACACAATACGATCGGAATCGAGCCCAGAATTATACCTAACCCCAAACGAAAATCTGAAGACTGATAGCGCTTTGCAATGGCCGCCTTGATCGTATTGCGAGTCACTTTGGTCAAATCATCCCAGAAGTACCACAAGATTGCAGCTAAACTACCAAGCTGAATCACAGCCGTAAATGCCACACCAGGATCGCCCCAACCTAGCGTTACAGGCACAATTTTGACGTGAGCGGTACTACTAATAGGCAAAAACTCCGTCAGTCCCTGCACAATGCCAATCACAATGGCTTGAAACAGGTTAATTTGCGCTGCTTGACTCGTAGGTGCTTGGGCCAAAAGCTCAAATAATTGGCAAACAAACATGAAAAATGCTCCAAAGCTCGAACTTTATCAATTAGGTCTAGCGCAGACCACTCCTAAAGGACACGAACCATTCACAACTACATCCGGACTACCTCGACAAGCTTTTACTGATGCGCCATATCAGCACTTTGGAATCCAACTGCACTGAAATTAAGAATGTCGGTATGGGTGCACCACAAAACCCTCGGCAGGCAGTCGCAAGTATGTATCAACAGACAAACCGCTCATAGACTGAAGCATGATCCTCAGCTAAGCAGCAACCCAAAGAAAATCTGAAGTTTAGCAAAGATATATCCAATGCTCGCTAAGGTACATGCTGGCAAGACAAATCAGAACTGAAAATCCCTTATCAGCAATTTTTAATTGGGTTCTCCCGAAAAATTTACATACTGCAATATTATCTAGGTCGCCATTTACGAGGCTACAGTTCCTGAGTGGCTCGATTGACATGTTATGTTAACAATAATTAACCTCTCTCAGAATTCAATTGAATTCATCAGGAAGTATTGCTATCCGAAACTTCACCTCAAACCCAACTCACTGAACAACTAACGCTACGTTCTGATGAGCATGCAGCTCATCGGTTACCTGCATTCCTAGCATCTGCTTTCTTGGTCAGTGTGCCCGTTTTTTTTCAAGCCCCCCTTGTGCGGTTTCAGCCTTGGGTGAGCTTATTAATGACCTTTATTTGGCTATTCGGTGGGATCTATGCCCTGCGTCAGCACACATACAAACTCTGGGGAGACTTGGCCATTGGGTTTTCCTGGACATGGCTCGCTGGCAGCCTTTACTGGGGATGGCTGAGGGAAAATCCCTATGTCCACTTACCCGTTGAAGCCATTGGGTTACCCATCGTCATTATTTTAATCAGCCAGACTCGCCTTAAGATTGGCAGTTATTTTTATGTAGGGTCTTTACTGGGTACTGCTATTACGGATCTTTATTTCTACTGGGTCAATCTAATTCCCTATTGGCGACAAGCCATGACCGTGGAACCCACAGAGGCAGGTAATGTTTTGCAGGCAGCTCTACTACAGATTGAAAACCCTATTGCTGTCGCCAGGGCGTTGGCATTGCTCATAGCACTTATCTGTGTTGGCACCCTAGCACTCAAATCTAACCAAACCCATTGGTGGGCATTCGCTGGGGCAGTGCTAAGCACAATTCTGGTAGATGCGCTATTCCTACTTGCGGCAATCCTGGCATAAATAAGTAAGAGGCCCCATAAGCTTGTCTGCAAGAGCCTTACCGCTAAACGGCGTGACTTTCTTGACAAATAAGCAAGATTATTCGAATCTAGGCACCTGGTGGGGACTTAGAAAAATTAGCCTTAGCGTTGAAGATCTAGATAACGTATGAAGCTTTGACCATGAATCCTTAGGATCAGCAGTATTGTGTATGTAATGCATAATAAATAAGCACAAAGGCTATAGTGCTGTTAGGAGCAGTAGCGTTAAGGTATAGGACATAGCTGACTCGAAGCGTCGAGGTATAGTGTTATTCCCTGAAAAGACCCCTCAAGTTGGACCTTACCTGGTCCTAAAAACAGACTCAGGTCAACGTCACTTATCGTTGATGGGTAATAGTTGTTGGACTATTGGCCGCAGCGACGATAATAATTTTGTTCTGCCCGATCGCTGGATTTCCCGCAACCATGCAATGCTGCAATTTATGGAAAGCGGAGAATTCTATTTGATCGACTTAGGTAGCCGCAATGGCTCATTTGTGAATGGCCGTCGAGTCAGTGTGCCAGTTACCCTACGGAATGGGGATGCTCTAACCTTTGGGCAGACTGAATTGCAATTCTATTGTCCTGCACCAGAACCCGTTAACACCAATAGTAATAACTCACTGAGCTCACACGACTCTACCGCAACCGCTACACTGCACGTGCGTCGTTTGATTTCGGTCATGGTGGTCGACATCCGAGACTTCACAGTTATGACCCGGCAGATCGATGAAAAGATTTTATCAGAAGTCATCGGCACCTGGTTCCGTCATGCTGGCAACATCATTGGCGAGTACGGTAGTTGGGTCGATAAATACATTGGTGATGCTGTGATGGCTGTTTGGATTCATGGCACCCAGGCGGTAGAAGCTGAGGAAATGTTGAAAATCAGCCGCGCCATTAGTGCACTGAATGAGATGACGCGTCAGCTTCATAAGCAATTTCCCCTCCCTTTCCCGTTACGGGTGGGAGCTGGTGTGAACACTGGCTATGCAGTCGTAGGTAATACAGGTACAGGAGACCGTCCTGACTACACGGCCCTAGGTGACACCGTCAATGCGGCCTTCCGCTTTGAAAGCTCCACCAAACAGCTAGGCCTAGATGTAGCGCTGGGGGCAGAAACTTATAAGTACTTGAGTAAGCTGGGAGCCAACGAACAAACATTTAAGCGCTATTCAGCTTTGTTAAAGGGTTATGACAAACCGTTAACGACCTATGCATGCACGTTTTCAGACTTGGATAGATTTTTGATCAGTTACGATCGCAAATCCTCAGTTCCAATAAAATCCTCGTCTGTGCAGTCATCCTAAATTAGGGCTCAGGTGAGCATTTGCGTAACGGTCCGCAAAGGATTATCACCATTACTCAACATTGGCACAGCGAAAGTGATAGGCTGCTCATTAATGCTGTGTATGAGATTTAAATAAATCCGGCGGAGAGATGAAACAATTCTTTGGCCTATTAATGGCGCTTGGACTGGTATTTGGTACTTTGGTGAGCGATGCTCAGCCCGCAGTAGCCAATATGTTGAATGGCGGTACGGTGTTTCTGGCAGAAGCTAACTTACCTCGCAACGCAGTGGATGACAAGCTGGCTACAGAGTATGGCTATAAGCTTGATGTGAATAACACTAACGTTGCAGCGTTTAGGAAGTATCGGGGCCTATTTCCGACGATTGCAAGCAAAATCATTCGGAATGCGCCCTACGAAAACCTGGAGGATATCTTAGAAATCCCTGGACTTAGTGATGTTGAGAAATCACGGATTCAAGAGAACATGGACATATTTACCCTCTCTCCCCCTAACCCTGCGCTAGTGGAAGGTGACGACCGTTACAACAATGGTTTTTACAGGTAAGTAAGCATTCCCAGACTTGAATATTGGGTAAATCTCAAAAATTTCAATTCCCTGGTATTGTCTTTATCTATCGTTGCTCTTGATAGAGTGGTTTAATCCCTCTGTCAGGAGCAATTTTTATTGGTGCACTCCTCTTCGTCCTATGCTGCGTTGCCATCACAGTTTGATGTTTTAGTCGTCGGTGGTGGAGCTGCTGGCCTGTATTCAGCCCTTTGTTTACCCGCAACGCTCCAAGTAGGCTTAATCACAAAAGATACGCTGTCTATCTCCGCCAGCGACTGGGCACAGGGAGGAATTGCCGCTGCGATCGCACCTGACGATGCCCCAGAACTCCACATTGCCGATACTCTCAAAGCTGGCGTTGGTCTATGCGAGCGCCAAGCCGTAGACGTGCTAGTTAGACAGGCAGGGGAATGTATTCAGCACCTGACCCAAATGGGTGTGGCATTTGATCGCAAAGGCGAGCAGCTAGCAATGACCCTAGAGGCGGCCCATTCTCGGCGTCGAGTGTTACATGCCGCCGATACCACTGGACGAGCCGTAGTCACCACACTGGCAGATCAAGTACTCCAACGCCCAAATATCCACGTCTTTAACCAAGCCCTAGCATTAGACCTATGGATGCATCAGGGAGAATGCCTTGGTGTACAGCTGGTCCACAGTCAACAACTAAAGTTGGTAAAGGCTAACGCCGTCGTTCTAGCCACAGGTGGCGGTGGTCAAATCTATTCACAAACGACCAATCCCACTGCCAGCACAGGGGATGGTGTGGCCATGGCCTGGCGAGCGGGAGCCACCCTACGGGATTTGGAATTTATGCAATTTCATCCCACAGCCTTAACCCAAGCAGGGGCTCCTCGCTTTCTCATTAGTGAGGCTGTCAGGGGAGAAGGCGCACATTTGATTGATATTCATGGCCGTCGGTTTGCCTTTGACTATCATCCTGACGGCGAATTAGCCCCCAGAGATGTGGTCAGTCGAGCTATTTTTAATCATCTTCAGAGACATCCAGATGAGTCTGTGGTGTATCTGGATCTGAGGGTGATTGCCCCAGAGCGAGTGAAACATCGGTTTCCCAATATCATTCGCAAATGTCAAAAATGGGCAGGTATTAACGTCTTTGAAACGCCGATTCCCGTCTCACCTGCAGCCCACTACTGGATGGGCGGAATAATCACTAACCTTGGTAGTCAAACGACCATACCTCGCCTCTATGCCGTTGGTGAAAATGCCAGCACGGGTGTACATGGTGCTAATCGATTAGCTAGTAATTCATTACTGGAATGTTTGGTATTTGGAGCACAGCTGAAGGACATTACACCACAACCACTAGCAGATTTATCTCAAAGCGATAGTGCTGCTAGTGATGAATTAACCACGCTCCCGGATTTAGATGAGGTTGCTAGTTGGCTCCAGCAACATCGAACAGCCATTGGGCAATTGGTGTGGCAAAGTGCAGGCATTGCCCGTGAAGCCAACCAAATGAATGCGGCACTGGATCAGCTAGAACAATGGAAAACCGAGTTCGACGCATTACCGCTGACACAGATAGTAAACAGGGTGAACGAACAGAAAAATCATACGCTCCCTGCAACGCTAGATTTCACAATACTCCGTCTTTGGACAGAAACTCGCAATCTATTAACCGTGGCCAAATTAGTGCTTGAAAGTGCCCTGTTTCGCACTGAAAGTCGCGGTGGGCATTACCGCAGTGATTATCCTGAAACAGATGCTACCTGGCAGGTGCATACCCTAGTTCAAGATGGAATTTGTTTGCGATCGCAGCCCATCCAGCAATAAAGCACTTCCTCCCTTAGTCAGCAGATAGTTCTCTCTAGCGAATTTTGTCCCTTTGCTGACTCATAACAATCTGCTCCATCATTTCTTCAACACTCATTGCTGACTTACGACATGACAGACCGCGACATACTAACCCGGCCTCTCCATCCGATAAATTTTGATGCACTAAAACAACGGTAGGTAAGTAACTACGCGATAGTTTAGTGACATTCTCTGCATGCGTTCTGACCAGGGTGTGATGACGATACCAGTCGAGGGCCTGAAACAGGGTTGGACAAGCCCTAGTCGCCTGCTCCATAACGATGCTAAAAGACTTTAGAGCCTTTTCAGCATGATCTAAATAGGTCAAATCTTCAGTGAGTAGGAATAATCGCATCAGGCTGGCAATAGCCACACCATTAGCTGCTGGCGTTGCATTATCTTGATAGCTTCGTTCTCTGATCAATAAACTCCCACTGACATCGCTAGCCGTGTTGTAATACCCATTGGCTACATCACTCCAAAGCCATTGGTCAAACTCAGCTTGAATGTTCTTGGCATGGGCTAACCAGCCTGCTGCTGTACCCTTCGACAACCCAAGACTAGCTTGCTGAATATCCAACAGAGCCTTGATAAATAAGGCATAGTCTTCGGCCTGAGCTAATACAGCAGGGACCCCATCGTAATTCAACCGATGAAAGCGTCCATTTATCCATTGGTTTTCTAAAATAAACTGAGCTGCTTCAACCGCTAAATCTAGATACTCCATCTGGTTAAAGACAGCCGCCGCACGAGCTAAACCAGAAATCATCAGGCTATTCCATGCGACGATCATTTTGGTATCAGTGACAGGGGGAATACGACCTGGCCACGCCGAGTTTTTGGCAGCATGAGCATCGATTGCTGGTGCAAAGGTTGCCAAGGCAGGTTGACCGTAGCGCACAGCAAACAGTTTTTTCAAGGCAGACTCTGTCCCTGGCTTAAGCGCTCCAGGCTGCTGCCGTTGGAGCACGATATTACCCTCAAAATTGCCTTCAGCCGAAATAAAAAAGTCAGCGTTCAGGTCAGCAAATTCCGCATCTGTTAAAAGTTCTCGCAGCTCGGTCTCACGCCACACATAAAACGCCCCCTCTTCAGGTTCAACGTCATTAGGGGTGACAAAACTGTCGGCATCTTGGGCGGCATAGAAATACCCCGCCCACATCTCGCGCTTTAGCCATTGAACAGTTCCAGCAACCGCTCTCTCAAAGGCAGGTTCCTGATGTCCCTGACTCCATAAATCTGCCAAGTACTCCATGATCAAACCATTGTCATAGAGCATTTTTTCAAAATGAGGCACCGTCCAATTGGGATCGACGGTGTAGCGATGGAAACCGCCAGCTACATGGTCATATATCCCCCCAAGGGCCATATCCACTCCTCGACGCAGACAAATTTCCTCAGGATTCAGCTCGTCTGTGGGCTCCACCCAACGAATAGAACGTAAAGCACTGAGCCCATAGGGAATCATGGGAAAACTGGTGCCTTGCCCCGATGGCATCAGGATTTTCACACTGGCGGCCAATCCACGGACTAGCAACTCTGTACTGAGGTTGTCGTCTGCGGGCAACAACGTTGACTGCTGGAGCGTTTCTAAAATCTGAGATTTGACTGCACCCACTTTAGGCTGATCTGTATCGTAGAGATTGCGCAAAATCTCTAACAGTTTCAAAAAACCAGGACGACCATAGCGAGGCTCAACGGGGAAGTAAGTGCCTCCATAAAAGGGCACTAAATCATCAGGAGATAGAAAAATATTGAGCGGCCAGCCTCCTTGTCCTACAAGCATCTGAAGGGCTTGCATATAAATGCTATCAAGATCGGGACGCTCCTCACGATCAACCTTGATAGGCAAAAAGTTGGCATTGAGATAGGTAGCTATTTCACTATCCGAAAAAGCTTCCCCTTCCATTACCGTGCACCAATGGCAGCTAGAATAGCCCACCGACAGAAAAATTGGCTTATTGTCACGTCTTGCTGCCTCTAATGCGTCATCACACCAAGGCCACCAGTCAATTGGATTTTCGGCGTGTTTACGCAAGTAGAGACTTTGACTTTGGGCAAGACGATTCACCATAGGTCAGGGAAACAAAGAACTGTTGCCCCCTGAGTCTATCAAGATTAGCCATAATGATGTGCTTAAGAACAGCCTTCAGCCCATGTGACGGCAGGGAATTGTCCAGTGCGAAACTGGGTTACTCGGCCTTCTTTATCGGTTTCAAAGACGAGGCTATACAGGTTACTGCCAGCAGCCTCCGAGGTTAGTGTGACATAACTGCCGTCGGTGTATGGATGGGGCGTCACGTCTATCTGTCCGTCATAAACGGCATCAATCTCTTCAATGGTGGAACCAATGCCAAGACCACTCAGGGTTTTAATTGGACTCTCCGACCAAATATCAATTCGAATTACTTGATCATTCACCACCATGAGGCCAATGCCATCAATCGACGCGACACGGGTTGCCTTTTCAGGATCATAAACTTCTGGTAAGTAGTACTGGCACAATTCTGACTGGGTCATCGGAGCCACGACAAAACTAACCTGGGCAGCATTGGCTGCCTCTTGAATAGACATTCCCAGTCTTACTGGGCCTAAACCGCCAATGGATACGGCTTCTTTTTCTAACGGCTGTAGGATATCCAAGCGTTGATGAACCTTACTAATCAGAGCGCCAACCGCCGTAGCTCTAACCATGATGTGAGTCACCAAGGCGGACACAGGGCGCAATGTGGAGATTTGCCCAGTCATCATTACACAGCCACTCATACCAAGAGCAGGTAAAGCGATGACCAGTAAACGCTTGGCACGACCCACTGTAGATTTTAATTTGGACTTTCTAAATCGTAAAATCATCAGTCAAGAAAGTAGCAAGCTATGGTAGCTCACTGTCAAGAAATAACCACTTACGCAAAAGCTTAATAGAAAGAATAATTTAGAAATGTAAGTAATAACGCTTAAGTCGATCCTTTTCTGATTTATCTTTATATCGGGAATATATTTTGATTAATCCTCTATTAAGGGATTAGGAGTCTGCTGTGTCACAAATTCCGTCTGACCCAGGTACTGATAATAATCGTCGTCGCTCAGTTGACTATGATGAACTGATTGCTTTATTTGTAGCATTTCTAACCTTGGGCAGCGTATTATTTTGGGGGTTGACCCGATCCGGGGTGAACTTGTTGGGGCAAGCGGGACTCTTTAATGCCGATAGTGCACCTTCTGTAGCGGGTGCGTTCGACGCAGGAGAGCGACTGGGTCGAGCTGAAGACACTGATAGTAGCCTGGAAGCTGAAACTGATGGAGATGGTATTGGCTTTGGCACTGTAGAGGATATTGGTTCAGGTAGTGCTGGCGTCCTTAGGAATAGCAATCAGGCGCTAGAAAGAGCAGCTGAGGATCCCTTTCTGAAGGGTCCCTCTCTGAACAATAGGGTTACTAGTCAGACAACAACGGTACCGTCGCGTTCTGACATTCAGACATCTGCCTCAACGGAGCTGCCTCAACAATCGGCGCAGCCTGCACAAACGGATACGGCTGCTGCCCCAACGAACCAGGAGCCTTTGGAGTCAAGCCGTGAGGCGCTTCAATTTCAGGATGTGCCTGACGATTATTGGGCTAAGCCCTACATTGATGCTCTCAGTGAGCGATTGGTCTTGGATGGTATTTCTGAGGGTACGTTTGCTCCTGAGCAACCAGTGACACGGGCACAGTTAGCGAGTGCAATTGCTCAAGCATTTCCCCTAGAAGATCAAGAGGCCGCGATCGCATTCTTGGATGTTGAGGAAGGCTATTGGGCAACCGAAGCCATCGACAAAGCCGTAAAAGGTGGCTTTATGAGTGGTTTCCCTGATGAAAGCTTCCAACCTACACTACCGGTACCCCGTGCCCAGGTCCTCACGGCCTTAGTTACAGGGCTGAATAGCACCATCCCCACAGACACTCAAACCATAGTTAATCTCTACAGCGATGCCGCAGAGATCCCTAGTTGGGCAATTGACAAAATGGCGGCGGCTACCCAAGCCAATATTGTCGTTAACTACCCCAACTTGGATATGCTCAATCCCAATCAGCCTGCTACCCGTGCCGAAGTTGCAGCGATGATTTATCAAACGTTAGCGAACCAAGGGAGAGTTGACTCCATTGATGGAGAATACGTAGTTCAACCTTAGGCGTATATGATTGAGGGCCTCATTATTGGTGTTGATGAATGGGGTTCACTAGCCGCGTAACTTTTGGCAATATGAGCCCACTCAACGCCCGCTTGAGTGTGACTACGCAACTCTATCTCCAGCTGAATAAAACGCCAGAATCTCTAGCGTTAAGCAAGGTTTAAAAGAACCGGGGCTAGTTATTTATTGGACCAACTACCGTCTATGCCTTTATGCAGGCCATGGGTCCCGTGAACGATCATCTGGAAAGTTGCTGTGTTCGTCAGAGCGTCGAAGAAAAGCCAGCTTTATTTGAGTGGCCATGAAGACAAATAATTTTAAGGTGTATTTCTTGAAATAAAGCTCAGGTGCTACACCGTTGCTAGTAGCCATAAGGCAAACTAAACTCGTCTGAATAACTATGTTTGAACGTGTGGAGGTTCCCCCTTGGCAGATGCGATCGCAATTTACCTAGTCAATGAAGAGGAGCTCCAGACCGATCATCCTGATAGTGCTGCCTGGTGCCAGGCAGCCGGATTTTCTGGTCAAACTGGCAAAGTATGCTTAATTCCCGATGCCACTGGCAAAATTGGCAAAGTCTTAGTGGGGCGTCCCGACACCATAGATACCTGGACCCTGGCAAGTCTACCCAAAACATTGCCAGCAGGGACATACACCTTGGGCAATGCGTTAGCTATCGCTAACGCGACCAAACTGTATTTGGGTTGGCAGTTGGGCAGCTATAGCTTTGATCGCTACAAACTGACCAAAACCAGCATTCTTGCAAAACTACACCCCCCTGATCATGTAGATGTAACCTACGTTAAAGCCGCCACAGAAGCCACCTATCTAGTACGCGATCTGATCACCACACCCTCCAACAATATGGGGCCTGATCAGCTTGAGGAAACAACCCGCAGCTTAGCTGAGCGCTACGAAGCCAAAGTGGAAGTCATTGCAGGTGGCGATTTAGTCATCGAAAATTACCCGATGATCTATGCCGTTGGAAAAGCCAGCACCCGTGCGCCTCGCCTGATTGATCTGCGCTGGGGCAATCCAGACGCCCCCAAAGTCACCCTGGTAGGCAAAGGAGTTTGCTTTGACAGTGGCGGCTTAGACGTTAAATCCGCCACTGGCATGCGCCTCATGAAAAAAGACATGGGGGGAGCAGCCCAGGTGCTAGGGATAGCACAGATGATTATGGAAATCGGCTTACCGGTCAACCTCAGAGTATTGGTGGCAGCCGTTGAAAATAGCATTGCGGGCAATGCCCTACGCCCCTTAGATATTTTGACATCCCGCAAAGGAACAACCATCGAAGTAGGCAATACAGATGCTGAAGGACGCTTAATATTAGCCGATGCCTTATGGGAAGCTAGCAGCGAAGACCCAGACTTACTGATTGACTGTGCCACCCTTACCGGTGCTGCCCGTGTTGCCCTTGGCACTGAACTGCCAGCCTTTTTCTGCAACGACAATGGGGTCACTAAAACATTACTTGATGCAGGTCTAAATATAGACGACCCACTCTGGAATCTGCCTTTACATACGGCCTATCGCTCCATGCTAGATAGTCCAGTAGCTGACATGAATAATATTGCCAGCGGCTCCTATGGTGGTTCCATTACAGCAGCTCTCTTTTTACAAGAATTCGTTCAGCCAGACATCTCCTGGATCCATGTAGATTTTATGGGTTACAACCTCCGGAGCTTGCCCGGACGCCCTGAGGGAGGGGACGCCATGGGCATGAGAGCACTGTTTGAATTGATCAAACAGCGTGTAACTTAAAATACACTCTACTCCCCACACTCAGTGTCTCTACTTAGAGCACACAACGTTGGCATCAAGGGTGATAGTCATAAAGCAAAGTGTTGATAGCCACACCAACAATTTAGTCAATCGCAGTTGACGTTTCTTAATAATTTTCGTTACCGTTAATTACATAAGACAACGCTTGCACTTATTGACCGGCTGGTGTTGCCCTACATCGCAATATCATCAGCACTTTAAATAGGAGATTAAATATGGCTATCGTATTGGCACTTTTGATCGTAGGTTGGCTAGCCGCTGTACTGATTGGCTCTCAAGCATACTTCCTAGGCGAGCAATCTAAACCCATTCATGAGCGTAACTGGCGTTCTGATTCCTTCGACGCCCTATCTCAAACTATCACTGGACGTGAGACTAGCTTCAGCACTCGTACTCCTGCCTATAGCTATGACGCATTCTCAAGTCGAAGCTTAGAGGGTTAACCCTCTCGTATTAGCTGTAGAGCTGGTACTCATAGTGAATCTACATTCACTGTCTCCAATTCATTCCAACTCCATGCCTCTTGAACTGCGGTTTGAGAGGCATGGATGTATCTAGGACTAAGCGATAACTTGTATGGCAAGCAGTTCTATCACTCAAACTTAAGACGTAGCATCACCAGCTACAACAATCCTCGATAACGAATAAATGTCAGAATAGCCGCCCAAGATCCCAAAGCTACTTTAACCGCCACTAAAATATTGAGCAGTGGAATCCAGCCACCACTGACTAACGTGCCGACTTGGCCGTTGGGTAAAGCAATGCCGACTAACGAAAGCACTGCTAAAACAATAAAAACCAGCACTGCTATCTTTTCCCAAATAGCAGCCCCCCAACGTTGATAAATATCCTCCATCCATTTTGGTGACGAGGTAATCGCCACAAGGCCAATCGCTGTACCGCCCGCAACACCAGCAGCAAAACCGCCACCGGGGCTCAAATGCCCCCGAATTGCCAACTCAATACCCACTAAGGCTGCAATCGTTGCGCCTAACCGTGCCAATACTACAGATGGGTGATCGGTAAATTGGTAAATCGTGCAGGAAGGCTGTTCATTAGCAAGCAAAAAGCGTGCCCCCATAATTGCTAGGGTAAAAACAACAACTTCAAAAATGGTGTCATAGAGGCGGTTTCTAAAAATAATGCCTGACACCGCATTCGACACACCCGTATCTTGCACGATCACGTCAACAATAGAAACCTCAGCCATATCAGTAGATGGATTAGGAAAAACCAGCATCTTAATGTAGAGAGCAACTCCAGCAATCACATAAATCCACTTCATAGTCCTTTCCCTCTGGATAAATTAGCGGTTTCTACATCAGCAAATCTGAGGTTCACTAACTCATGAGACAATTTAGCCTGCAAGATCTCATATAGACGACGCACACGAATTTGCAAGTCACCAGTAGGAGCCGTTAGCTGATCAGAGTTCTCGGAATTTGGCACCATGAAAACCGCATGAATTTCTTTATTGGCTAATGCTGTCTGCAGGGTAGAAGTCTGAGTGAATGGAATCACTTCCAATCTCAGATGCTTTTCTTGAAGATGAGTGCGTAAAGAAGATAACAAGGCCTCATAGCCTGGACATTCACTACTCGCGGTTTCAACCACCCCTAGCCGCATACTCATCGAGGAGCGTACCGCTACTGCATAGAGGGTAATTGATAACATTGTGCCAACCAAAGCCTCGGTCAGAGCAACATCAGCCGCACCAAACATTGCATAGACTAAGGCTGCAACAGCACCAAGGATGCCACGAATCACTAGCGCATTGTATGGATTTACTTGTGACACCAACATACTGGCTGTCATGGGTAGCAGGAGAAGTATTGCAACCGTATAAATATCTTCAGTCATAACGTCCCTCATTTGAGCAGTAAGCCAGAACATAACCCAACACCGTATTCCAAAGAGACAGAGAAATCAGTGCTAGCAAAAGCAAGGGCCATTCTCTCGGAATTTTGAGCAAGAGACCCACAATAATGCTCATTGAACCAAGGGTGTCAGAAACAGACAAACTATGTAGTTTAAAGAGGACGGAGCGATGCCCCAGCAACGGTAATGTGCCCCAAAACCAAAAGATTAGACCAATTACAATACAGCTATAGCTGATGACATTAATAACAGTATCTATCATGATTCATTCACCCGTCTCAGCACATGAGCTAACAACATTAATGCAGCATTGCCAACACTTAAAATTAGGACTCCAACAACACCAATCATCCAGTCATCACGTAGGATAGAAAGCATCAGAATCATGACTGATGTTTTGGTGGCAATGCTGGCAAATGCCAACATTTTTTGCCAGATATCGTCATCTTGCCAAGCTTCATAGATTGGTATCAATAAAGCACCGATCATGGCTAATAAAATACCGTTCATGGGCGTTTCCTCCGCTCAACTTGATGGACCTCATACCAGCCATCCTCACGACATTTAAGGACAATTGTTTTAGGTGTAAACGTGATTAAAAAGATATCGAGAAAAATCAAGCCAGGTGTTCGAAAAGGGCGTACACGCTCTCGCGTTATTACCTCCTTTGCATGGGGACGCAATATAATCTCAAACGCTTCAAAATAAGCCTTGGGAATAGCTAAGACAATTTCCCAGCAGACTCGCAACAACTCTTTTAACCAGCGCTTCCAAGAAGCGGGAACAGTATACCGGTGAGGAATGAACCAGGCAACAAAGAGTCCAATCGCAATGTTTGCTGGACTTAAATCAGCTGTGAGTAAAAACCAAATCGTCAGTCGCAGTAATAAATCTGGAATACTCATTACACCAACACCATACTAAACAGCAACACTAAAATCAGGCTCATTGCACCAATCAAATGTTCAAATTGTTCAGCAGCACGGGGCAGTTCAAACTTAAGTCTTCGAACACCTATGAAGTAAATCAACCAGCCTGCAATAATGACCAGCAATGCTTTGACAATATTAGGAAGTGTATACCCCCCTAAAAAGAAACTATTGGCTGCAATAAGGCCGCCCAACAACACTATCGTCGCTGACCAAAATCCACGGGACGGTTTCTTATCTGAGATGGCGAGTTTTTCAAATGGTAAAAAGATAAATCGGGCAAATGCAACTGCTGTACCAATGGCTGCAAGGGTAAGTACTGTGGATTGCCAAGGTGCCATTAATTTTAAGGTGAGCGCTTTAGCACCGAAACCAGCCATTAACGGAAAACCTGAAATAGACAGACTAGCGGCTGTCAGTACACCCCACACAGGAAACTGTATAGGCATCTGACGCAATTCTTGAAAACTGCGACTTTGTAAATTGCCTGCGACTAAAAAAAGCAATGCCTTGGCTAAACCATGACTTAGTGCATAAAAACCTGATGCCGCTGGCGCAGCCACAACAAATCCTAGCTGAGAAATCGTGCTGGATGCCAGCATTCGCTTTGTGTCTTTTTCAAAGATTGCGTAGCCCACACCGAAAAGCGCTGTGGCTATACTAAATAATTGAAGAATCGGCTGAATATCATCAACTAACAGCGCACACCGTGCCAAGGGATAAACACCTGTATTGACCACTACACCAGATAGTATTGCTGAGACAGGTGTTGCGGCTTCGGAATGGGTTAACGGCAGCCATAAACCCGATACAAACATGCCGCCCTTAGTTAAAAGGCCCAACATGATAAGTGCGATCGCATCTGCAGGAGACGTCTGTAAACCTGTGTAGGCAAACGATCCATTCGCCTGATACACTAGCACTGCTCCAATTAGATAAAACAGCATGGCCGTATTGCTGACAAATAAATAGCGCAAGCCCACCCAAATAGAACGATCCGTTCGTGGATAGGCAATCAGCAAAAAAGCAGCAATACCAACGACTTCTAAGGCTACATACAAACTAATGAAATCAGCACAGATGAAAACGGCATTGACACTGCCGTGCAAAATTATCATCTGCGTAAAAAAGAAAGCCGATTTCTCTTGCTCCCAACAATAGAGCAGCACCGCAACTGTTACCAGGGCATTTCCTAAAATAAAGTAACCACTCAGTGAATCCGCTAAAAGAGTTACACCAAAGTTGTCTAATAGACTTATATCGAGGGCATCTGGCATTTGAAATAAGGCCAAACCATAGCCTATTGAAACCAGCGCAACACCCATGGCCAGATAACGATCTAACTTGGGCAAAAGATAGATGCTAAATCCAATTAAGAGCGGTAATGCAATCCAAGCAATCGTTAAAATCATCATGGCGTATTACTCTTTTCAATCTCGGAAATCTCCAGAGTCGGGTTATCCCGTGACAGCTTCATCACCCCGACCAGCATCAATGCTTGAATCGAAAAGCCAATCACAATAGCCGTCAAAATCACAGCTTGAGGCACCGGATCCGCATAGGCCCCAGAGTCTGCTCCCAATTCGATCCCAGCCCCAGATCCTAAGATGGGCGTAAACAAACCGCGATGCGATGCCACAAGCACATAACAGGAAATGACACCAGTGCTCATCACATCCATAGAGAGAATTTTCATCATGAGGTTTTTCTTCAAAATAATTCCAAAGAAACCACCCATGACCGTGGCAAAAATACAGGCTTCGAGTACAGCAATCATTGATTTAAATATCAAACAAACAGCTGGTTGATTCAGATTATGAGGAATATCCTGTCACTTCAATTGAGCACAACAGAAGTGGCAGGATATTTAATCTGTCCCCGGCAACAGAGGATTGGACTAGCGACTTTAATCTGTCGCTGGCAACACGTCACTAGACGACATCTCCACATTAGATCCTTTCAGCGTCAGCTGAAGTAGTGGAGGCGCTAAGAATGTGGTCAGGATTACCATCACGATAATCGCCGCTTCCAAAGGTCGATCCAATACCCCGCTAGCAGATCCAATTCCAGCAAAGACAAGACCCACTTCACCACGAGGAATCATGCCAACACCAATGGCCATACGGTTAATTCCAGGCTGACCAAACACAGCCCAACCGGTGACTAACTTACCTACCACAGCCACCGCAATTAAGAAAGCGGCAATAATTAAACCAGCCCGATTTTCAGCAACCATAGGATTCAAAACTCCCAGGTCTGCTTTCGCACCTACAGTAACAAAAAAGATTGGTACCAGGATATCGGCAATCGGCATAATTTGCTGATCGAGTTCTTTGCGCTTGTCAGTTTCATCTAGCACAAGACCTGCTGCGAATGCACCTAAGATGGCTTCTAGATGTATAGCGCTAGCAAAACAAGACATTACCAAAGCAAACGTAAACGCAGGGATCAGCAATGCACCACGAGTTTGCAACTTATCAGCAATCGCAACAAATCCTGTATTGAAAAACTTACCGAGGAGAATAGCTCCTAGCAAAAAGCCACTGGCACTGATGATGAGATAAACCACATTTAGCAGATCTACCTCACCTGTCTTAGCCAAACTAGCCACAACCGCTAAGACGATAATGCCTAAAACATCATCAATGACAGCAGCTCCAACAATAATTTGACCTTCTTTAGACTTTAAGTGGCCTAACTCCGATAAAACCTTAGAGGTAATACCAATGCTAGTCGCAGTTAGCGCTGCTCCCGCAAAAATGGCAGGAATAACAGGAACATGGAAAATCGATACCAAGCCTACGGTGCCTAAGGTAAAAGGAACAACTACCCCGACAACAGCTACCACAGCAGCTTGAAAGCCGACCTTACTCAATTCACGTAAGTCAGACTCTAAGCCAATTTCAAATAGCAGAACGATAACACCTAATTCTGCCAATACTGAGATTACTTCACTCTGCCCCTCAAAGACACGCATTGCTGCATCCGCATCCAGATGCCCCATCCATTGCACTAATTGAGCAATCAATGAATCTGTAATCGTTGCGGTGTTTTCAGGAAACATCAACAGATGTAGAGCAGAGATACCAACAACAACACCCCCTACTAATTCACCTAATACGGGAGGTAAATCAAGGCGCTTTGATAGCTCACCACCAATCTTACTAGTGGCATAGACTGTTATCAAACTCAGCAGCACACCCATCAAAATAAAAGGGCTGAACTCAGCTGGCAAGACTTCTGCAAATGTCCATGGGGTTGATGGCCACGTGTCTATCAACTGATCCAGGGATAACGCTGACACGTTATTGAACAACATGAGTAAATCCTCTTTGCTTCATAGTTTTAAAGTGTTTTTGTCTTAAATTCAGTATGAAAAATATGCACTCTCCCAAGATAAATAGCAAAAATAGTAAGTTGAAGGTGTTGGTTGCTGGGTATTCACCAAAAGCTTGAATTCAATACCCAGCAACACAGCTGGATTACTCGCCGACAACAAGCCTCTAATTACGCCGACTACTCATTTGTAACCAACCAATGGCAATAGCCCCCATTGTCAGTTGCACCGTACTAGGCACTAAGGAAAATCCCCAAAGCCCACTCAGCAAGGCAACGATATAGAGCGCGAGCGCATAAACTTCATCACGATGGCGTAAGCGGTAACCTAAAGCAGTCATGCCGAGAGCAAGTAACAGCCACAAAACAGGTTGCATAGCCCTTACATGATTTGGTTTCAGGTTTTGGAAGAGGCGTCCACAGACACAGTCACTTCTGGGGACGTTGGATAGATTTGAAGAACAGCTTGTCTTAAAGCTTCAGTACGATCTGTATACAGATTGTTAGCAGGCATTAGATTAAAAACCTTCAGTGACGCTAAACGACGCTTAGTTTGGCCAGCAGCCCCTACAATATAAACAGAGCGACCCTTTTCAACAGCTTCTTCGATAGCACTTTCTAAGGCTAGAGATGCTGTAACGCCTAAATGAGGCACATCGTTTACATCAAAGACAACTGCATCATACTCACCAATGGCGTTATGTTCTCGGGAAATCGCTTTTGCAACCCCAAAGATCATAGGGCCACTGAGCTGGAATAACAGCACGCGACCATTGCCCTCATCTAACCAACGTTTTTCCTCAGAATTTAACCGAATCGCATCATCCGCATCAGTAATTGCTCGAACTGATTCAGAACGGAGCTGACTCATGCGATCAATAGTGAGAATATTGGCAACAAACACGCCAATACCAACAGCTGCAATCAAGTCCACCAAAACCGTCAGCAGAATAACGCCATACATAATCAGCGCACCTTTGACAGAAATTTGATGCGCTCGTTTGAGAAAACCCCAGTCAATAATGTCAATACCGACTTTGAGAGCAATACCTGCAAGCACCGCCAGGGGAATTGTTGCAGCTAAATTAGCAGCCCCCAGAATAACAACCAGCAGAACAAACGCACGAGTCAAGCCAGAAAGGGCTGTACGACCACCCGTTTGGATATTCACAACGGTTCCCATGGTAGCCCCTGCACCAGCAATACCACCGAACAGTCCCGACATCAGGTTCCCGATACCTTGACCAATCAATTCCTTATTAGAGTTATGGTCAGTCCGAGTAAGACTATCAGCAACGACAGAAGTCAAAAGTGCATC
Organism: Leptothoe sp. LEGE 181152; assembly: GCF_032906605.1. Classification (NCBI taxonomy): domain Bacteria; kingdom Bacillati; phylum Cyanobacteriota; class Cyanophyceae; order Nodosilineales; family Cymatolegaceae; genus Leptothoe; species Leptothoe sp. LEGE 181152. The sequence goes on from NZ_JASATU010000058.1 coordinate 388,566, forward strand.
AATACAGCCCAACATACCAAGCACAGCTGCATCAACAAACATGAGTTGCAGCTGATCAGCACTGAAGGTAGGCACCTGCATTTGCGGGAAACCCATAGGAATCTCGCCAATGCGACGAATGTCTAAGTCAGGAAATAAGACTAATGAGAGAATTGTGCCACCTATTAATGCAACTAGTTGAGGGGGGACCAACCGTTTAAGGCGAGCAGGCATGAACAAAATAATGGCAACAGAGACAGCCGCCAGCATTGTCTCTTCCGGTTGAATATTGACTAACAGTTCCGGAATCGCCTGTAGCGTACCGACAACACCGCCACTAGGACTCGCTTGGCCCAAAAATGGCGCTAGCTGCAAAATCACCAGAATGATGCCGATACCAGACATAAAGCCCGATATCACTGTGTAAGGCATCATCGTGACATATTTACCAAGCCGCAAAGCGCCAAAAATAATTTGGAATACGCCGGCCATCATGACGACGGTAAAGGCCATCGCCATACCGTTGTCAGGATCAGCAGCCACTAGATGGGCAATCACAGCTGTCATAACAACTGTCATAGGGCCAGTGGGCTCAGAAATCAGCGTGGGTGTACCACCAAATAAAGCCGCAAAAAAACCTACTAATACAGCCCCCCATAAACCTGATGCCGCACCAGCACCTGAGGCAACACCAAAGGCTAGGGCCATGGGTAACGCAATCACAGCAGCGGTGACACCCCCAAAGAGGTCACCGCGTAAATTTCGGAAATGTATCTTATTTGTAATTTGCATTTTGAAGCACCTATTAGTCCAACCAAGACTACCAGTTGCCTACCATTGGTTCTGAAATCAGCAAGCTTGCCTGATGCCTCCCAAAGAAAGCTATTGTTTGCACTGCCTCAGAAAATCAGACTCAATGGTTAGGCTACCAAGGGAGAATTGACTCTGATAAATGAAACTCCTAATTTTCATTGATTAAAGTCTACCAATAAATTGAAATGACTCCACTATTTGTTTCGTTTATTAATTTGAATTGGAGTGAAAAGCTTAACTTATAAGCCTACAAATCCAAGACGGATTTACCTTTTGGATAAAATTCCTGTGGAAGATTTACATGCAAGGCAATACAGAGGTTTTCATTTGCTGTTTTCACCCACTGATTACACATCAAGTCCAGTAAAATCTCACGTTGCTTAAATGCTGATATTCAGGCAAATTGCCCTTGCAGCTCTACCTTTCGGAATGCTTAATAAATCAATGAATTAGATTGATAAAAGCTTATATCTAGGGAGCAGTGATTGGAACCCGGCCTTAGATCTAGATCCTAGATATGGAGGGTTGGCATGGGAAACCTTTGGGTTATCTTAGTTGAGTGGCTGCCCCTCCCCTCAACCCTTAAAGACACCATGGTAAAACGTTTGACCAACCGTTCGGGCTAATCTTCTCGTTCAACAACAATGACATTCTCGGTTACCTTTTCAAAGGTATCGTCATGGCTGATCACGAATAACTGCTTGAATGCCTTCAACCGCGCAATCGCCTCAGCCAGGCTCTCACGTCGGGAGCGATCCATATTAGTAGTCGGTTCATCAAAAAAGGCAATATCAATATCAGCAAGGACCTTTAGCAAGGCTAAACGCACAGCTAGAGCGGCACACATTTGCTCTCCACCAGACAGGTTAATAAACCGACGCGTATTGCTACCTTCCTGAACCACGATTTCATAGTCCCGTGTCCATTCTAATGAGACGTTGGGTCGATTGAGCAGATCGCGAAATAGCCGATCTGCCTCCTGGGAGATGCCCTTTACATAACGTTCAGTGATGCGGGGTCCGGCTTCTTTATATGCTTTTCGAGCGAAGTTAATAAAGCGTTTGGTACGCTCCTTTTGTTTCAGGTCGAGCTGAGTCTGATCTCGCTTTTCTTTTACTTTTCGCAAACTCTCAAGTTGATCGGTCAGTTCAGCCTGGAGCTTGCGTTGCTGAGGCAGACTGCCCGTGATGAGATCGCACTGAGACTTCACCTCCCCATACCGTTGGTCTACCAGTTGTAATGTTGCTGGGTCTAACTCATCCAAGAGACGACTCAGCTGATCAACAAGACGTTCACGGTGCTGGCTTAATTCCACAACCAACTGATGAGTGGCTGCTACATCAGCGGTCCGCTGTTCTAACAATTGGGCATCTTTTTCATTTTGAATATAGATCAGATAGCCCGGTTGATACTCCTGGCGCAACTGCTGCTGCTGGGCAATTTCTTGATCGAGGTCAGTAAAGTCAGAAAGCTGAGTAGTCAGTTCAGCAAGCTGCTTTTCCCAAATTTGATGCTGGGCAGTGAGACGCCCATAGTCAGCCTCAACATTTTCCATTGCCTGAAGCTGTTCTTGTAAAAGCCGCCGCCGTCCTTTCGGATCACCGAGAGCATCCAAAGTTTTATCTATCTCACTTAACTGCTGCTCAAGCTGCTCCGTTTGTGTCAGCTGTTGTTCAAGCTGGAGAATATCGTTTTGAAGTTGGCTTTGTTGCTCGAGCAGTTCTGCATATTTTTGTTGTAGACGTGGGCGATGACTCAGCTGCGCTTTATGGCCATAAGCTTTGTTTAACTGTGTCTGTACAGACATTAATTTACGAGTCAGCTGTTCAGTGTCCACTTGTCCCGAGAGATCATTGAGAATATTCTCTAGGGTTGACAGAGTAGTCTGACTAAGAGATTGTCCAGTTGAGATCGCAGCTTCTAACTGCTCAAATACATCATTAGACAGCAGGGGTAAACTTTGTTGCAACTGTTCTAAGGACGCCAAGGCAGCCATCGTTTGTTGACCATAGTCTATAGCTTGAGAACGATGGGTAACAACCAGTTGTTGAAGCTCTGCTTCAAACTGTTGAGCGGCCTCAACTCGGCTCAGCTGTTGCTGCCAACGTTGTTGCTGTTGCTCCAAACTAGAAATTGTCTCTACACTGTCTTGTAGTGCATCAAGAGCCTTACGTTCATATTGCACCTGTTGAACATCCCGCTGGTTTCTAGACAAACGCTCTTTCAAACTGTGACAACGCAGCTGCAACTTACCCAAAACTTGTTGTTGCTGAATCACCCCCTGGCGTTCAGCCTCTAGCTCATCTTGTTGCTGACATGGTTGGGCTACATTAGCTGCCTGAGTTTGAAGCTGACTACGTTGTTCCAGTTTCACTTTAAGTCCTGCCATGGTAGCTGCTTGCTGATCTAAGCTACGTTGTTGGGACTGCTGTTGCTGTAATAATTGCTGATACTGCTTATTTCTCTGGGTTAACGTCTTAAGAATATTTTCTACCGCCAGATAACATCGATAAGCTTCAGCATGGGCTTGACATAGTTCTGTTGCCTGTTGTGCTCTTAGCTGAGCCTGCTCCATCACTTGCTGGGCTTGCTGCTTTGCCTCTAGCTGCAACACTAGTTGCTGTTGCTGTTGCTGTAAAGTCTGCACTTTTTGAGCTTGCCTAGTTAAGGCCTCTTTCTTTGCCTGGAGTTTCGTCAGATCCTGCTGTAAATTAACCAGCTGTTGCTCATCAAGAGCAATCTCTTCGGCAACACCATCATAGCGAGTCTGTAGCGTATCCAAAGACTGGAGTTGCTCCTCATACTGTTGTAGCTGATGTTTAAGCAAATCTACTTGAGCCTCAGCATACCGCCGCAGAGCGTTAGAATCTTTATGAACCCGGCGGTATTCCTCTACCTTGAGAACATTATCAAAAATAGGTTTACGCTTCTCAGTACTCAGCAAAAAATCAGCGGTAAAAGTCCCTTGGGGGACCCCAACCGTATTAGCAAAAAGTTGCCCCAACTCTGTTCCGATCGGTACGCCTAAATGCTGCTTGAGCCAGGGTTCTACCTCATCTTTAATGCGACTATAATTTAAGCGTTCCCCAAGCTGGGGATCGTATAGGGTATAGCCTCGGCTAGTACAACGCTCTACTTCGTAGGTACGGCCATCATGGCCAGAAACAAACGCGACTCTAACCTGCGCACTACCACTGCCATTCCGAATCAAGTCCTCTTGCTTATAGTTCCCTCGATAGTTAAATAGGGTCCAAGCAATCGCTTCTAAAATACTAGTCTTACCCGCACCGTTGACCCCACAGATGGCATTGGTCCCTAGCTGGAACTCAAAGTTGCGATCGCGATGAGTCTTAAAATTAGTAAGGGTAACCGACAGCAGATACATGGCAACCCCTGATTACATCCCTAAACGATCTTCTAAAGTATGCATGCGCTAGCCTAGTTTACCTGGACAGCGATTGCCACGACGTCTTCCAGCATGGCATAGCCGCAATAGAGATATTAAATCAAAGATTCGAGTTAAGGATTGCCAATTTCTTTAGAGTTTCTAGAAAATATCTAGACGACTAGAAATGTTTGACGGTTGTCGCAAAACCGGCAAAGCCTGCTGAGCCCAAACTTGAACTCTGGGATGAGAACTCGTCGCCAACTGACGGCAGAGTTTAATGGCCTGTGGCAGTTGACCACTCTCTTTATAGGCTCTGACCAACCAAATATTTGCCGAATAATATAGCTTATCCGGTGGACGCACTTGAGACGCAACATGCCTCAAGCCACTAATACCTGCTTGAAACTGTCCGACCCTAACCGCATCTATAGCAGCCTCCAGAATCTCTTGTGACATATGAAACTATCCTAAATAAACGTATGAATTGAGTTTTCGATTAAGGTAGTTCAGCAGCACCCTGATGCTTAAGTTAAGCCCCTAAGACCAATTTCAATAGTTTGAGTTAATACTTTTCGAGACCTTAACTGTTAAGATAAATAATTCTCAAAACCACCCATTATTTATCCTTGAAGGATGCAGGCACGCAAAGTTCCTAGAGTTGAACAATATTGAAATGCAAACCTTACATTCATGGGGAATCAACGGTTTAACATAGTCACACAAGCGCTTATTAAAGGTCTCGCCCATTGACAAGCTAGCATTCAGCAAACAAGAACCCTCTCTTATTCTGCACTGTCCTTCCCCCAAAATCTCATCATATTCATTGATGCTGTTCCTTTAGATTTTGAGGTGCATTAGTTTGTTCCTTATAATTGTGAATTAAGCTATTTTGCTGATCCATAGTAAAAGGCAAGGCAACGCTTTTCAGGAAGATATTTCTAAGTTCTGATATCGCTCAACTAGGCTAAGGCTTATACCTATAAAGACTCCATAGAGAATACTTTTGACAACGTTCCCACGCAAACAAAGAACATTAGAATCTTTTATTAGCAAGCTTTTCAGCCTTAATTCCATGCTCTATCAGATAGAGAAACGCTATATTTTTTCAAAATAGCTAAAGCACAAACAACCAGTTTAGTAGATCTCCTTAAATTGCTGAGTATAAAAACTCCTAAGTATCATTACTACTGATAGATAAACCCCCAAACTCTACGCGATTCTGTCTAGACTCTTCATATTGAGCAGATTCACAACCTTAGATTTTTTCTTTGTAATCAAAGATAATTACACCACAGGTTATAGCTCAAGCAAATCAATATATAGACATGTCTAACCCTGATATCAACAGATTTTGATAGTGTCAGTGCATGAGACATGAGCAGTGACACCATCGTTAATGATATTAAAAACGCTATATATTTTTAGACTTCATTCAGACAGATCAGTAGAACCCCTATTAAACAAAGGTTTATATCGGTCATCACCGACACAACCAAACGGAATCTTGCATAGTCTTACGGAGTCTTATTCAAAAATATCCGCCGACTGGCCGATATAAATTAATGATGATCGATTGGCACCTTTTTTTTGTTTGCTGTGGACAAAGTAAACCTTTAATTCACTGATTTTTACTAGCAAATTTTGTTGTTACTTTGAGTAAACATACGTCTAACCATAATCAATATATCAACCATAATCAGTGTTTCAATGAAGTTCCTACGAGTTTTTATGGATAACCCATAAAGCACAACACATTAATTCTCTTTGATATTACCGACAGGAGGGTCTCACCCCTCTCGACTGTCCGCAAAAACTTCTAGTATGTTGAGTATGAAAACAATCATATTCAAAGCCTACTGGCATCAGTTGTTGCTCAACTACCCAAGTGTTTTTCGAGCTAGCTCTGAAAATATTGTTTATATCTGAAACGAGCATCAAAACGATCTGATGCTTTCATGTCTTGCTCCAGAAAACTCATTTGCTTGTGTTTTTCTCTCAAGATATATGAAAATCCATCTGGCAGCCATAGTCTTCTGCACAGTAGAAAATCATGACGCCACCTAAATATTTATTGGAATGTACCGGTCATGTCACGGGACGCACTTATTGTCGGCATTAATCAATACCAGACATTACCTAGACTCACAGCAGCAGCTAAAGATGCAGAAGGCATCGCTAACTTGTTGGAGAACCATGGTAATTTCCGTGTACGTAGGTTACCGGAAATCATACAAAATCAGCGTCCCAAAGTAGGCCAACAAACATTAGTATCTACACAACAATTAGAAAATAGCTTAGTTAGACTTCTACTGCCCAAAGGCAATCATATTCCCGAAGCTGTCTTTTTTTATTTTTCAGGCCATGGGCTTCAGCGTGAAATAGGTATACGAGAGGGATATCTCGCCACTAGTGAAACTCAGCCAAACAATTCAAATAATAGTGGCATATCATTGTCCTGGCTGCGCCGACTTATTAAACATAGCCCTATCAGACAAATCATCATTATTTTAGATTGTTGTCATAGTGGTGAGTTTCTTTCACTAAAAGATGAAGCATGGCAAGGCTGTGATGGTCAGAGTTATCTCTTTATAGCAGCATCCCGTGAGTATGAGGAAGCTTATGAGTCATTAAGTAGCGATTATAGTGTGCTCACCCAGGCAGTTATCTCTAGCCTACGGCCTCAAAATTCTAATAGTGGTCGGGTCACAAGTACTGACTTAGTTGCATCTATCACTAATCAACTAAGTGGCGAGCTGCAACAACCCCTCTTTGAACAGGGAGGCAGTGAAATTGTTATTACCCAACACACAGAGCTCTCAACATCTACATCAGAGAACATCTCAATTATCTCTCGCCTCAAACAGTATAGTTTTAACTTTTGTCCCTACCGAGGTCCACATCCCTTTGAAGAGAAACATGCTGAGTATTATTTTGGTCGCGACGAGTTGATACAAGAACTTCTTCAGTCACTCCAACAAACCAATGTCTGTGCCGTAGTAGGAGCATCAGGTAGTGGAAAAACATCACTCCTGCGAGCAGGATTAATTCCCAGATTGTCAGCAGGTAATGATATTTTGGGCAGCGATAATTGGCTTATACGCTATGTCAATCTTGGGACAACGCCATTGAAAACTTTAGCAACCGCGTTCACACTCGGCAGTCGGGAAATAGATGTGGCTAAACAATTATGGCAAGCAGAAGAACTTCTGCGTCATGAATCCAGTGGTCTGATTAACTTAGCTACTGCTGCATTACTAAAACAACCTACTGGCACTAAGTTATGGCTCGTTATTGATCAGTTTGAAGAGCTATTAATGCCAACGACTGATCCCCTAGTTCAACAAGAACGTGCTCAGGTTATGGAAGTTTTAGTCACCGCATTGCGTTGTTCATCCATAGCCTTAGGCGTTGTTATTGGCATCCGTTCAGATGCTCTCGACCATCTGACATGCCATAGCGAGATGTTTTCGCTAATCGAAAATAATCAGGTTGTCATCAAGCCGATGAATTACCAAGCAATCCGAAGTGTGATTGAGAAACCTGCTGAGAAGCTGGGGCTCAAAATAGACCCTCATTTAGTACATCATTTAACGTTAGATCTCACTGGAGCTCCCGGTGAACTAGCCTTGCTACAAAGTATTCTATATGAACTTTGGCAACATCGGACCCCTATGTCCTATAGCAAAGGCGGTCCTTGTCTCTCAGTAGATAGCTATATGAAGTTAGGGCGTTTATCGCAAATGCTCACGAACAGAGCAACAACTTTTTATGAATCCTTACCAGCAAATGAACAAGCGATCGCAAAACGTATTTTTATTGCTCTATGTGATTTAGGGGACGGTCGGCTGGATCAGGGTCGTTCCGTTCGCAAATCTGAGCTGATCAATCCACAATTTTCCGCAGTGATGGTTGAGCGAATGTTGCAGAAGTTAGTAGCTGCCCGGCTCGTAGTCTCAGATAAACCACACTTGGCAGCACAAACAAACGGTCAGACCATTGCAACAGCAGCTTGGCAAGCTAATCATCATTCCAACCGCTCAGACATGAGCATCATCGCTCACTGGTGTGAACAGGGAATAACATCCGACGAAAGGATTGAACTAGCCCATAAATCTTTGGTATCAGACTGGCATCTACTACGACAGTGGCTACAGGCTGATCGTCCTGCGTTACGTCAGCAGCGGGACCTTGAAACCCGTGCATGGATATGGCACTCCCGTGGGGAATTAAAATGCTCTGACTATCTATTAGGGCAAAAGTACTTAAACGATATTAGTCAGTTCTTATTGGTACATGGGCAAGAGCTTTCTACATTGGCTCAAAAATTTATACAACTGAGTAAACGTACTGCCATTTATCAGCAATGGCGAAATCGCAGTGTAGCTGTTCTATTACCACTAGCAGTAATGGCAGGTATGACAGCTTCCTTGGTACGCCACCAGTTAACAATGACCTGGCAGAGTCGCACCGCACCCGGAATCATGACACCGCTATCCACCCAGCAGTGGAGTAGAGCAGGCAACACAATCAGCCCGCAACTACCTCAACGCTGGGGCATCACAGGGACAGATCATCTGACAATGACCTCTCAAATCTTAGACTTTAGACGCAGACATCCAAACTCTGAATTGAATCATCTCTCTATTATGCAGCTCACGACCCTCATGACACCCGGCGTGATCATGGCCAACTCAGCTACATTACCGGATGAAAACAGCGTCTTGGGGAATGATGAAGCAGGCATTGAACCCTAGGGTCTATATTTGAAAGGTCTCACCAACCTGCAACAATCAATGTCGGCTAGAAAGAGGCAATAGAAACTGGACATGATGGGCCAAAAAATCAGACTTATGAACAAACGGTATGTTGACTATTGGCTACTAGCTTCATTGTCATTTATGCTGGGAGCCATTGTTATTCCCAGCATCTAATCACTGGCAGAGGTACACTTTAATGATGCACAGCATTTTCAAGAAATGGCCGTTGAGACGGTTGCTACAACAAGGATTTCTGAGTGTGCTAATAGGGTGCATATGGTGTCTAGGAGCCTCTACAGCCGTAGCAGAAACGGCCCAAGCAACATTTGCAGGGGGCTGTTTTTGGTGTATGGAGCATCCCTTTGATGAGCTACAAGGGGTCACAGATACCACCTCAGGCTACATGGGAGGCACAGTTGAAAACCCTAGCTATCGTCAGGTTTCCTCAGGGATAACAGGCCATGCAGAGGTTGTACAGATTAAGTATGACCCCGATATCATCAGCTATGAAACACTTTTAGATACCTTTTGGCGAAATGTAGATCCCCTGGATAGCCAAGGGCAGTTTTGCGACAAAGGTAGCCAATATCGATCGATCATTTTTTATAACAATGAAATTCAGCGACAGCTTGCTGAAACGTCAAAAGAAGCAGTGAGTCATTTATTTGATCAACCCATTGCCACTGACTTGCTACCAGCAGATACGTTTTATCCGGCAGAAGATTACCACCAGAATTATTATCAGACTCATCCAGCTCGCTATCGGTTATATCGCCTTGGTTGTGGTCGTGATCAGCGTTTAGGAGAGCTGTGGGGTAATGTGCACGAGTAATCTTTTGAGTATATGTTGTGACGATGATTCCCATCGGCGGAATCATCGCTATTGACAGTCGATATATATACTATCTGCCCAAGGGATAAAAAACTGACTAAAGTAAAGGATAGATGTAATCCAATAAGTGCCCATGACTGCTGTACAGCTTTCTGCGCGCGATATCATGCGTGCCGCCTACGAAAACCGCTACACCTGGGATGGAAACTTCCCTGGCTACACTACAGATGTCGAATTTAAGCATGGTGAGCAAACCTATATTGGGAAAGCTCGAGTGAATCCCGACCTGTCAGCTGAGGTTTTTGATATTGAGGATGAGGCAGCGCTGAAGCTGGTTAAAGGGCAACTCTGGGAGGTTGCCATTCATCGAGTACGCCGTGAGTTTGAAGATACCCATGGAAAAAATACATTTGCCATGGGTGACACTGATGAGCGTGGAGCTGTGGAGATCCTGGTCGAAGGAAAATCCACTGGTGATAAGTACAAGGTTCTTGATAATGAGGTGGTGCTAGTTCATCGCCACATTCACGGCGTAGTCGTTACTATTAACACCTTTAGCACTCACGACACTGGTGCCGGCTACTTATCCCATACCTATGATTCGGTATACCACGACCCAAAAACTGGAGAGCAGAAAAAAGGGCGTAGCGAATTTACCGACGAGTACGACAAAGTAGGTGATTACTTTATCTTGACTCGTCGTGCGATCGCATCTGATGATGAGGGCGACATGGAGTTCAACTTCTCCAATATTCAGTTCCTAGCCACCGCAGCTAAATAACGAATAAATAGCCAAAACAATCAGTCACAAATTATTTGACTCGCTGCCCGCTCTACAGTTTTACTAACGGAGCGGGCATTGTTTACGTAGATTTTCCGTCACTGCTCCCACCTGCGCTTCAGAATCTAGCTGTAGTGTACGCACATCGGTTTTAATCTGATCGTTAGGGTCAGGGTTGCTAGCTATCAACTCCGCCGCTTGATAGCGATAGTCCGAAGCTTGCTGATATACCTCAACAAGCTGGAACTGAATCGTTTGCAACTTGCGATTTGAGATCAGCAGACTATCAAGTACCTGGGACACATCATAGTAAATGCGGCCAATCTGACGCTCAATGCCCTGGTTGTAGTCCGAGCCGCCCAGATTGCCTTCATTGATTTCTTGAATACGTAAGTTGCCCTCTGCTAGCGCTCCATTAATTAAGGAACAGTCTTCACGAGGAGTACAGCTAGTCAAAATTAGGGCCGCCGAAACACTTAACGATACAACTAAGCGACCTACGATACGAGAACAATAAAAAGTGGACATATAAGATTTATACATACAGTGATTGGGTTGCGACGAAGGCCCCTTTGGCTTTGTGCGTCTCCCGATTTCCAGTGAAAAGACATTAGCCAACTTCCACAGGACAAGCAGCAACACTATCGCTTCTTAGTTTTACAGGTTACTAGGGTTACCCCAGGACAGCTGGAATTCAAACATACTGACAGAGAGGAAATTAAATTGAACATTGGGTTTCTAGGTACAGGGTTGATGGGTACCCCCATGGCACAGCTGCTCCAATCAGCTGGATATCAAGTATATGCGTGGAACCGCAGTGCTCATAAGTTAGAGGGACTGTTAGCAACAGGGGTTAAACAGGCAGAAAATCCTGCTAGTGCGATCGCAGCTTCCCAACTGATTATCCTGATGTTGACCAATGCTGCCGCCATCGAGACCACCCTCTTAAGTCCAGAAGCTAAGGCAGAGCTAACGGGCAAAACAGTGTTACAAATGGGAACCATCGCCCCTCAAGAAAGTAAAGCCATTGCCCAAGCCGTCCAAGCGGCTGGTGGCGATTATTTCGAAGCGCCTGTTCTCGGCAGCATCCCCGAAGCCAAAGCAGGCACTTTAATTGTGATGGTAGGGGCCACCCCAGAGCAATTTGCTCAATGGCGACCCATTTTGGCATGTTTTGGGCCAGAACCTCAGTTAATGGGTCCAGTGGGTGCAGGCAGTGGTGTCAAACTGGCTATGAACCAGCTGATTGGCACCCTGACCACTGCCTTCTCCATGAGTTTAGGACTGGTCCAGCAAGAAAGCATCGACGTTGAGAAATTCATGGCCATTGTGCGACAAAGTGCACTCTACGCTCCCACCTTTGACAAAAAATTAGGACGTATGTGCGATCGCAATTTTGCCAATCCCAATTTCCCCAGCAAGCATCTACTCAAAGACATGAACCTGTTTGTGCAAGCTGCCGACACCTTTAACGCCGACGTCGCCAAAAGTGTGGCTCATATGGTGCAACAAGCCGTAGACAAAGGACTAGCTGACCAAGATTATTCAGCCGTGTTTGCCGCTGTGAATGAATAATTTTGAGTGCTGAGTGTTGAATTTTGAGTGACATCCACCCACCAAACTTCAACACTCTGAACGCAATACTCCCAAAACTAGGCGGTCAGGGCCTTATTGGACTTTTAACAAAAAAAGAGGCAAGAGCTTCTATCTCTGCCGATTGCAGAGTGTGTTGTCACCGGGCAACATGAGTGCAAGCAATCAACGTTAAGCTGCTTTTTTCTTCTTTTTCAGTCTAGC